>CADDZH010000060.1 GCA_902812455.1 Chloroflexota bacterium | reverse complement strand
AACCGGATCGACTTCGGCTGGATTGAGTACGTAATCCGCGCCCATCTTTGCGGCAATTTCCATGCGCAAGTGGTGAGGTTCCATAGCAAAAATAGTGCTGCAACCCGATACACGGCACAGCCCTACTGCCCACAAGCCAATAGGCCCGCAGCCAAAAACGGCAACCGTTTTGTTGGTGATATCGCCCACGAACGTAGCATGAACGGCATTGCCGAAGGGTTCTTGAATAGAGGCGACGCTGTGATCAATTTCCTTGCCGGTCTTCCAGGCCACCTTCTCGGGAATAGCGATGTACTCGGCGAAGGCTCCATCGCGATCGATGCCCAGTATCTGGACATTGCGGCATACATGAGCCTGGCCGGTACGGCACTGGTAGCAGTGGCCACAGAAAATATGCGTTTCTGCCGCGACAAAATCACCCGGCACAACAGCAGTTACTTCGTTGCCTACCTCTACGACTTCGCCGGCAAACTCGTGGCCAAAAATGCGAGGAATGCTCATACGGCTCTGCGCCCAGGCATCCCATTCATAGATATGCATGTCTGTACCGCAGATGGAGGCAGCTTTCACCTGAACGAGTACATCATGCGGGCCAACAGGAGGAATATCAACCAGAGCAACCTTTGCTCCAGGCCCTGCCTCAGCTTTGAGGATGGCCTTCATCTTTCCTTGCATGTCTTCAACCTCCGCGCAGACATTCGCTGAACTGTCTTTATTATGCGTCTTTCGCGTAACGATTGCAAGGATTTTTCGGCCACACGCCTCTCTTGACATTCCAGTTCCTTCCTGCTAAACTCTCCTAAGTTAATTATGCGAATAACCGCATAAACGAGTAAAGGAGATATTATCATGGATGTTGTGCTTTTACCACAACAGGATGTTCTTGTTCGTGTTGCTTTTGAGCCGGTGTATAATGCGCTGAATAGCTTTTCATTGCTCACGGCAGTACAATTGACGGGCCTCAATACATGGATGGTAGAGGCGGCAAGAGAACTTTCGCCTGAACGCCGCCATACTAACCGGCTGGTGTTCGAGGGGCTGCGCGATGCGCTTATTCCAGGGCAGGATGTACAGGACTTTCCCACCTACTTGAAACAGTTAAGCGAACAGGACCCCTACATGCTACGCGACCAAGTCCTTGAGCGGCTACGTGTACGTTTCTCGCACCGTGTATCATCCGAAGGTGCGATGGAAGCCCCCAGCCTGGAACGCTTGCTGAGCGACCTGCCGGCTTACCTGACCTGTGTTGAGTATGTTCAGGTTGATACTCCCTTTGATCCAGAGCTGCAAGCCGGAGTTCATGGGCTGCTCAATGAGCCTCTGGCGCTGCACAAGTTGATTGTTTCACATCTCGAAGAGTTGTGGAAGACGACGT
This sequence comes from Chloroflexota bacterium, assembly GCA_902812455.1. The sequence continues at coordinate 30,130 of CADDZH010000060.1, read as the reverse complement.
TTGCGGTTGAATGGAGGCGGGTGCAGGCCTCGCTGCGCTGGCAGGCTGAGATGTTCACGCGTAGTCTTGACGAGGAAGCAACGATTGATGAAACCTTTCGCATGTTTACCGGGCGCGAGCTTCCTCCTGCTATAGCTGGGAGATTGACGGATAGCTCGGAGATCATCCTCGTTCCTTCGTGGCATAATGGGCGGCATATCACGCTCTGGGAAAGCGATGGAAGCAAAAGGTTGTTCTTCAGCGAGCCACCCAACTATGATGTTGGCCTCCTGCGCGCTACTCCTGTAGGACGAGCAGAATTACGAGCACGACTTGCTGCGCTTGCCGATGAGACACGCCTGCGCATCATTGACCTGCTCATGCAAGAGGATGAAATGCATGCCCAGGATATTATTGCCAGACTTGAGCTTAGCCAGTCGAGCGTTTCGCGGCACCTCAAGCAACTCGTCTCGATGGGATATCTCTATGAACGACGTGGCGAGGGTGCAAATAAAACTTACCGCTTGAGTTCTTTCTACTTTGCCCGAACCGCTCGTGCCGTTGAACAGCTTGTATCAGGGGAGACGAAACAGGTAGGGGGTCTGCCAGAGGCCGAGGATGAAACGCTTTCTCAGGACCTGAAGCGTTTTCTGGATAGGAGTGGCCGGCTGACGATGTGGCCTCCATCGAAACAGCGGGATAAGCTGCTGGTCCTGGAATACCTGGCGAGCTTCTTTGAGCCGGGGCGCGTGTATAGCGAGAAAGAGGTGAATGAAATCCTGCTGCTGCATAGCACCTTTAACGATGCTGCGGCTCTGCGGCGGGCACTGTACGAGTATCGCTTCATGAACCGCACTCGCGATGGTTCGCAATACTGGCTAAGCGGGTCAGAGGAGGAATTATGATTAACCTCGAAAGCGAACGGCTGTATATCCGAGAGATCACAGCAGGTGATCTCGAGAAAGTGTTACCGGTTCACCTGAGTAATCCCGACTTTCTGCAACTGGTGGAGGGGTCGGAAGGAGAAGCAGGGCGATACGATCTTAAGCGATGGCAACGGGATTGGTATATCGCGCAACTTATGCCAGGGCGGCACATGCTTGCCTGCTATCTAAAAGATAGCGGTGAAGCGGTTGGCTTCGTCGAGTACTGGGAAAATGCGGAGGAGGATGGAACGCCCTGGCTGGGAGCGCTGGTGATTCACAAAGCCTACCAGCGTCAAGGGCTGGGCACTGAGGTGTTCCAGCGCATAGCTGAGCATTTTCGCGAGGATTATGGCTGGCCTCTCGTTCGTACCGGAGTGCTGGAGCAAAATGAAGCGGGCCTTGCCTTCGCCCGGCATCTGGGTTTTAAGATTGTCAGGAAGGGGGAGCAGCGCTTCTCATCAGGCATGCAACCATACCTTGTGCTCGAACGCTCGCTGTAGGAGCTGATTATGCATATTAACGAAATAACTCACCAACCGACTGTAGGGGCCGATGTCTTTGGATTCACTCGACGATATTGAAAAGATCTACCGGCAAATCGATGGACTCAATGCACGATTTCCCGGTGGGAATAGCCCTTTTCACATCATCACCCGCTTATGTGAGGAAGCTGGAGAATTGGCCGCAGAAGTTAATCATTTTGAGGGCATGGGCATAAAATTACAGAAACGCGGGGAACCAGACAAAATGGCACTGGCGAAAGAGGTAGAGGATGTGATCAAATGCGTGTTGAGCATCGCCCGGTATTACGGCATTGAGCAGGAATTGAAGAAGACTATCGATGCCAATTACCGGAAATTCAAGGAGCTTGGATACATCAAAGATGGGATGGAATAAAGAGGACATAGTGCATGCCTGAAACCCATGTACCCGCTACCAGCCTCTGGCGTGATCGATCATTCATCTTCTACTGGTCGGGCCGTGGCATCTCGCTGCTCGGCACGGCCATCACCTCTGTAGTGTTGCCCATCCTGGTCTATCGCCTGACAGCCTCAGCCCTCCTGACTTCGCTGCTGGCGACGCTCGAGGTGTTGCCATACTTCTGCGAGGACTTTACTTTTAAGAATGATAAGTTGCCTTTGCAGCATACTATCCCTTCTTTGCGGTACAATGGGAAACAAACAACCACTATGGTTACTTGTTAGCGAGAGGGATTGCAATGTCAGAAGCACAGAAATTCCTTGAAAAGGGACAGATCATCCCGGTATTTACCCTGCCGGGGACGGATGGCATGCCGCATAGCACCTGGGATTACAAGCAGCGCGAGCATCTTGTGCTGCTGTTCACGCGCAGTGTGGATACGAGCGAGACACGAGGTTTGTTGAGGGCTTTTGCCGGTGCATACAGGGCTTTGCGCGAGGAACACTGCGCGATACTTGCGATTACGCCCGATACGGTGTTTGCCAATTTGCAGGCTCAGGAAGCGCTGCATTTGCCATTTCCGCTGCTGGCCGATCCAAAGGGAGAAGTGATCTCGCGCTATACACAGTGGGATAGCGCAACAGAAGAGCTTACGCCTAGTATCGTGCTGGCCGACCGCTATGGTGCGCTTAATGAGCAATGGATTGAAGAAAACGAGGCCGATCTGCCGCCAATCGAAGAACTCCTGGCATGGCTCCGCTATATGAATGAGCTATGTACACCATAGGTAAGGAGCAAGCTGAATGGCAAAGAGCATCTGGGACGCGGAGGTACGGGCTACCCTTGCGGGGGCAAGACAGCAGGGCAGGAGGGTCATCAGCCTGGATGGCCAGAGCGTTGAAGTAGCGCCGCCCTTTCCCTCGCCGGAGGACTGGCGCGACCAGTGGATTTATTTCTTGATGCTTGATCGCTTCAACAATCCTGGCACGCCTCCACGCCACATGCCCTACGATAGCATCTATGGAGGATTCCAGGGAGGGACGTTGGATGGAGTGCGCCAGCAACTAGCTTATGTGAGAGACCTGGGTGCCGGCGCGATCTGGCTTTCCCCGGTGCTCAAAAATTGCCAGTACAGCCCCGGAACATATCATGGCTACGGCATCCAGGATTTCCTGCAAGTTGAGCCGCGCTTTGCATCTGCTCCATCAAAGGCCGAGCACGAGCTACGGGTACTGGTCGATGAAGCTCACGAACTTGGACTGTACGTCATTCTCGATATCGTGCTCAACCATACCGGCGACGTGTTTGCATACGATTGCCAGGCAGGCGATACCCTGTGTCAGGGCACAGGTGGCTCAGAAGCAACATTCAGTCAAACTCCCTATCCTGTCAGGTGGCGCGATGAGCATGGAGTTGCACGGCAAGACTGGCCTGTAGCGGAAGAGATACTACATCCGGCCCCCGATGCCGCAGTATGGCCAACAGAATTGCGCTATAACGCCTCTTTCCGCAGGCAAGGGATGCCCCAACCCGGAGGCGATCAAACAATCGGAGATTTCTACTCGCTCAAGCAAATGCTAACGGGCGAATCCCAGGTGCAGGCGGTTTTGATCCAGGCGTATCAATATGTAATTGCCAAATACGATGCCGATGGTTTTCGCATAGATACCCTGAAGTACATTAACCGCGACTTTGCGCGCGACTTTGGCAATGCTATGCGCGAATATGCCTTAACTACCGGCAAGAAAAACTTCTTTACTTTTGGTGAGGTGGCAGGCGACGAGCAGCAAATTGCCCGTTTTATTGGTCGCAACGTGGCAGATCCAGGTGATCTCATGGGTGTCGATGCCGCCCTCGACTTCCCGTTGTTCTACACGCTGCCAGGAGTGGCGAAGGGATTGCTGCCGCCAGCCTCGATTGCCCAGATGTACCAGACGCGCAAGCAGGTAGAACTCGATATCTTGAGTTCGCATGGAGAAGCAAGCAGCTTTTTCGTGACCTTTCTGGATAATCACGATCAAACGCAGCGTTTTTACTTCCGTCCTGACAATGCGCCAGACGAATACGATGACCAGGTGACGCTGGGTCTTGCCTGCCTGTTTTCCCTGCAAGGCATACCCTGCCTGTACTATGGCACCGAGCAAGGTCTTCACGGGCATGGCAGCACACCGGAAGCGGTACGCGAGGCATTGTGGGGCAAAGAGCCCGCTTTTGACCGCACCTTCCCCTTTTACGAGCACATCCAGAAGATCGCCCAGGTTCGGGCTAGCCAGCCAGCCCTGCGTTATGGCCGCCAATATTTCAGGCCAGTTTCTGGCGATCATGCGGAATTTGAGGTCTCCACGTTTGCTCCTGGAGTGGTGGCCTTCTCCAGGATACTGAGCGATGAAGAGGTGGTTGTAGTGGCCAATACAACAAACCAGGATGTGAAAGGGCTGGCAGTCATTGTCGATTACGAGCTTAATGCGCCTGGAACAGCATACCAGGTGTTGTATAGCAATAAGGCCACGTTCATACAGCCCGGCGAGGTAGAGGAGAGCAGCCAGCAAGCGATTGTTTATGAGGTCGATGGCACGGTGAGTCATGGTGCCGTGAAGTTTATTTCGGTGACCTTGCAGCCAATGGAGGTTCAAATTTTGCGGGCAAGATAATAAGAAGAGGAATAAGATGAATCAATCGCATAAGCCGTCATGGAAGCTTGATACGCTGTTTGTACATGGAGACAGAGACAGCCGGAGTACGGATAACGCGGGAATGCCAACGGTGCAGCCTATCTATGCCAGCACGACATATCTACATCGCAACACGCAGGCGCTTGACCAGGCTTTTGCAGGAAGCCTACCCGGTGGTGAAGCCGCTTATGTCTATGGCCGGCAGGGAAATCCCAATGCACATGCGCTGGAAACGCTGATGGCGCAAGCTGAAGGAGGCATCGGCGCCGTTGCTTTCGGTTCGGGTATGGCAGCAATCCATGCCGCCTTGATGGCAACTGGGCTTACGCCAGGCAGCAAAATTGTGGCTGCCCAGGATTTGTACGGGGCGACGATTAGCTTGCTGCGAACCGCGTTTGTTCCTCTAGGCATTGAGGTTGTGATGCTCGATCTCTATGGCGATGATGTAGCGGAATGTATCCGGGCAGAACAGCCCGATGTGGTATATATTGAGACACTATCAAATCCACTGGTGAAAGTGATCGATCTCGACGCGGTAAGTGCTGCCGCAAAAGAGGTGGGGGCAACGAGTATCATCGATAATACATTCGCCACGCCCTACCTGGTGAGGCCAGTTGAGCATGGCTTTGACATGGTAGTACACAGCGCGACGAAATACCTGGGTGGGCATGGAGATAGCACTGCCGGCGTGGTCATCAGCGCGAAGAAGGCACTGCTAGACCAGTTGCGCAACCTTGCAACAATACTTGGGGCCATGCTGAGTCCCTTCGAGTCCTACCTGATCCTGCGAGGATTGAGGACGCTATCGCTACGCATGGAGCGGCATTGCAAGAATGCTTTGCAGGTAGCCGACTTCTTGCAGCAACATCCTGCCGTTGCTCACGTTCATTATCCAGGGTTAGCTGACCATCCACAACATATGCTCGCCAATGCGTTGTTCGATCATGAGCAGTATGGAGGACTGCTTTCGTTTGAGCTGAAAGAGCAAACGCGAGAAGCTGCCTTCCGTTTCATGGATAAGCTGCAACTTTGCCTGCCGGCAACCACGCTGGGAGATATTTATTCAGAAGTGAGCTATCCGCCAATATCCTCGCATCGCGGATTGACAGAAGCTGAACTGTGCAAGATCGGCATTACACCGGGCTGTATCCGGCTCTCTGTGGGCATCGAGGATGTCTGGGATATTATCAGCGATCTGGAGCAGGCCCTATCGTAGAGGCTCGATTTATCGAAGCCGTGAGCCCGATTATGAAGGTTACCAACCATGTTCGGTAATTGTGAGGAGTGGATCGTCACCTGATGAACTTTTCCGATCACATGGGGGAATCAGGAACGGGTCGTCTCCTGTAGGGGAAAGGAGTGGATGTGGCGTGGTGTGGGGGCCTTGTGCTTGCCCTCGCGCCCTCGCGCTTCCCCTCGCACCGCTCTCCCTCAACACCATGATCGGTTTTGATCGTTAAATTTCATTATCGGCTCATTTGACGCATAGATACTCCAATGAATTTGTTAACGTTCATTATCACCGTGTTCGATAATGTACGAGATGAAGTTCCGTTTTTCAACAAGTAAGGTACTGTATGGACGAGAACCATCAGACCAAAGGAGGGGACGATGACAACCCGAACGACACAGGAGGTGTTTGAAGATCACCTTCGCCTACGGCAGCAAGGCGATGCGGAGGCCGATATCGAGCGCAACTATGCCGAGGATGTAGTAGTGATGAGCAATTTCGGCATCTTTCATGGTCATGAGGGCGTGCGGCACTCGGAGAACCTGCTGCACCAGCAATTGCCGTCGGGTCGGCACTACACCTATGTCCAGAGCCTCACCGATCAGGAAATTGCGTTCGAGAAGTGGGATGGCGAATCGGAACAGGTGCAGGTCAAGGGCGGGATCGACTTCTTCGTGATTCGTGGGGGCTTTATTCAACTCCAGTTAATTTACTACCAACCGAAGCCCAAGTGAGCTACTTTGCGGCTCATAGCAGCTTATATAGTACCCACAAGGCAAATACAGTGAATAAGGCGAGAACACAAAAAATCATCGAAATGTTTAATACAGGCGATCTCTCTGAAGTAGACTCCCTCTTCTCTTCTGAGTATGTTGACTATCAGAGGCCACCCTGGCTCAATATCAACGGCCCAGAGGAATTCAAGCACATTGTTCTGGGTGCCAGGAAGTCATTGCCAAACCTCCGTGTCACAATTGAAGATATCATTGCGGAAGGCGATACCGTTGTTGTACGTCTCCTATGGCGGAGCACTTATCCAGAAGGGAAAAAGCTCGAGCGAGAAACGATTGATATTCTTCGTTTTGCTGAGGGGAAAGCGGTTGAACATTGGGGAGCCGAAGCATGGGCGAGGGAAAAGTGAAAGTAATGGATAGGTTGCGTGGCAGGAGAGAACACAGTATAATCGTCAATGGTTCGAGACTAATTAATAATCTTGCGCACCTCTTAATCATTTTGAAATTAATTCTTTTGAAAAGGCATGCAATTATGTCTGTTAAAAATAGCAATTCGACAGTGATAGAACATGAGGTTTCGAGCGAAGCTTCTCCCGCCTGGCATCTCATCTTTCAACTGGTCTGGCCTGCACTGGTTGTTGGCTTCCTCTACGTTCTCTTGATAGGCCTGGATTCTCACATACACCACCACGATGCTCTCTATTATGTCCATCTTGGTCCGAAATTCGCGTTTCACAATCCACACGGCCTGGCCGGTTACGATGGGCAATTCTACTACCAGATCGCTCGCGACCCGCTCCATGCCGCCCCATACTTAGATAAACCTGCCTATCGCTACCAGCGTATCGTCTATCCCCTGCTGGTCGCAGCCCTGAGCCTTGGACAGGTGAGGCTCATTCCCTACATGCTCTTGCTGGTCAACCTCGTCTCTATCGTGCTCGGCACCATATTGGTTGCGTATCTGCTCGCCAAAGAGAACCTGAACCCCTGGTATAGCCTCGCCTACGGCCTCTACTTTGGGCTGGCCGCCTCCTTCCTTTTCGATTTAACCGAGCCGCTGACGTATTTCCTTATCTGCCTGGGGCTTTTCCTGCTATTCCAGAAGCGTCTCACTGCCGCGGCAGTTATTTGGGGCCTGGCAGTGCTCTCACGCGAGACGGCTGCTTTATTTCCCCTCGGCTACATCGCTCTGTACCTGTATCAGAAGCGCTGGCAAGATGTATATCGTTTTTTTGTCCTGTCTATCGTTCCTGCCATCATCTGGTACATTCTCGTTGGCCTGTACTTTCATAAAAATGGCCTTTCGCCTGCCTTTGAGTGGTTACCTTTTCAAGGGCTTTTTTACTTTTCCAACAACCAGAGGTTGTTCCCCTGGCTCATCCTTCTCATGTTCATTCCCACCCTGATGAGCATTTTTCTGGCGGGTAAAGAGGTCTTTCAACATCGCTGGAAGAACGTAACCTGGCTGATCTGGTTCCTTAATCTCGTTCTGGTTACCAACCTGTCATACCTTACCTACGCGGGACTCGTCTCAGCCGGGCGTCTTTCTACCGGCCTGGTGCTGGCAATGCTCCTGCACGGTCTGTCTACCAGAAACAAGACGATCCTGCGAGCCAGCCAGGTCTATGCCCTGACTTTTCCGTTATATGCTATTAGCGCCCTCTTTGTCGCCCCGATTTGAAGATCACGCACAAGCATAGCTCACCCCTATTTCGTATGCCTGATGTATTTACCGGGGACTTTGTCTTCAGCCTCGCCGCCTTCTGCCGGGGACATCACGCGCAGCAAATCCGCCTTGGGATTAACGATAAGGTCATTGATGACAGAGCGCACGCCGGGCATGTTGCGGGCTATCTCGGCAGCAGCTTCTTTCTGCTGGCCATTATGAACAGCGCCGCTCAGGCGCACGACACCGAGCCGAGGATAAACACCAATAGGCAGATCGCGAGTACGAGGATCGCGGCCCAGCGCCATCGCTATATCTGCTGCTAAGCGATCATCGCCCACCAGGTTGCTTTTGACTTCCAATATGCCAGGGATGCCCGATACCTGGTCGCGCACGATATCAGCACGCAGGCCGCTTGAGACATTGCCATCAAGATAGGCCACGCCGTCGAGCACGTGCGCGCTTATGCCTTTCATATCCACATGCAGAGGAGTAACATCAAATATTACAGCTTCGACCTCCTGCTGTAGATCACTATCAGGTCGATATGGTGGAAGAGCCTCAAACGTGGCGGCAGGAATATTGACGGTCACATGACCCGGCGCTATTTCTTTGACAAAGCCCTCCTGTACCAGCATATCCTGTGCTGGCTTGAGGTGATGGGCAACAAGATATGCCAGCTCCGCACTCTCCGGGTGTATTGCCACAAGCAACAGAGTTCCTTTCGCAGAAGTGCTTATATTCTCCACGATGCTTTTGCTCTCAAGGAGAGCGCCTGCAACAGCGGTAACGTTTGCGCCAGGCGCGTCAGCCCGCTTGATATTGAGTGTGACGGCCTCACTCGAAGCACCTGTTACCGTCGTATAGGGCAGATTGTAGGTTTTCCCGAAGAGAAGGCCCTGTCTGACGCCAATATGAGTAATATGGCGCGTGGAAGGATCAAATATGACATGCGCGAGTACGCCTTCTTCACCACCGGCATAGATCACCTTGCCCCCCAGGCGGAACTTCTGCATTTCAGAGATGAGCGTTGTTCTATTCATGAGAACCCCTCGTGCTATATAAAATATCGCAGAGTACGCGCGAGTTTTTCTTCTATACAATGTAGCACGTCAGGCTTGCAGATGACAAGCACCATACAGGTATCCATCCTTCCGGGTGAACCGTAGGTTCCCGATTGATCGTGGAACCCGATGTATCACGCCCACTGCCGATACACCGGCGATGGCTGCGATAAATCGGGTTCTATCCTGCACTCGCATGATTTCTATTGACAGAATTATTTTTTAATAGGTATAATCTGTACATCCTCAGCCAACTGCTGTGTATTGCTACATGGCAGGGCCGTGAGGAGTGATAGCTGTTGTGCGGTATATTCTTTCTCAACGAAAGCAGCCGGGAAGATGGTTTTTATCGCTGATCGAACCAAGCGAGCGGTACCGGTGAGTTTTGCGGGTTTTTGAACGTAATAACGTAGGAGGATTGTTCTAGATCGCTCTGGAAGATTCGCGATTTTTGGTTGTATTTTTAGTTGTTATTTAGGGAGGTTGACCGACTATGCGGAGAAACTGGTCGCGTATTTTTGCGCTAGCACTGGCTATTCCCCTCTTGCTAGTGATTCTGGCTGCCTGTGGTGCGGGCACGACAACGACCGGCACCAGCAGCACCGCTACCGGCTCCAAGATTATCAAAATTGGCACTGATTTCCCCACTTCTGGGAAGGATGAAAGCAGTGGCAAACCTGCCGAGAATGGTGCTCACCTGGCAGTTGATCAGGCAAATAAGAATAATGTCATTCCTGGGTATACGCTGGTATTCGATCCCCAGGATGATGTCGGTCCCAGCGGTATCCATGACCCGGCTGTGGGAGCGCGCAATGTGACTGCTCTGATCGATGATGCGCTGGTTGCCGGTATCGTTGGGCCATTTAACAGTAATGTAGCGAAGGCTGAGATACCGATTGCCAACCGTGCGCCAATCGCGATGATCAGCCCGGCAAACACCAATCCCTGCCTGACAAAGGATACGGCTGCTTCTGGATGTTCCGGTACTAATGATTTGCTACCCACGCTACGCCCAACCGGCAAAGTCACGTATTTCCGTGTCGCCACCACCGACGACCACCAGGGGCCGGCAATGGCCGATTACGTCTATAATACCCTGCACCTGAGAAAAGCCTACGTCATCGATGACACCGAGGTCTACGGCGTTGGTATTGCGAACACCTTCAGCGCTGAATGGCAAAAGCTGGGTGGAACTCTCCTGGGCCGCAGCAGCGAGCCTGGCACAACAACCTCGTATCTCTCGCTGTTGAACCAGATTGCATCAAAGGGCCCAGACCTGATCTACTTTGGAGGTGTTGACTCCACTGGTGGAACCTTGATCCGCCAGCAAATGGAGCAGATACCCTCGCTGAAAAATATCACCTATGCCGGTGGTGATGGCATTGTAACGCCTAGCTTTGCAACGACCATTGGCCTGAACAGCGGTGGGCCGATTTACGGCACAGTAGCGGTCGTTGATACAACGGTGAGCGCCTCTGCAGCGAATTTCCGCGCCCAGTACGACGCGGTTTATGGCGCTGCCAACCTCAACGTGTACAGCGCTGCAGCGTATGACGCCGCAAATATCTTGATCCAGGCAGTTAAGACGGCCCTGGCAAATGGCGCTCATACGCCGCAAAATTCTGGTGATGCTGCCGGCGCTGTGAAGTTCCGTACAGCGGTGATCAACGCCATCCAGCACATTAGCTACAACGGTATTACAGGGCACCAGTCTTTTGACTCGAACGGTGACACGACCAACAAGGTGATCACGATCTACAAGCTTGGGCCAAACTCGGCGAACAAGCCAGACTGGATATTCCTGACCGAGGTCACAGTCTCGTAGTCTTGTGAGCAACCAGGGATCGTCGTCATGGTAGGGGCAACCCTTGCAGGTGTCCTGGTAGCCAGAGCAGGAACAAGCCCTGCCCCTACTATGGCGCGGCTGCGCAAGGCCCGTTCGTGGTCATGGTTACCAGGGCTATGCTTCGGTTGTATGGGCCGAGACGCGGTATGCGAGAACCAGGGCAGGGACAAGCCCTGCCCCTACTATGAGACTATGAGACGACGCGCTGCGCTCGTTGCGCGTGATGTAGGGGAGCGGAGGCAGCTATCTATGCCTATCTGCTCTCCTGCTTGTTATATGTTTTTGTTATAAGTTTCCTGGAGGGCCTCGTTAGTGAAGAAAGGCGGAGTGCGGGAACTATGACACTGTTTTTGCAAGAGCTGGTGGTGGGGATATCCACCGGTGCGATCTATGCGCTTATTGCGCTGGGTTACACGATGGTGTATGGAATCATCGAGCTCATCAATTTTGCTCATGGCGATGTCTTCATGATCGGGACGCTCGTCTCCATCCTCATTTTAGGCTTCTTTGGCATTACCTCGAACATCACTCCTCCCTTGCCGACCTTGATTGTGGTAATGATTGTTACCTGCCTGGGAACAATGCTGGCGTGCGCTGTGCTGGGAGTAGTGATCGAAAGGTTTGCCTATCGCCCCTTGCGCAATGCTCCACGTCTTGCGCCGCTCATCTCTGCAATCGGCGTTTCATTGATTTTAGAAAACATAGGCATCTTGTGGAGAGGTGTAAACTTTATCTCATTTCCCCAGATTTTTCCGCAGGTCAATTACTATATCGGGCCGGTCTATATTAGCAGTGTGAATATTCTTGTGATCGCGGTCTCACTGGTGCTTATGGTTGGCCTGCAATGGCTGGTAACGCGAACACGTGTCGGGCGTGCCATGCGCGCCGTGGCACAGGATCGTGAAGCGGCAGCACTGATGGGAGTGAACGTGGATCGCATTATAGCCATTACCTTTATCATCGGGTCTGGGCTTGCGGGGGCTGCAGGCTTTATCTATGGCTTGCAATATGGCTCTACCATTTTCATTATTGGTTTCCAGCTCGGCCTGATAGCCTTTACGGCGGCAGTGCTGGGAGGCATCGGGAACCTGGTCGGGGCGATGTTGGGCGGCGTGTTGATCGGCATCATTGAAGCATTAGCCACGCTCATTCCTGATTCTAACACCGGTGCTATTGGCCTGCCGCATGGAGGGGCTGCCTGGCACGAAGCGATCATTTTTGCTATTCTTATCCTGATCCTGGTTTTCCGCCCCTCTGGTTTGTTAGGCCAGCGAGTACCTGAGAAAGTCTAGGAATGGAAGCAATGTGTATGAGAGAGCGTGACGCTATTTTGCTGGAAGCGAGGTAATGAGGAGCATGGCTATCCCATTGCGTTCCAACAAATTGGTTCCCGATCACAAGATGCGTTCTCTGCTCGTCAAATGGGCTGTGGCGCTACTGGTGCCGCTGGCCGTTTTTACATTTGTGTGGAGCGGGGAAGGCATCATCAATAATGTGCTCCTTGGTATTCTTGCGCCCGGAAGTACAGGTCTTGATACTCCCTCCCTTGTCCAGGCGGCTATATTCATTAGCTTCTTCTACCTGGCGGTAATAGCGCTGGCCGCTTATTTGATAGCTTCTGATACTGGCCGCAGGGGGATGGTTGAGGTGTGGATCGATATCCTGGTGTTTGTGCTGGTACCGCTCATTCTCATCATTCTTACCGGCGGCGGGAATGGTCCTATCATTGGCCTGGCCTTATCGGTTGTTGTGTGGGGTATCTACTTTTATATTCGCGGCCGCGTGCGCAAAGCTCGTCACTATGTGCCTCCTCCGCCTCTAGAGAATGTAGAGATGATGGATGAAGAGCAGCGAGACATGCTGAGGAGGCGTGCAATAGCTGGGGGCTTCTGGTTTGCCACCGTTTTTGCCGTCATCTGGTTGATTGCAGACGTGCTCTTTTATGTAACGGGGACGTTGCCAGCAATCCTTTTGGTCTGGGTAATTGTGCGCACAATCCTGCTGCCTATACTTGGCTATGCGTTGGGGCGCCTGGCGGGAGCAGTGGCCCTGCGCCATACCGTTGCTTTATCAAAAGAGAGTGCCAAGCCTGCTGCTGAAGATGGGAGCAATGGGAGAAGAAGATGGCGAGTGAGCAAACGCCGTGAGTTAGAAGTGCTTTCCCCAACACGGGCGCGCGAGGAAGCAAAAGACCTGGTTCCAAACGATTTGCCATTACGTAGTTCACCGGCCCAGCGCATTTACCTGTCGATCCTGCTGGCTTTTGTGATATTCTACCCGGTTATCGATCCCTTCCTGTTTGGTTATGGGACGGACGGTCGTTTAGCTGGCTTTGGCGATGCCGGTTTCTACGTGATTCTGGCGCTTGGCCTCAACATCGTTGTAGGGTTTGCGGGTCTGCTAGACCTGGGTTATGTGGCCTTCTTTGCGATTGGGTCCTATGTCTGGGGGATGGTTGGCTCAACACAGCTTACCAATGTGCTGAATGTCGCTGCCATCAATCCTAATCTCCTGTCATGGCTGTTCTGGCCGATGCTGCTTGTTGCTGCCCTGATTGCAGCATTCTGGGGTGTCGTGCTAGGGGCGCCTACTTTGCGCTTGCGAGGCGATTATCTGGCTATTGTGACGCTGGGATTCGGCGAGATTGTGCCGATTGTGTTCCTGGAGCTGGATAAATATACCAATGGCACAAATGGTATTATCGGCGTGCAGTCACCAGCCTTTTTTGGCATCCCCTGGAGCACGTTTACTCCAGCGCCATATTACTATCTCATCCTGGTATTGATCGGTCTGACCATCCTGGCCAATGTTCGCCTGCGCGATTCGCGTTTAGGCCGGGCCTGGATCGCTATCCGGGAAGATGAAGTTGCCGCGTCTTCCTCGGGGGTGAATCTCACCAGGACGAAGTTATTTGCCTTCGCAGCGGGCGCATTCTTCTCGGGAATAGCTGGCGCCTACCATGCAGCCAAGCTTGGCGGTGTATCGCCTGATAACTTTAGCTTTGGCGACTCAATTGTTTACTTGTCTATGGTGGTTATCGGGGGTATCGGAAGTATTCCAGGGGTGATTGTGGGAGCGCTGGTTGTCTATTCCATCAACGAGTTTATTCTTGCACAGCTCGATAGTATTGCTGCCAATCCCTCCAGTTTCCTTCACCCGGTCGCTGCTGCTATTTCCCTGGTTTTTCCTGGTTTCACCTTTGATAATATTCGTAACCTGATCTTTGGTATTATCCTGGTTTCCATCATGGTCTTCCGGCCGGAAGGGCTTATTCCCAGCGCCAGGAGGCGGCGCGAGTTGCATCATGTAGGTGAAGAGGAGGGAGAAGAAGGGGCTATGGAAGTCCAGCCGGGGGCGCCTGGCTTCGAAGAAGAGGTGCGTGTTGAATAGCGGCAAGCAAGGAGAAGGTTGCAATGAGTATTGAGCCTATGAGCGTTGAGCAGGTAGAAGGGCACACAGGTGCCCCTCTGCTGTCGCTAGATAAAGTCACCAAGTATTTTGGTGGGCTTGCTGCGGTGCAGGATGTCGATCTAGAGGTCTGGCCGAAAGAGATTGTGAGCATTATCGGGCCAAATGGAGCCGGGAAAACCACCGTCTTTAATCTGATTACGGGTATTTATCGTCCTACTTCTGGCGATATTCGCTTTGATGGGAAGTCTATTGTCGGCCTTCATCCCGATCAGATCGTTGTGCGCGGTATCACCCGCACATTCCAGAATATCCGCCTTTTCAATAATATGACGGTCCTGGAGAATGTGCTGGTTGGGCAGCATACGAGGCTCAAAGCGAGTGTATTAGGCTCGCTTTTTCGTACACCAGATGTGGTACATGAGGAGGCAGAGGCCCGCAAGCGGGCGATCGAGCTTCTGAGCTTTTTTGGCCCTTCGCTGGTTGAACGGCAAGAAGAATATGTGATTAACCTCTCCTATGCTGACCGTAGGCGTGTCGAGATTGCGCGGGCGCTTGGAGCTAATCCTAAGCTCCTCTTGTTAGATGAACCGACAGCCGGTATGAACGAGGCGGAGACACTCGAAGCAATAAGGTATGTCAGGCGTTTGCGCGATGAACTGGGCCTGACGATTCTGCTGATCGAGCACAAGCTGGCGGTAACCATGGGCATATCGGATCGCATTGCCGTGCTCGACTATGGGCGTAAAATTGCTGAGGGTTTACCTGAAGAGGTACGCCACGACGAGAAAGTGATCGCTGCATATCTTGGAACTGGCAGGGCGGCAGCAGCCGGTCGGAAGGTTGTGGGGGCAGATCAGGGCGCTGCGGAAGAACCATAAATAAACCTGGCCTCCCCAAGGGAGGCCACTACATCTTCTGATCTCAAACGAGGGGATATGTAGTGACTCCCCTTGTGGGATTCAGGCCTTTTTTCGGGTAAGCTCTAGAGATTCTATCAAAACGAGGATAACGATGCTACGACTGAGGGATGTAGATACATATTATGGGCCTAGCCAGGTGCTCAAGCGAGTTTCGCTCGAAGTGAATCGGGGTGAAATTGTGTGCCTGCTGGGAGCCAATGCAGCAGGCAAGACCACAACGATGAAGACTATCTTCGGCCTGGTGCACCCGCGCCGGGGAACGATTGAGTTTGAAGGGCAACGTATCGAGAACAGGCTCCCAGGCGATATCGTGCGTTTAGGTATGGCCCTCGTGCCGGAAGCCCGGCGTATTTTTCCGCGCATGACAGTGCTTGAGAACCTGGAGATGGGAGCATACATCCGCTCAAACCGGAAAGAAATCAATCAAGACCTCGATCACGTTTTCCAGATTTTTCCCAGGCTCAAGGAGCGATTAAAGCAGGTTGCAGGAACCATGTCCGGAGGTGAGCAACAGATGCTGGCTATGGGACGCGCCCTGATGTCCCGCCCGCGCCTGATGTGTATGGATGAGCCTTCAATGGGCCTCTCGCCCATCCTTGTCGAGACCGTGTTTAATACGATCCTGCGTATTCGCCAGGAGGGCGTGACTATTTTTCTCGTTGAGCAGAACGCTTCGATGGCGTTGAGCCTGGCAGACCGGGGCTATGTCTTGCAAACCGGCAAGATCGTGTTGAGCGATACTGCCCAAAACCTGCTGAACAATGACCTGGTACGGCAGGCGTATCTGGGAGGGGCATAAGGCTATCTGGTATCCAGGCGGCGATGCATCTCTTCGATACGCTGGATGACTTCTGCCAGGGTGGTTACGCCCAGTTCTTCCATTTCCTCGCGCAGGCTTTCAAGCCGTTCAAGTAAAAGCAGTTCGTCGTATTCTGCTTCGTCTATCTCATCGTCCGAATCGCCGAACAGGTTATCTCGATCAAGCGGGTTCATGACGTTTTGTCCTCCTCTTTTTTCAGAATCAGTGTCAGTATAGAAAAGATGTATTGGCATCCTCGAAAGACCAGCCAGCCTCTGTATCGTTCCCTGCGTCGGCAAGCGTTGGTTGGCCCTGTGGCTGCCCGCGATCGTCGATTGTCACGGTATAGAGTCCCTGGCTGCCCAATTTCTTGCCTTGCCAGAGCAAGCGACCGCGTGTGAGGAAGAGAAAATGACGGCTATCGGGCGCCCACAGGCTGTTCGATACAGGTTGAAGCAAAGCCTGAACGCCTGGTATTGCCGCTGGAGTTGCGCTCCCTGATGGCTCGCTTCCGTCGCTCAATACCACCTGCTGCTGCCGTGTGGCAATATTAACAAGCTGCAAGGTGTGAAGACCATCAAGTAAGAGGAAGCGGCTACCGGGCGACCAGTAGGGCACGCTGCTCGTTTCAGCGTTGAAGGAAAACGAAGAGCCGGTGTTGATATCGAGGACGGTAAAGGTTGATCCGCTGCTATACAAGATGTGATTGCCATCAGGCGACCAGGCAAACTGGGTGCAGGCGCAACTGGTGAGCATTGTGGTGCGGCCATTCGTTGCCCGTAACACAAGCGCTAGAGTTAAATTGGCCTTACCGGATGATCCAGAATGGCCGGAAGCAGTTGCAATAGCGTAGAGGATGGCAGGATTATGATGAGCGGGTTGCCATAAGATACGCTCTAATGTGGCGGGCAGGGGATGGCCGGGGAGTTGGCCCTGCTCGATATAGTGGAGATTGGTTCCGGCGAGAGTGGTGGTAAAGATACCGCGTTCGTTATTTCCTATAGCCAAAAAACTATAAGGAGCAATAGAGGGAATGGAGAAAGAGTTGGGCAGTGCTTTACGCGCTATGCCGCCGGGCTGGTCGTTTTGTGACACCCACCACTGGACAGTAGCGGGTGTGCGCGTCAAAAGGGAGAATTCCTCGCGGTAAAGCAGGCGGGTGCCTGAAGTGTTCCACCAGGCATTGCTGAAGTCGATAGAGGGATTGGAGAACATGATAGGAATAGGCGAGCCGCCATCTATGCCGATTGTGTTGAGAGTGCTGGGCAGATCTCCGAACAATCCTGTAATGGGATTAATGATGAGGTGTTTTCCAGCAGGTGTACGGGCGAATGCCTGATCGAGGGTGCGATAGAAAAATATGCGGTGTGTTGGAGACCAGGCATAACCAACCACAGGCACACTGTCGTTCACGACCTCAAAAGCGTTAGCGCCATCGGGGTCCATCGTCCAGAGGTGCCCATCACGCACAAATGCGATCTCGTTGCCGCCTACATGACCGGGGCTGCAGGAGGCCAGGGAGGCAAGCAGGAGCAGCAGCAAGATGAACAAGCGCTTGTATCTCATGGCAGAAGTATAGCGATAGACGCATTATGCGTCAAGGAGAGGCTGTGGAGTTAGCGGGATGGATCACGCCCGCTCCCCTCTCTGCTGTGACATGCTCAATGATCATTCCTGCCTTCCTCCACTGCTCAACATGAGGTGTGTCATAGCGGCCCGGAGCCTGCATGTTATGCTATAATAATAGCGTAGCACACCTCCATCAAGAACACTGCGATAAAAATCACACTCTTTACAGTAAGGGGAAAGGATGATTGACTCGCTGATCTACGTCACAAGTAATCCGGGAAAAGCGCAGCTTCTCAGCCACTACCTCCGCTTCCCGGTGCTTCATAAAACCATGGATCTCATCGAAATCCAATCGCTTGATGTCGCGACCATCATCAAGTATAAAGCCAGAGAAGCATTTCAGCAGGTCCTCTCCCCAGTGCTGGTAGAAGATAGTTCACTGCAATTCGTCGCCTGGGGGAGATTACCAGGACCATTCATTAAATGGTTTTTAGCAGAGTTAGGCCCGGAAGGACTCTGTCGACTGCTCGACGGGACTCCAGAGCGATCAGCATTGGCTTCTATCCACTTTGGCTTGTATGACGGGCAAGCGTTTCACGCTTTCACCGGCGCCAAAGAAGGGTCGATTGCTCTCACTCCGCGAGGCAGCCATGGCTTTGGCTGGGATTCCATTTTTATTCCCAGTGGCTCTCACAAGACCTGGGCGGAGATGACAGAGGAGGAAGGCCAGGAAACATCGATACGAGCCATCGCGCTTAAAAAGCTTGAAGCCTATCTCTCTTCGGCAGACCGAGGAACGAAAGGGGAGTAACATGCAAGAAACACAGAAGCAGCAGCATATTCCGGTCAAGGTCTATCGCACTGATGAGCGCCTGATGGTGGCGGCACCGATGGCGGGACTGGAACCCGAAGATATTGTCGTCGAAGTTACCGCTGACGGCCGCCTGATTCTTCATGGCGATCTGCGCGGCATGCTCAAGGAGGTCAAGCAACTCCTGCTGGATGAATGGAGCGTTGGCGCCTATCACCGTGAGTTGATGCTGCCCATCGCAGTCAATGCCACGTGTGCCAACGTTACCTACGGCAATGGCGTGCTGCTGGTGACCTTGCCTATCAGTGAGCAGACCCTCCCGGCGCACCTCGTGCTCGAGCGGCTCACGCCAACGCATGGCGAGCGCAAAGGCAATGCCGGGCATCCTCCCGCATGCGTTCAGTCATGAGGGCCCAGGAATTGGCACTTCTGCCCGCGTGTCGATGCCGAAGGATTGCAGGAGCTGCAAGACCAGGTCATGAAATTGGGTGGTGCGCAGGATCGTCCAGGGGATACCCGCCTGCCTGAATTTCCTGCTGTGATCAGGACTCGCATCCCTTCCTCTCTGGAGCCGCTCATCATTGCGAGAGAGAGCCCTGCTGGTACAACTTCTCGAGCAGTAGATGAAAATAGACGAATCCCGCATAGGGTTGCCATGGTGCTGTCAATGTTTTGATGCGTTCATAGGTCGGTTTTTCCTCGAGATGGAGGAGCCGCTGCAGATTCTTTTGCGCGCCGGCATCATCTCCTGGAAAGGTATCAAGTCTACCTAATCCTCTAAGCAAGACATATTCTGCCGTCCACCGGCCAACGCCTCGTATGGACGATAAGTACCTGCTTGCCTCTTCATTGTTCATTGCTTCAAGCAGTGAAAAATCTCGCTGGTTATTCGCGAGCGCTGTGGCCAGTTCAATCATGGCTCGCGCCTTCTGATAGCTAAAGCCTAACGCGCGTATACGCTCTGCGGAAGCGCTGGCCAACGCCTCGGGTTCTGGAAACGCAGAGAACGCTGGCCAATTCTCATCAAATTTCCTGCCAAAGGTGGCTGTCAATCGATTGAGCAGCACAATGCCAACATCAAGGCTCACTTGCTGACAGGCAAACGCATTGAGCAAGGCTTCGAACACACTGGGGAAACGAGGTGGCTTCAGTCCCAGGAAGTGTTGCGCCAGAGGAGACAAGAGCGTATCGTTCGCTGCCAGTGTATAAAATCCCGTCACATCGATCTGGAAGCCAAGCATGCGCTGGAGCGATGCTCTGATCTGTGATGCGAGCTGTGCAAGTGGTGTGGGGCTGCACACGTTGACCAGCAGTTCCGGGGCCTTGCCTGTGTGCCGCTGCGACAGGCTGGCTTTCACGGGCACGCTGTCAACAACAAAGATGCGCGTATAGGTTGTTCCATCCCACTGATCAATGCGATTGCTTGCCCTTCTTCGCAGCGCCCAGACCGTCAGATCGAGACGAAAAGGCGCGCGTGGGTGGACAAGAAAGGATTCCTGGATCATGCATAGTCCCTCTGCGCTTACAACAAGATGAGCATCTGGTTCACCTTGCGGTTTCCGCTCTTGCAAAGGCACGAACAATGGCCCGTCCCACACCGGCCGAGGCCCCGGTCACCACCACCACCTCAGGTGTCCTTGCTTGCATCCCCTTTCTCCTTCGTAGATACCTGTCCCAGCTTGCTCTCCTGTCCCTTGTCGGGATGCCGCGGCGGCATCCCCCACAAAGGGGCTTCCACTGCCCCCTCGATCACCTCGATGTGCTGGCCCTTCACCTGCTCGATCACCGTCTCGGTGCCATGCCGGGCCACCGTGATGGAGAGATCGCCCTCGCCAATGGCGATACCTCGCACCTCCAAAGAGGGCAACCAGTCCGGTAGCCAGGGCGACACGAAGCAACGCTTTCGCGGGGCATCAGGAAGGAGGCCGAGGAAGAGCTGGGCCGCCAGGATGGGTGCGGCGGCTGCCCAGGCCTGCGGGATGTTCGCTTGCTCGTAGGGTACCGGCAGGTCGTGCGCGCGGGGAAGGCCACAAAACAGCTCTGGCAGCCGGGCCTGCTCGAAGGTCCCGGCTGCTTCCAGGATCGCCCGGATCAACGTACTGGCCTCCTCATAGTGGCCGTAGCGCCAGAGGCCGGCTGCCGCCAGCAACGTATCGTGTGGCCAGACCGAGCCGCGCTGGTAGGAGAGCGGATTGTAGGCCGGGTTCTGTGAGGAGAGCGTGCGCAGTCCCCAGCCACTGAAGAGGTCGGGCTTGAGCAAGCGCTCGGCCACAGCCGCCGCTCGCTGTGGAGCGGGCAACCCACACCAGAGCAGATGCCCAGGGTTGGAGGAGATGCTGGCTACCTGCTGCTTCTGCCCATCGAGCGCGAAGGCATAAAAGCCTTCTTCCTCCAGCCAGTAGCGCTCTTCCACGATCGTGCGCAGTGTGCGTGCCGCCTGGCGGAGGCGCTCGGCCTCGGCCTGTTCCCCCTGAACCTCCAGCAGTTCAGCCATGGCCAGGCGTGCCGTAAAGAGATAGCCCTGCAGCTCCACGGTCGCCAGCGGAAGCCTCGCGAGGCTTCCATTGGCATGTACCACGGCATCGCCCGCATCCTTCCAGCTCTGATTATAGTAACCTTTGGGGCTGCGTGTCGCATACTCCAAGAGGTCGTCGCCGTCGCGATCACCCAGGTCGTCACACCAGCGCAGGGCTGCCCTGGCTGCCCCTAGATGGGCCGCAAGGAGCTGGTCATCGCCGGTCCAACGCCAGGCATGCCAGAGCGTCAGGCAATAGAGCGCAGGGGTATCGTGCGTGCCATAGTAGGCTGGGTCAAAGGGGATGCGGTTGCGGCTGGCCAGTTCCCCCCGGCGGCATTCATGGAGCAGCTTGCCAGGCTCAGCATCTCGCCAGTCATCCCGCTCGGCTGCCTGCAGCTCAGCCAGGGCAGCGAGTGCCCCTTTGGCAGACCATACTCCATCGAGGCCAGTCATGAGAGCTGCCATGAGTGGATCGCGGCCAAAGAGCGTCAGGAACCAGGGCACGCCGGCGGCGACATAGGGTGGATGATCCGCCTGCGGGATGGCGAGCGCGTGCAGGTCAGCACGTCCCTGGGTGAAGGGGTCCTCCAGGAGCGAGTCGGTCTGAATCGATAGCCGCTGGGTGTCAGGTACCGGGTTCGGCTCGGGCTGGTGGGGATCGCCTGAGAACGCAAACAGGGTGCCATCGACCTCGGGCCTGGCTTCCACACAGCATGTCCAGGAGGCACCGGGGTTGAGCTGCAGCTCGAACACGACGCGTGTCCCGACGAAGACGGGGTGACCAAAGGCCGGATCCAGGCTGATTTCGAGGCCGCGCCGAAAGCCATCCTTCTCGTAAGAGAGCGCTATACCCTGCTGGTGAGCCGTCCGCCGGATCCTCATGCGGGGCGGCAGCGACTGGCTCTTCACCTCGAAGATATCGGCGAAGTCCGCATCCAGGTGCAGCGTGAACTGAAGCTTGATGGGTCGCTCTGCGAACGTTTGCAGATGCAGGTCATCGTGCAGCGCGCAGTCCACGCGTCGCCTGAGCGTGAGCAGCAGTGTACCGGGTGCTATCTCGCCGACCGCATCGCGCAGCAGGGTATTCTGATACTCCCACTGGGCGGTGCCATGCCCGACATGCGAGCGCCCGAGCAAGCGCCAGGCCTGCCCGCTTACCAGAAGCTGGTACGTCGAAAGCACGCGGGTATCCCCGGCAAAGAGCCCGTGCAGCTCTTCGGCCAGGACCTCTCCCTCCAGGCTGCAAGAAAGCGCCACCCCGCTGCCCCACAGGATGAGGTAGGGTTGCGGGACGCGAGTACCAACGTTCATCCTTCAACTCCCAGTGTACAGCAGCCCAATGAGGAGTCCCCAGAGCGTATGCAGCAGCAAGGTTGTTGCCGCAAAGCGCGGGCCCCCGGACTTCCAGCCCATGAAGCCGAGGCCGGAGAGCGGGACGATGAGTCCACCCGCCAGCACCACCGCCAGGAACACGCCCCAGACGAGGCCTACGAGCGGACGCGGCCACGGGAAATTGGGCACAATGAGCATGGCCCACAGCAGCACCAGCAGGATACTATTGACCAGGTGGGAGGCAAAGCCCAGCAGCCAGGCGCTGGGGCGGTCGGAGACCATATAGCGGCGTCCGAAATCGGCAATATCGAAGGCCACCAATCCCGGAACGGCTCCCGCCCACAGCCCGGCGATGGCCATGACGTAGCCGGCCACAAGTCCGCTCAGCACTACCCCTGCGAAATCAACCTGTTGCCAGGAAAGCACATGCATATACATCGCTCCGATGCCCGGCGCAGGCTTTTATGCGCCTTGGGCTTCCTCAAAGATATAGATCCACTCTTCAAAGTTGTGTGCAATGCGTCTGGCTGCCTCCTCTTGAGAGATACGTTTGGCTTCAACATCGACCAGGGGCTGCCAGAAACTCGTTCGCCCGACGGCAAACCCGATGAACCCGGGAACGCGCGCTGCTGTCCTAAGCCAGTGCACGACCCGGCCTCGCTCTGCACCTCGTCCCAGCACAATCAGCCCCACGCTGTCCCGGCCACCACGCCGAGCCACCTCCACCAGCTTGACGCAATCTTCCTGGCGATCAAGCCCCTCGACCTTCCAGACATCCGGCTCCACCCCGGCGTCCTGCAGGGCCTGGATGGTTTGCATCATCAAGCGTGGGCGGAGCTCCAGGTCATAGGCGTTCTTGTCGCCCTCAAACTGTTCCAGTTGCATCGGCTCGGCTGGCACCAGCAGTTCAAACATGAACAGCCTCTGTGTTCGGCGCAGGTAGTCGGATAAGCGCTTGAGCCGGCTGGCCTGGCGCTGGTTGAGGGCCGCATCTCCTTCAGGATTGTAGCGCACGAGGACTTTGGCGAAGGTGGGATGAAAGGCTTCAATGTGCTGCGCAAAGTCCTCCCCATAAACGAACTCGAACTCCTCCTGGCCGCTCTTCTCGACGGGTGCTACCGTAATATAGCCCTTGCTAGCAGCATCACGCAGGATAGCCGAACCAAATTCCTCGTCAACCAGAATGCCAGCGCGATCCTTTGGCACCTGGTCGGCAATAGCCTGCTGGAAGCCTGCATAGATGACCTGCTTACTCTGCGCAACGACGATCATCTGCTCCACATTCAGCGGTGCTTTCCAGCCGAAGAGCCCCGAGATGTAGGACGCGCGGTGATCGAATGGGAGAAGATAGAGCGGCCTCGTATAGCCCGTGATCATACGTTAGCTCCTTCGTCGTGGCAAATGCCGCAAGCTGTTCCACCTGGGTCCTATCCGCCTCCTTGAAATGCCTTGTTACTGCTGAAGCACCTGGCGCTTCTTGTCAATACATGCAAACAGCGTCTGGAAGGAGTCAATGAACTTCTGCACTCCCTCCTCTTGTAGTTGCCGGGTGACCTGGTCGTAGTTGATCCCGGCCTCCGCGAGCGCCGCGAGCTCTGCTTGCGCTTGTGGGAGCTGATCCTCGATGGAGAGCCGGACGTTGCCATGCTCGCGGAAGCTTTCGAGCGTCTTGAGCGGCATGGTGTTCACGGTATCGGGGCCGATCAGTTCCTCCACGTAGAGCACATCGCGGTAGGCCGGATTTTTTGTGCTCGTGCTGGCCCAGAGCGGCCGCTGGACACGCGCCCCCCGAGATTTCAGTGCTGCAAAGCGTGGCCCACTGAACAGCCGCTTGAACTCCTGGTAGGCCAGGCACGCATTGGCGATGGCCGTTTTGCCCAGAAGCGCTTTGAGCTGCTGCCGGGCACTTTCAGGAGTGGCTTTGATCTTGTCTTCGAGCAGGTGGTCCACCAGCACGTCCACGCGGCTGACAAAGAAGCTGGCCACCGAGGCGATACGGCTGATGTCCTGGCCTGTGGCCACGCGCTCTTCCAGGGCACCCAGGTATGCCTCGGCCACCTGGCGATAGTTGTCCAGGGAGAACATCAGGGTGATGTTGATATTGATGCCTTCGCTGAGCGCCTGGCGAATGGCGGGGACGCCTGCCGGTGTCGAGGGAATCTTCACCATCAGGTTGGGCCGCTCAATCGCGTGCCAGAAGCGGCGCACCTCGGCCAGTGTCCCGTGCGTATCGTGTGCCAGGTAGGGCGAGACTTCGATGCTCACAAACCCATCTTGCCCTGCGGTTCGCTCATAGGTGGGACGCAGCAGATCAGCAACCTGCCGGACATCGGTCATGGCCAGCATTTCGTAGATGACTTGCGCATCCTTGCCCTGCATGATGAGCTGGCGCATCTGTTCATCGTAGGCTGTACCATGATCGATGGCGTGCTCAAAGATGGTGGGGTTGCCTGTTGCCCCGGAGAGGCCATCTTCCTCGATCAGCCGCTCAAACAGACCGGAGCGCAGGTGCTCGCGGTCGATATCATCGAGCCAGACGCTCTGTCCCAGAGCCTCCAGTTCGCGTAAAGGATTGGTCATGGTGTTGTCTCCTTTTCTCCTGAATCTCCTCTGTTTGTCTCGCAGAGTGTGCGCGAGCAGCCGGGCAAGAGGCGGCATGTTACCCTCACGCTTCTAGTCGGTATTCTTCACGCCCTGCATGACCTCGAAGAGGAACCACTTGCGACGCTCTGTCTCGTCAAGGATCTCCTGCAAGGCATTGCTGGTGGCGGAGTCGCGATGCTTCTCGCAGACCTCAATCGCCTCGCGTATCTTCCTGGCGATGTGCCCGTTGTCCTCCAGGAGCCGCCTGACCATCTCACCTGCTGGCACAAAGTCGTCGTTGTCGTCGGCGATGCTCTGCAATTGAGCGATATGGCTGATGCTGCGGATGGTTGTGCCGCCGATACGGCGCACTCGCTCAGCCATGATGTCAATGGAAGCCAAAATCGCCTCGGCCTGCTCGTCGAAGAGCAGGTGATAGTCGCGGAAGTGCGAGCCGGAGAGGTGCCAGTGGAAGTTCTTCGTTTTGACATATAGTGCGAACGCATCGGCGATGAGCGGGTTGACGGCCTCTGTCACGGCTTGCACCTCCTGTGGCGTCAGGTCAGTCACCGTCGCCAACTGTGCCGGTGCAGGGAATGATCGTATCTGAGTGGTTGTTCCTTGTCTGGTTGCCATGATCTTACTCCTCCTCTGTGGTAAGTGAATGCTGTCCACTACTGCTATATTTTCGCTTCTCTCCCTGAATCTCTCCCGGTATAGCTGCCTTCTTCCTTCCTGAGGACGCTCATACATCTCTCCTGCTCACGTAAGGGATCAGTCATCGCGTTGCCTCCTTCGTGGCAAAGGCATAACGCACAAACAGGTGGCTCCCACCGCGTTTGACGCTTACAAGGGTTCCCCACAGTGGATGCTCTGATGCAAAGCGGTGCCCCTCGACCAGCCCAGGCCGCTCGGTGGAGGCATCGCGACCGGCAAGCTGGGGGGCCGCCGGCAAGGGAAGTGCCCATCCCTGTGCCTGGTCAAACAAGGATTCGAGAGGCGGCAGCGACCTGTTCATGCATGGCCCCCACGCGGTATGCCACACACGCTGAAGAACTCGCCCCGCAGCGCTGCGTTTTCGTCGTAGGCTCCGCGCCAGAAGGTGGTGCGTGTGATCGGCGCGATGGCGCGCACGCCGCGCATCTCGGTGCACAGATGATGGGCTTCCAGATAGACGGCCACCCCATGCGGTTGGAGCATAGCTTCCAACGTGTCAGCGATCTGCTGGCCGATGCGCTCCTGCACGGTAAAGCGCTTGGCAAACAGGCGCACCAGGCGCGTCAGCTTGGAAATGCCGATGATATGCTCGTGGGCGATGTAGCCCACATAGGCATGGCCGAAAAAGGGCAGGGCATGATGCTCACAGAGACTAAAGAAGTGAATCGGTCCCTCCACGACCTGGCTCAGGCGGCAGTCCGGCCCACCCCGGCATTCGGTCTCGAAGACCTTGAGCAGTTTGGGGTCGCCCTCATAGCCTTCGGTGGCATCAAACATAGCGCGCAGGAACCGCCGTGGGGTCTCATAGGTGGCCGGCGTGTGCAGGTCTAAGCCAAAGGTTGTGAAGATGTCCGTCATATAGCCTTCAAAGGTTCGCCACTGCTCTTCCGAAATGTGGCGACGGTGCAGCTTGAGCGCCGTCTCCATCTCCTGATCCTCATGTTCTGTTCCACTATGCTCTGGTTCAAGCGCCATCGCTTTCACCTCTTTCTGGTTGTCCTTCTTGAGGAGATACCCGCCACCGTCAGGAGGGGGTAGGTGATTGTTTTCTTATGCACCGTCATCCGCCCGTGCTGGGTGAACGCCTGGGGGCATTCCCATACCAGGGAGTTTTGCTCCGTGTTCCTCCTCAGCTTCCCTTGCCCTGGACAGGCAGCACGACGCCGTTCACCCCATCGCCAGCTTTCGTCACCAGGAAGAGCGCCGCTTCGATGAGGTCTGCCAGGCTGACCCAGTGCTCGCGGATCTCCTCTGGCGAGGGGTGCATCGCGTCCAGATTGGCCTGGGTCACGATGGTGCCGGGGCCAAGGGCGTTCACAGCAATCCCCCAGGGCTTGCCTGCCCTGGCGAAGGTATACGTCAGGGCATCAATGCCAGCCTTGGCACAGTTATAGGCCAGCATCTGCGGCTTGGAGTTCTCTGGGCCTCCGGCGCGGCTGAAATTGAGAATCTTGCCGCCGCCCTGGCGCTTCATGATCGGCCAGACGGCGCGGGTGCAGAGGAAGGCCGTGCGCAGGTTGTTATTGAGTTCTGCTTCCCAGTCGGAGAGACGCAATTCGTCGGGTGGCCCATATTTAGTAAGCCCGCCGGCCAGATTGACGAGCACGTTGATCTGCCCATAGGCGGCCAGCGTCTGCTGGGCGAGCGCCTGCGCCCCCTCCTCAGTCGTCAGATCGGCAGGGATGGCGATGACGCTCGCTCCTTGCGCCCGTAGTTCCTCAGCGCGTGCCTTGACGCGCTCCGCACTCCGAGCGCTAATCGCCAGGAGCGCTCCTTCGCGCGCAAACGCCGCCGCGAGCGCATAGCCCACCTGTCCGGCGTGGCTGACGCCGGTGATCATCGCCACCTGCCCGTGTAAGCGCATAGCTTTTCCTTTCTAAGAAAGCGAGCGAGCAGAAGTAAGCAACTTTTTCCTCAACCATATATCGTCCTATGATATATAGAGAAATTGTAGCACAAACCTATGGCCCTTTCTACTCTATCCGGCAGTTCTTTGCAACCGAAGAGAAGTGGTTGCGTATAGTTTATCGGGGACTTTTTGACGGGTGAAGTTAAGACAGATTTCGGTAGTTGAATATGCCTGAGGCAGAAAGGAAAGATTGACATGGAAGCCCTTTTCTACCGGACACAGGACCTCGATCTTCAGGCAATTGCTCAGGCGCTGGTGCAGGAGTACCAGGCGAAGGGATATCAGGCACAATACTTTGGCGATATGAACAACGTTACCGTGCAATTAAAGCTGGAAAGCACCTTGAGGATGATTACCGGCTTTAACAAGGCGCTGGCGGTCTCTCTGCAGCGTGTCGAGGGTGGCACATTTGTGAGGGTGGGAGCGCAGGATTGGGTCGACCAGATCGCAGTTGGAGCAGTCGGCCTGGCCATCCATCCCCTTCTCATTACCGCCGCCATCGGAGCACTCGAGCAATATAACGCTCTACATGAGGTGCTCAGATCGGTTGATTATCAAGTCCGGCGGCAGCAGCCGCAGGTTCAGGCCGTCATGCCTCCCAGCAATCTTTGGATGCCTGCTTATCCTGGGATGGGGCCTACAAGCCCGCAATGAGGAACCTGGCCCCTACGGCAGGTTCCACCAATAATCAGGTGCTAAGAGCCAGGGTGAGGATGGCCGGTGGCGCAGCCTCGCCCCTACCCTCAACGATGATGCCAGCACTCAATTGGTAGAACTCTACGGCATATTCGTGCGCCTTGCCAAGAGGAAGGCGCTGAGATGGGCTATACTTTCCACATCGCCCTCATCGAGCATATTGACCATCTTCTTGACGGCGAGGCGACGTGGCTGGCCCGGAGTGGCGGGAAACGTGAAGCCGATGGCATTCGTTGTCTGTGGTTCGCGCTCATAGCGGATCTCTTCAGCCATAAGCTCAAGCAGATCGGCTATGTCGAGGTCTAAAGCGCTGGCGATGCTTTCCAGCACTTTGGCTGAAGGATATTTATGCCCGCGCTCGATCTCTCCAATGTAGATTTCCGATAGATTTGCTTTGTCTCCTAGCTCTTTGATGGTTAAATGGCGGTCCTGGCGTTCCCGCCGTATAACTCTTCCGATGATTTCTTGAAGATCTGCCATCGCTGCTTTCCCTTTCGGCCTATCTAATGCATATTCAACCAACATTTGAGGGAAATGGGAATTTGGGTCCCCTACATACTGTCCCCCGGACAGCGTTCCCCAAACCCCGTCAGGGGCTGCCGCCCCTGAACCCCACTCAGAAAACTTGCACATCGCGTCACCTATGCTTACGGCATAGCTTCGTAGATGCCTATGCTATGAGCATGCTTTTTCTCTTCAAGGATACACTATTAGCATGATATAGTCAAGGAAGAAGGTCGAGGGCAGAGGCAAGCTCTGCCCCTACCCTAGAAAACAAAGGAGGAAATGCTAATGGCTGTATCGTTGTCGTTTCATTCGCATTTGTCGGGCCAGCCTGATATTCATGCTCCACTGCATATACCGATGGTGTATGAGAGCGTACCTGTTACGCCGGTGCGCTGGGAGTATCTCGTGCTGGCTGTTAATACGCGAGAAGAGGAGCTACCTGATGTTGCCCAGTTGAATGACCTGGGAGCTCGAGGATGGTTACTTGTGGGTATGCTGGAGCAGAAGTCTGGTAGAGAGAGTGGGCCTGTCTATTACTACTTTGTACGGCCACGGGCGGAAGAAGGAGAGCAATGATGTCATCGAGTTTGTTTGTTCCAACGGTTATTGAGACCACAGGCCGGGGCGAGCGAGCCTATGACATTTATTCTCGCTTGCTGAAAGAGCGCATTATCATGGTTAACGGCCAGATCGAGGATACGATGGCCAATCTTGTCGTTGCGCAACTGCTTTTTCTGGCTGCAGAAGATGCCAAGAAAGAGATCAACGTTTATATCAACTCGCCTGGTGGGACGGTCACGGCAGGTTTAGCCATCTATGATACGATGCGCATTCTTTCCTGCCCAGTGGCGACGACCTGTGTTGGTTTAGCTGCAAGCTTTGGCACGATCTTGCTGATGGCGGGCGACAAGGGGCTGCGCCGCTCGCTGCCGCATGCGCGCATTCACATCCACCAGCCCCTTATCCCGGGAGGGATCGGCGGGCAGGCGACAGACATCGATATCCAGGCGCGAGAGATACTGCATACGCGCGATGTGCTTAACGAGATCATTCACCAGCATACCGGGCAGCCTCTTGAGCGGATTAAGCGCGATACCGACCGGGATTTCTTTATGAGTCCTGAAGAAGCAGTGGAGTATGGCATTATAGACGAGGTATTGCCCCTGGCGGAAAAATAGCTTGCGGCTATGGCTCGATCTTGACGTAATCCAGCTCGAGCCATTGTGGGCCGCTGGCAATTGTGCCGAAGCGGAGCACGCCTTGTGGAGTTGCTATCGCATACTGGTTATCGAGCCAGGCAACGAAGCCGAGGGGGCGGG
>CADDZH010000059.1 GCA_902812455.1 Chloroflexota bacterium | reverse complement strand
GCATGGGAGAGACACTAAACCTGCTGTTTCGCAGCCGCAACGACGGGACGTATGAGTTGCAAGTCAAAGAGAGCTGGGCTGGCCATATCGCCACCGCAAGTTTCAAACCTCCATTTGACAGCAAGCAACTCAATGCCCTGCATAAGAAGCTGAATAAGAACAGTATCGATGAACAAGACCTGCGTGAGATTGGCCAGCGCCTCTTTAGAGCGCTCTGCGGCTCTGAAACGCCTGGCACCAGCCGGCGAGACCTGGCAGAGCAATCTGTCCAGGCGCTCCTGCGCAGCGTTATCCAGCGCACCTTGCGCCGGCGCGGCACGGTCGCTATGACACTCAGTTTTGCTCCCGGTTGCGATGAGTTTGTCTTCTACCCCTGGGAACTTCTCCATAACGGTGAATACTTTCTGATCGCTTCAGGCATTTTCACCCTTACCCGCGTCTTATCGCAACCAGAGCAATCCACCAGTTCTGAACTACCCGTCCATCTTCCCATGCGCCTGCTCTATATGAGCGCTTCTCCCAGGGATTGCCCGCCTCTAGAAACCCAACCTAGTTTTGAGGCCCTGCAACGCGCCCTGGCTCCTCTCATAGAAGATGGCCAGGTGATTCTCAATGCGTTAGAGCAGGTTACCTCTGACGCTCTCGTTGAGTACCTCGGTTCTTATGGGGGTGTAGACACCTTCGATGACAGTGAGACAACCATTCCCTGCTATGCTGTTCACTTCGATGGGCATGGCGCCTATGGCCGCCTTTGCCCAGAGGAAGGGTGCGAGAGCCTCAATGCAGCCCATGCCCGCAGGTGCGCTGCTTGTGGCGCCCCGCTTGGCCGCGTCAAGCCCCAGACCTATCTCTGTTTTTGTGACGAAGAGGGCCAGAACACATACATTGATACGCAAACCCTGCGCGAATGGTTCATCAGCAGCGATGTGCGCCTGGCCGTCTTCTCTGCCTGTGAAACGGCTGCCATCTCATATGAAAACGGCGCCCATCACCAGCGAGGCATTGCCTTTGATGCCACCCTGGCTACAGCCCTGGTCACCTCCGAGATCCCAGCAGTGGTGGCCATGCCCTTTTCGCTCCACGATGATCTCAGCCCGACCTTTGTCTTTCATTTTTATCAGGCTCTCGCCCAGGGGCGTACACTGGAAGAAGCCCTGTCCCGTGCACGGCACGCTATGCTTCCCAAACACCAGCACCAGGACTGGTTCATCCCCGTCCTCTACCGCCATGCCAGTGAAGGGCACGAAAATCCCGTGCCCTTGCTGGCATTGAAAAATGTGCCGGAAGAACACGATCATCCACTGGCGCACCTGAGCGGTGCGGATACCTTTATTGGCAGAGAACAGGAACTGCGCGATCTCAGCGAGCTGCTGGCTGCCGCTGCTCGCGGCGAAGAGCCAGATGGCCATTCCAAACTCAAGCCGGGAACACATCACATCGCCTTGACCGGCCCGGCCGGTATCGGGAAAAGCGCCCTGGCGATCGAGGCGGTGCAGCGCAACCGTGGCTTATTTCCGGGCGGGATTATTGGTGTTTCGTTGCAGGGAGGCAAGCACTTCAGCGAAGCCCTCGTAGAAATTGCTCACGCTCTGCACCTCACGCCAAGAACCAGCAACCGCGATGGCCTGGATTATCTGAAAGAGCAGGTGCTGCAAGCCTTCCGCGCTCGCGTCAACCGCCAGCTTCCCTGTTTACTGCTCCTTGAGAGCTTCGAGGAGGTACAGGAGCACACGCAGTCAGAATTATGGCATCACTTTCTGCGCTCGCTTCCTCAAGGTGTGGTTGTTCTTGCCACCTCGCGATCCGATCCTTCGGTGGTAGCCGTGGCGGAAGGCAGCCCCTATCACTGGTATGACTATCCCGTCAGCAAAATGGCCGATAGCGACCTGCTCAAACTCTTCGACGAGCTTGCTTCAAATAGCGGCCTCGACCAGCGCATTCATCTCGACAACCCGGAGCGACAGGCCATCCTGCGTGAGATTTGCACGCTGCTCGATGGCTATCCCCTGGGAGCAGAATTAATCTTTGGCACCTCACGCTCTATCGGAGGGAGAATCTATACTCCTGAAGCCGCAACGCGCTCGCTGGAAGAAGTGTGCGATGAATTGCGCAATAGCACGCTTCCCGGCATGTGGGCTGTACTGGAAGTCGCTTACCGGCGCCTCTCTCCCCTGGCCCGCCTCTTACTCTCCTATCTCTCCGCCTTCAAACTCCCTTTTAGCCATGAGCAGATTGCCATGCTCGTTGCGCCCGAGGCGCTTGGCTCCCTCAATGACGTTGTACGCTTGCAACGTCCCCTGGATATCAATGGTTCGTCTTCTCCTGAAGAGGACGAGGAGCGCCATCTGGGAGATGTTGCCCCCTTGGAGCTTGTGTATGGCTGGCCTGCCGCCCGCAATGAACTGGTACAATCTTCGTTTATCGACTTCGATGGCCGC
Source organism: Chloroflexota bacterium (assembly GCA_902812455.1). The sequence continues at coordinate 29,604 of CADDZH010000059.1, read as the reverse complement.
GTCTACAGGATTCACCCGCAGGTGCGCAATTTTGCCTTCTCCTACCTGCCGGTAGAAGAGCGCCGCCGCGTGCATCGCGTGGTAGCACAGTACTACCTCAACCACCTGCAGCCAACCACTGAAGAATGGTTTGCGGTCTATGAACACCTGGAGAACGCGGGTGAGCCTCAGGATTTGCAAAAAGCGATGCGTGTCGCCGTCCAGGCATCCTGGGCCTTAAATGGGCGTGGCCATGTTCCTGCCCTTCTCAACATGTTGAACAAGGCTGAAGCCCACGCCTCTCGCCTCAATGACAAAAGCGGTGAGGGGCAGATACAATGTTGCCTCGGCGCTATCCTGCGCCAGTGTGGTCGCTATGCCGAAGCTGTTGGCTGTCTTACTCGCAGCCTTGCCCTTCTTCAGGAAGAAAACGAGCGCAAAGATGCTGGCTGGGCCCTCTACGAATTGGCTATGTTGTTCCGTGAAGAGGGCGATTTCAAGCAGGCAGGACAATATGCGCAGGAGGCCATGCAGCTTTTTCGCGAAGCCGGCGATCCGCTCGGAGAAGCGTGGATGCAGGTGGTGATGGGAGAAGTCAGCCGGGGCCATGGCTTGTACTACGAGGCTAAAGGCCACCTGGAGGAGGCTCTGACGACCTTTCACAAGTATCACCAGGATGACGGCTGCGCCTGGGCGCTGCATGATCGTGGCACCGTCTACGAAGCGCAGGGGCAGTATACCAGGGCGCTGGCCGATTACGACGAAGCGCTTCGCATTTTCAACACGCTGGGTTTGCGCATCGGCCAGGCCTGGGTGTTTGCCGATCAGGGCATTGTCTATAGCGATCAAGGCAACTATGAGAAAGCAGAGCAGCTCTGTAGCGAAGCTCTCGCCATCTTCCGAGAGCATGGTGTTCGCCGGGGCGAGGGCTGGGCTTTGCGCGTCATGGGAGATATCGCCCGCAAACGTCACAAGTATGGGGATGCTCGTGGCTACTATGAACAAGCCCAGGCTGTATTCAGCGCCTTAGGTGACCGCGTAGACCAGGCCAGAGTGATGAACTCGCTGGGCGCTATTTCTTTCGATGAGAGCGAATACCTGGCCGCCAAGGAATACTATGAGCAAGCCCTGAGCATTGCACAGGAGCAGGGCGCCCGGCAAATCGAGGGGCGTGCCCTGCGCGGCTTAGGAGATATCTTCCGCGCCCTTCATCGCTTCTCCGAGGCCGAGCGCTACTATCATGATGCCCTTGATATTGCCGGTGACCTGGATACTCCTGCTGAACGCCGGGCCGTGCTGCGCCGCCTGGGACTCCTCAGGCAGGCACAGGAGCGCTACTACGATGCCCTCGACTTCTGGATTCAGGCCCTGGCCCTTGACCAGCGCTTCGATCACGAGGCTCGCCAGCGTTTGCAGGACAGCGTCGATGCCCTCGTCGCCGAGCATCACCTCGAAGAAGCCTATACCGCCCTCTCTAAACAGCACGGCCTCGCATAGAGCGCGATAATGAACTTTACCGAACAAAATCGGTAATGATTTGTCATCCTGAGCGCAGCGAAGGATCTCCGTCGATCGGCAGCGGATGTTTCGCTTCGCTTAACATGACATGGTATGGATTGATTTTGCCGATCTTGTTTGTAAAAGTTCATTATCGCGCTATTCGCAACGTGACGTGAAGATCGTACCGTCCCGCAGGGAAAAAAGATTCAGAATAAGCGACAGGAGAACCGGTCTGGTCAAAGGTAGTACAGAGGAGGCGCAGGCCTGCATCACCCGGTTCTATATGCAAAAGTTCGGCTATAGAAGCTCCGGCACGCTCTGCCTCCAATGCCTGCTCGACAATATACGGATCGAGTCCTTCAGCGGCCATGAGACTATACAGAGAGCCGTCAACAAGCTCTTCCGCTCGCTCGTAAACGCCTGCAGCGCGCGGATAAGGCAAATAGGCAACCTCGTGCGCTATGGGAACATCATCGGCCTTGCGAAGGCGTTCGATACGAATAGCCTGCTCAGTATCTGCCAGGCGCAACTGCTCGCGCACCACCGGAGAACCACGCACCAGTTCGCAGGCAAGTAATGATCCCCCTGCGCGCTTCCCACGCTTGCGCAATTCCTGGGTCAAGCTGCTTAGCTCACCAACATGCTGGCGAACGCGCGGCTCGCCTACAAAGGTGCCTTTCCCATGCTGCCGGTAGAGCAATCCCTCGTGGACAAGCTCAGAAAGGGCTTGCCGGACGGTAGCCCGGCTGACGTGATAGCTTGCAACCAGCTCAGGCTCAGAAGGAATGGGCGTATGAGGCGCAAGATGACCGGACTGGATTTGCTGCTTGATCGCCTCCTTGAGCTGGTAATAGAGTGGAAGCGGATTTGAGCGTTCTAACGTTGGCATAAACGGTTCTCCTTATGTGCAGACAACAGTATTATTATCTGATTGGCAAAACAAGCGTTAAGGGATTCACTGCACTGTGCGTAATCGTGTGCTGTATCTTTTGCGACGACGAACCTGCGACCAGATAAAAGCTATAAGAAATGGAAGGGGGATCATGCCGATAAGCCAGCCCAGCCAGGTTGGAATGGCAGGCGGTCCCTGCACGTTCAGAGGGATGTCACCGGTAAAGGAGCCTTCGGGGCCGCTTACTGTCAAATGAAGAAGCCACTTGCCGCGCACAGGCGGTGTGACGTTGATGTTATAGAAGCCGGGTGTATCACTTGTAGGGCTGACCGCAACACGCACAACATTGGCATCGGTGCCGGCAGCAGGTTCGAGCAATACCTGCTCAAATTGCAGGCGTATAGCGCGAGTTTGCGGCCCCATGGTCAGGTTGAGTTGTTGTCCAACGCGCGGCAGGCTATAAAAATTTAGCAACAACTGGTAAGGGCCAACACGCGCAGTCTGGGTCTCCAATGGAGAGGCGCCGGCAGCAGTAAACGCCAGCAGAAGAAACAGCAATAAAAGGCAATATACGATTTTTCGATTGCGCATCCGCTAGCTCCGTACTTTCACATAGCGGCAACAGCCAAAGGTTTGCACCAGGATACGCTTTTGTTCCTCGCTTGGAAGCGGTACTTGTAGGCTCTCTTCTGGTTCATGCTTTACGATATAGCATACATTCCTGTACAATGTCAACAAGGAACGCGCCTGCTCTCCACAGGCATGAATGCCGGGGTCTTACGGCGCGGTCTGATAAACCTGGTACATAGCCGCTAACCTTTTAGGGAAAAAGAAAAGTTGGGTCCCCGGCACACGGTCTGCCAGACCGCGTCCCCAAACCCCGGCAGGGGGCTTCGCCCCCTGCACCTCTATTCCCTAACCGCTTTCTTGACTTAGCAAAGGAAGGTATTATTGATGGCACGTTTAACTGCTCAAACGAAAGCAAAAAGATTAGCTCTCAAGCCCGCACCCGAACGACCCGAGCTCGCCGAACGAAGTTTCCGCCAGGCGGCTGCCTGGATTGTGCTCTGCTTAGTCCTGATAGGAGATCTTGGCCTGGGCTGGGATAGGCGCTGGCACGATATCCTGGGGCGCGATCAATTCTGGATTCCCCCGCATATCTTGATGTATACCGCGGTTGGCGGCACAGGACTCATCGCCTTATTTGTTGTGCTGCTAGAAACGCGGCGCTACTACCAGAAGAGACCGGGAGTAGATGATGCTTCAACGGTTCGCGTGCTCAGGTACTTCCATGCGCCCCTCGGCTTCGTGCTCCTCGGCTTTGGCACGCTCAACGACATCATAGCTGCACCGCTGGATAATTACTGGCACCAGTTGTATGGCATCGATGTCACCTTATGGTCTCCCTTCCACCTCATGGGCGTTTTTGGGGCGATTACAGTAGGCTTAGGAATTATTTATACCTTTGCATCAGAAGCGGCATACGAGCGGGAAGCAAATACGAGGCGCCGTTTTCTTGGCTTCAATGCTGCCGAGTGGGGAATTATGGTGCTCCTCGCAGGATACCAGGAACTGGTTCCACCTGCATTGACAGCTTTCACTTCCATTTCGCTCGGCAGAGTCCAGCTCTTAACATATCCGCTTATCCTTGCCCTGACAACCAGCCTCTGCCTCATAAGTGCCTACCTGTGTATCCGCAAACAAGGCGCGACCACCATTACAGCCCTGATTTTCTGGGTCATGTCAGCATTGACCGAGCTTTTTGTCGCGCTTGCTATACGTTTCATGGCGAACAGGCTTGGACTGATCTACCGCGTGGGCCGCAGCCCTATCTACAATGTCACGCTTGCCCTGCTGCCAATCCTTACAGTCTTATGCGCTTTACTTATTGAGGCCACAGTGCACTGGCAGCGCCGTTCAGGCAAGTCGAAGAATGGCGAACTGCGAGGAGCATGGATTTTAGGCATCATTATAGCAGTGCCGGCGGTAGTGATCCCGCCGGCAATCGTCTATGCATTCAACACGTTTGCTCCCAGCATCCCTATGCCGCCAGACATAGGCTGGGTGCTTAAGCCCGGGCCGCTCGATATGCTGGTTTCGCTCCCTCCTGCGATGCTGGTAGGAGCGGTTATGGCCTATCTCGGCACCGTCTTTGGGGATATCTGGCATTGGAGCAAACAGTGACGGGATCAGGCCTATGAGGCAATGTTGCTGCTGGCAACCACGCGCTCAAGCTCTTTCTTGAGACGCCCGCGGTCTGCGCCAACTATGCGGGCAACTTCCTGGCCACCTCTAAAGATGATAAAGGTGGGAATGCCTTGAATACCATAGCGCCCAGGCGTGCGCGGATTTTCGTCGGTATCGACTTTCGCGAACTTGATCTTGCCCTGGTATTCATCGCTCAACGCCTCAAAGTAAGGGGCGATGAACTGGCAAGGGCCACACCATGCAGCCCAGAAATCAACAATAACAGGCTCGGCAGATTTGAGCACCTGCGACTCGAAATCCTGATCGTTTACATGAAACAGATTGGTATGCGTTCCCATTCGTTCCTCACTCACTTTCCTGATAGAGATATGTATGTCTTCTCCAGCTAGTTCTACATCTAAAGATGGCGCTCTACTCAAGACAACAAGCATCTTGCTGCTCTTATTCCTTCGCCACTATACATTATACGAGAAAATGCCTTGAAAAGAAAAAATCAGGAGCACCCATCAAGAGTGCTCCTGCCGATCAGCATCTCAAAGCCAGCCGGGTTAGCGGCGGCGCCCGCCACCCTGCAGGATGGAGAGGATCATCAAGATGTACAGGAAGAGGTTGAGAATGGTAATGAACAGGGAAACCGTGATGCCGATGGCGTTTGGCATAGTATCGGCCATATATTTCGCGCGCTGCACATAGTACAGGACATAGCCGGAAAAGATGGCGACGCCAATGACGGAAATTACCAGGACAAACAGAGCCGTATGGAAGATGCCGCCAAAGAAGAGGCCCACCAGGCCAGCGACGATCAAAAGGATAAGGCCGAAGAAGAGGTAGTCGCCCAGGCGCGAAAAATCACGATGCGTTGTCCAGGCATAGATGGCCAGCGCCAGGGACGTAATGGCCGTGATTAAGAAAGCTTCAGCTAGAATGGCAGGCGTGGTTGCCAGGTAGTAGCCAATGATAGGAGAGATGGCCATCCCTTCCAGGAAGGTAAACAGGTAGAGTAAAAACAGGTTAAGCCCGGCCTTCTGAATGGCAAAATTCAACACGAAGAGCACGCCAAGACCGGCTAAGGCCACAATCCAGTACGTTGTCATGGTGGTGACAACGAAAGACCCCACAATGGTACCGATAAAGGCAAACAGGAAAGAGAACGCCAGCAATCCCAGGACTTTGCCTACAAGGCTTCCTGCCTGTACCCCTTGATAGCCGTAAGGTAAGGGTTCGTATTGATAGCGCGAGGCAAACATACCACTGCTGCGGCCATACGGGCTATTATTATTCGGGTAATACATTGTACACCTCACTCTATAGGTTCGTCATCTCTTCACTGGTGAAGAGGCCTATTCCAATGTTCGTTACATATTATATACGATTGAGCGGGAAGGTGGTTACAGCGAGGGTTACCGCTTAGGCCGCTTGCCAGTAGAAGGTTCGGTTGGCGGTGATGACGGCGGCTCATGTGAGTTTTGCACAGCAAGAGGTGGCTCGACAATATTGGTGATATCGCAACGCGGGTGATTGTAGTCGGCATGCCAGTAGAATGAACTTCCCGGTGGTTTCACCATCAGGCCGCCACAGCGCGGGCAGCGGCGGGATGGCGATTCCCCTAAGCTCTGATCCTGTGTCATGGTGCGTTCTCCTCCAGGAACCTGTATCTCACGAGAAAAAGGCTAGAGAACACTCCATACGCCACAAACTTCACAGAAAGCAACCCCAACCTCACCGAAGGCCCGGTTCCGTATATCCCAGCAGTCATAAGCAATAGCAAGCGAACCACAGTTCCAGCAGCGTGCGCGCCCACCCGCCTTGCTTTCATTAGCCAGCTTATGCAACAGCGCACTGCGCGCCTCATCTGCACCAGTATAAGCCGGATTATAAGCCAGGTGCAGCAGATTGCCGAGCGGCAAAGCAATCTCGTGCGTCGCCTGAACGGGCGCCTGCGAAGCAACCGGAACAGGTGACGGCGAAGCAGGCGGCTGTGGTGGGCGACGGAAAAACTCGCCACGTGCTGTGCGGCGCCCTCCTTCAATAGGAGGGGTATACTCTTGTCGCTCTCCATTATCACCGTTTACGCTTGAAACCGGAGGCACGACCGGCGGAAAAGGGGAAGTCTGGCTGTAGTCTATGGCAGGCAAAGTGCTAGCATCTTCCCCTGCGGGCTGTTCGGCAGGGAGCGATTCTTCGGAACCGTTGTCTTGATCCCCGGCATGGCTGTTGTTGCTGCCATTATCTTCGGGTTGATCGGGTGGATTTGCGCGTCTACGTCGTGTTATTGGCATAAGGCCGCCCTCTCGAAAGTTTATATACATCCCATCTTTGCAAGGGGTATTATATCACATTATCGAATGCACGTGTAACTACTGCTCTGTCAAGTGAAGCCTGACCGGGAAGATGCATTGGCTCCCTTGTGGGGGCCAGGATTTCACCTCCCTTGCAGGCTCCCCATGATGCTAACTCTTGTTGAAAAAGTCGGCATTTATCTTAATATACTGCTTCCACTCTTCAGGAACGGCAGATTCCTCAAAAATGGCAGTCACCGGGCATGCAGGTTCGCAAGCCCCGCAATCGATGCACTCATCAGGGTTAATATAGAGCATTTCAACCGTATCGAAATCTTCCTCATTTTGAGTAGGATGAATACAATCAACCGGACAAACATCCACACACGAGGCGTCTTTTACACCGATACATGGCTGAGTAATGACATAAGTCATGGCTTGTTTATCCTCCTAGCAATTCGCCGGAATAAACTTATTACCGGCAGGAAAGTCTCTATCTTTGACCACGTTCAGTATAAAGTTTTACGCATGCAATGTCAATTCCTTTCTCCTGTAGGACGTTTTTCTTACCTTATTCCGTCGCATTTCAATACCCTCAGTATACTGAGTAGTAGAAAGCATTTATGCAATAGCATGGGAAAGTTCTATCTCTCCCAATAAGATTCTACCAAAAAGCGGCGATCGGCAAGATCGTCTCTGGTAGAGGCGGCCCCTGTGGTTATGCGGTCGCCCTGGTCCTTCCCAATAAAGGGCCTCTAACTTCTCCTGATTGAGGACATGCAAATGAATATGTTGGTGGGGAAAACTCTTGGTGGCTACCGCCTGGTACGGCTCATCGAGAGTGGTGGTATGGGAGATATTTATCTAGCTCAACATACACGTATTGGCCGAAAAGTTGCTATCAAAGTCGTTTGTGGGGATTTGAGAGCCGCTCCTAATACCCCTGAAGGAAAGCAGGCGGCGCTGCGTTTTGAGCGGGAAGCACGCGCCGTTGCGGAATTGGAACATGAACATATTTTACCGCTTTATCATTTCGGTGAAGAAAGCATCGAAGCGGGTACACCGCCAATCACCTATCTCGTGATGCCCTATCTCTCAGAAGGTTCACTGTGGAGCTGGTTGCAAAAACGCACGCAACAATTTGGGTTTGGCTGGCCTATCTCTGCTGAAGAGGCCGGCTACTACCTGATGCAGGCCGCATCTGCATTGCAGTGCGCGCACGATCACGGCATTATTCACCGCGACATTAAACCCACGAATTTTTTGATTCGTGTAGAGAAAAGCTCCTTGAAAATAGGGCAGAGCGCGGTGCTTGCGAAGATTTTCCCCCACGGGAAACCTCACCTGCTGCTTGCCGATTTCGGACTGGCAGCATTTTACCGGCATGGCCGCTCCCTGCACCGTTCAGTAGGAACACCTCTCTACATGGCTCCTGAGCAATTCGATGATCCCTCGCTGCCAACATCGGTACAGGTCGGGCCTGCCGCCGATCAGTATGCGCTGGCCGTAATGGTGTATCAACTGGTGACGGGCAGGGCCGTGTTCGAGGGAACGGCCAGCCAGCTTCTCCATCACCATCACCATACTACTCCTACACCACCAAGTGTGTATAATCCTTCGCTGCCCCCAGAACTGGACGAGGTATTTCTGCGCGCGCTGGCCAAGAAACCCGACCAACGCTACCCCAGCATCCTTGAGTTTGCTCAAGCCTTTGACGCGGCATTGCAAACGACACAGCCAGTACCCGTTGCTGCCAGGCATGTGAGAAAAGACAGCACACCGGAGGGGAAAAAAGGGCCCATTGCCATCAATCAAGGGAACCGCTCTACGCTCCCCCTGCCAGTTGTGGGGAAAGTAGCGCGCACGCCGCAACCACAGCCAGCAGCGGCAACCCATAACGTGGCGGCAAGGGTAAAGGTTGCTACGCTGGTCGAAACGAAACAACAGGAAGAGGCAGCCACACCTGAACTGGGAAAAGAACAACTTGCCAGCGCTACTTCTCCTGCAGCCGAGTTACCACTTCCCGCTGCCAGTGTACAGGTACCAGCCCCATCACGCTTTTTGGGTTTGCAGCGTTCGCCTCTGCTGATTATGCTCGTGCTTGGCCTGGTTCTGCTTTTGTTGCTCGTGCTCGGTCTGATATTGATGAGGTAGAGGCGATGGCAGCGATGGGGCGATGGCAGAGGCAAGCTCTGCCACTACCATGCGCGGCTGCGCTAGTCGAGGCGTGGTATGGTAGGGGCGACCGCAAGGGTCGCTCTAGAAGGCCATTCTCACCCTTACAGTTTACGCGCCGGCAGGCACCACCGGTAGCTCTACATACGACGGGTGCTCGCTGTCATGCAAGATGGTTTGATGGGCTATAGCCAGCTCGGCATCAACGCCAAAATCGTGGCCCGTATTGGGATTGCGGTCCCAGCGCGGGAAATTGCTGCTTGTGATGTCCAGGCGAATGCGGTGGCCGGCCTTGAAGACGTTACTGGTAGACCAGAGATCGATCTCGTACTCGTAGGCTTTGCCAGGTTCAATAAGCGAAGGAGCTTCACCTTTCGCAAAATTGCGATAGCGAGCTCTGATGATGCCATCAGTCAGGTTCTGCGCGTAGCCATCGGGATGAACATCGACGAGCCGTGCCACGAAATCTGTATCCGGCGCGCTTGACACGGCCCATAAGTGTACCATGATGGGGCCTGTCACCTCGACATCCTGCTCCAGTGGCGGCGTCGAATACACCAGCACGTCTTCGCGCTGTTCAGTTGGTCGCTGATCAAATGGGCCTGCACGGAACTCCGGGGACATCAACAAAGCGCCCCCGCGCGTGATCACCGGATTCTCTGGATCGTAAACGTACTGATCAACCGGCTCGCTGCCCGGACTCTCGGTAGTTAACAGTCCATCGCCATTGAGCGTATTCGCTCGCCCGTGACTATGCAGGTAGTAGCGCGTGTTGACCGCGCGAGCAAGCGGCCACTCCTGCTCATCGCGCCACACATTCGCGCCCATCACGAATAGCTTGATTGGAGCTTCGTTCATCATACCCGTATCAATGCCCTTTAGCCAGTGATCAAACCAGCGCACCTGCAAGCTGATAAAATCGATCTTCAAGTCGATAAAAGCAGCAGTCGATGCGAAGCCAAAGTTGATTTCGCCGATGGGATTTGTAGCGCTACCGTGCGTCCATGGCCCGATCAAGAGCTTGCTCTGCCGCGCCTCTGGCGTGCTGCCATGTTCGCGCATAATCTTGAAGTTGTTGATGGTATCCTGCAGGAAGATATCGTACCAGCCACCAATATTGAAGGTAGGCACTTTGACCTGCTCGTGTTGGCCCAGAATGGTCATCCGCTTGATGATTCTATTATTTTCGCGATCCATTGGGCGGTCAAATTCTTGAAAGAACGAGGGCGCCACATCTTGCTCTTTCAATGGCGCAAACTCCTTGAGCGGCAGCGACCAGTAGCCTTGCGGGCCCAGCATGTCTACCTGCCTGGCCAGCCTGGCGATCGCCTGCTCAAGCGCCTGCTGATCGCCTTGATGGCGGCGCATGAGCACATCAAGAGCCATGAACAGGTACCAGTTTGCCGCAGTACCCAGCTCTAAGGCCCCGCCACGAAATATGACACCATTGAGCGGATCATTCCAGGTTACATAGGGAATCATGGTCTTGAGCGCGGCTGGCGTATGCACTGCTGCCGACCATTGGGTGAAACCAAAATAGGATGCGCCGTACATGCCAACACTGCCATTGCTGTAAAGGAGTTTAGAGGCCCATTCAATGGTATCGACGCCATCCAGCGCCTCATTGACGAAAGGAGTCCAATCGCCACCCGAGGTAAAGCGCCCACGTGTGTCCTGTACGATCACGACATAGCCGCGCCGGGCCACCTGTACAGGATCGAGTGTTGAGGAACCAAGCGGGAAATCTTTGCCATATGGCAGGCGCGTAAGCAGGACGGGCCACTTGCCCTCACCTGCTGGCCTATAAACATTGGCGCGCAGAATCGTGCCATCTCTCATCCTCGCAGGAACATCAAAATCTACATCGATCTGGTGATAACGCATTGGCATTGCCATAAGAGTTTTTCCTCCTGGTTTCGTCGATATAGTTGCAGTAACAGGCCTTCGCGGATCAGTATACCATGCGGGCCGCTCGATATGTCAGGTCTCCACTTGTATTCACTTGATCGTGCAAGATAAAGAGGGATAGCCTGGTTTGCATCCCTTTCGCTGTCCTTTATATAATATCTATTAATTTGATAGTAACTAACCACAGGTAACCAAAACATAACAAAAGGAGACGACATATGCGCGTGGGATTGCAAGTCCCTAATTTTACGTGGCCCAACGGCCCGGCTCATCTTGGTGAAACCTTCGGGCAGATCGCAGAACATGCCGATAAAGCCGGTTTCTATAGCTTCTGGGTCATGGATCACTTTTTCCAGATACGCAGCGTAGGACCATCTGAGCACGAGATGCTCGAAGGATATAGCGCTCTTTCCTTCGCTGCCGGGCGCACCAAACATATCAGGCTCGGCACTATGGTCACCGGTGTGACTTATCGCTACCCCGGTATCCTGGTAAAGACGGTCACCACCCTTGACGTGCTCTCACAGGGGCGTGCCTATTTTGGGATTGGCGCCGCCTGGAACGAGGAAGAACACAGGGGCTTAGGTGTGCCGTTCCCGCCACTGAGAGAGCGCTTCGAGCGGCTAGAGGAGACGCTGCAGATCGCATTGCAGATGTGGTCAGGCAACGAAGAGCCTTATAACGGCAAGTACTATCACCTTGAACGCCCGCTCAATTCGCCCCAATCCGTGCAGAGACCGCACCCGCCGATACTCATTGGAGGAGGTGGTGAGCAAAAGACGCTACGGCTCGTGGCGAAGTATGCCGATGCTTGCAACTTCTTCGCTCGTTTAGGGCGAGAAACGGTGCAACATAAATTGGATGTGTTGCGCGAGCATTGCCAGAGGATAGGCCGCCCATATGAGCAGATCGAAAAGACGACGCTCGATAGCCTCTACCTGACACGCGATGGCCGCAATGGCTCAATGACCCCATCAGCAGCCATTGATTACTTTGCAGGATTGGCAGAGATGGGCATCGACCAGGCCATCTTCAGCCTGCGCAACGTCTACGACCTGGATGTCTTCGACCTGCTGGCCAGCGAAGTCATCCCCCAGGTAACACAAATCCCTGTAGCTGGGCGATAACAGAGAATGCCTAACCGTACAACATTTACAGAAGCCGAAGCGGCATTCATACATAGGCAGCGTGTTGCTCGGCTAGCAACAGCCGATGTAGAGGGGAATCCGCATGTAATTCCTGTCTGCTATGCCTTTGATGGCTCCCGTTTCTACACTCCGCTGGATGATAAACCCAAGCGCGTGGCGGCAACACAGCTACGGCGCGTGCGCAACATCGAAGCCAGGCCTCATGTCGCCCTGGTCATCGACCAGTACGATGATGACTGGTCGCGCCTGGGCTATGTCCTTGTGCAGGGACGTGCAGAACTGCTTCAGCCACAAGACCCTGTTCACGCCCACGCCCTATCCTTGCTACGCGACCGATACGTCCAGTACAGATCAATGCCACTTGAGCAGAACCCGGTAATCGCCATCACACCGGAGCATATCGCATCCTGGGGACCAGGCTTGATCAGACAACAATCCTCTTAACAGAGCGGCGCGGGAAGTCCCGTCTGCCTTTAGGCAATGGGAGTGTCACAAAGGCCTCTCCAGCAGCACAAACCCATTGCCATACAGGTCCTTGAAGACTGCCTGCACCCCGTAGCCCATATCGGTTGGCGGATCGACAATCTCAACTCCACGCTGATCCAGCTCCGCAGCGGTTTCGCGGCAATTATCGACGCGAAACACAATGGTCGGGCTTTTACCAATAAGAGCTATATGCTGTTCGCGTTCTTCGCCCTGGAACCAGTCCGGCGGCTGCAGCACAAGCTCAACGCTGGAATCATGTGGTGCTACAGTAATCCAGCGCATTCCCGGCCCCATGGGCATGTCAGCCCGCTTCTCAAGGCCAAGCTTCTCCGTGTAAAAAGCCAGCGCCTCGTCCTGGTTCGCCACCTTGATGGTAAAGCTGAGTATGTTAGTGATCATGCGTTTCTCCTCCCTTGTGGAGCTTCTGGGCGCAATAATGACAATCTCATCTTGGTATGGTACACTTAACACTACACCAGAACCATTTAAAGAACAGGGAGCAGTAGATGATTGGACCTCGTAGAGCTTCAACAGAGTACGCTCGTAACAAAGAGATACTCTCATTCTTTGGCCAGCCAATGCGTAAGGGATCATATACACAAATTGAACAGAGCCAGCTAGATCCTCAAGCGCCTGCCCTATTTTACACCCATCCTCATGGGGAAATCTGGGTTGGAGATGCCATTGCCTGGCTCAGTTCCCTGGCAAGTAGCTCTGCTGACCTTATATTTGCCGATCCCCCATATAATATCAAAAAAGCAGAGTGGGGCACTTTCGAGAACCAGCAAGAATATGTGAATTGGTCATTAAAATGGATAGAGCAAGCGGCAAGGGTATTGAAACCGACAGGAACACTTTATATTTGTGGTTTTTCTGAGGTCCTGGCTGATCTCAAACTTCCTGCGTCACGTTTCTTTCAAGGCTGCCGCTGGATAGTCTGACACTACAAAAACAAAGCCAACCTGGGAAATGATTGGGGTCGTTCACACGAAAGCATATTGCACTTTAGAAAGTCCAAAGAGTTTACATTTAACACCGATGACGTGCGAACCCCATATGGAAATCATACGTTAAAATATCCTGAACATCCTCAAGCCGAAACAAGTCAGTACGGAAAAGGGAGGGATCACCTCTGGCAACCAAATCCTAGAGGAGCCAAACCGCGAGATGTGCTAGAAATCCCCACGACGTGTAATGGCATGCATGAGAAAACGCCGCATCCAACCCAAAAACCAGAAGAACTCCTTAGAAAAATTATCCTCGCAACCTCAAATCCTGGGGATTTAGTACTTGACCCTTTTCTTGGCTCAGGAACGACTGCGGTCACAGCAGAGCAGCTTAAAAGGCAATGGAAGGGATGCGATATTTCTCTCGAATATTGCCGGTGGGCAGCAGAGAGGATAGAGTTAGTTGAGGACTGGCCTATCGAGAAGTGGATTCAATATGATTTAGACAATGCTGAGCGGAGAAAGTCTATTCGATGGGCAGAGATATACCTGTGATTGCTATTTTTCTTCACGATGTGCAACGCGCTATTAGAGGCAACAATATGTTTGGCGTCAACTCCACGTTCAAAAGCAATCATTTTTTAGGCTACACTGTGGCTTTGAACCGACTAGACGGAGTCTACTATGTCGATCCGAGGCCGGAGATGACAGCTAATGAACGCCTAAGCCAGCAAATATTCGATTTTCAACAATTCCTGATCAAAGACATATGGACACTTTCCAGCAAAGCCTAATACCCCAACAGCTCAGGCAGTTCCTTCTCAAACTACTGCTGGATAGGATTTTAGTCTTCTTGTGCTTTCTCTATGACTTGTACGCCGTCACATCAAAGGCGGCCGACTGCTGGATCTCCAGGTAAAGTTGCGAAACGCTCTAATGATGTTTGATGGTCGAATCGAGGAATATCAGCATCCCCTACAAGGCCTGATGAACTTTGACAACCGCATGGGGAAAGGCTGTAGGGACAGGGGGTAAATGAGGAGATGGGAGGGGGGCCCGGTGCCTGTCCCATCCTCGCCATCCGGACAAGCACAAGGACTCCTCCCATCCTCATCTCCACTCCTTGTTCCTACAGATACGATCCGGGTCCTAATTACCCCGATTTGATCGGAAAAGTTCATCAGGACGCCGGTCCCTGGACATCAGGGAGAATGAGCAGTTACATCGGTTGACGCATCGGTTGGGTTCTGGCCGGGAAAAGTTCCGCGATGAAAACGACCAGGCCCACGAAGGCACATATGGCTCCAACAAGGATGTCAAAGAGTGGATTAGTATGGCGCATTTGCGCGAAGAAGTTCCAGATACTAAACAGGATCGTGCCATACGTGCTGACCTCGCCGGGCGTAAGCCAGCCGGCCAGGAGCAACAACACGATAATGCCGAAACCAAACGAGACAAAGCTTGCTACGAGAACTATCAATCGATTGAAGGCATTTCTCATATCTCTCACTCCTCATTCCTGACTACATTTTCGCCAGAGGAAGTAGCCAAACTGCCTCTGTTGTATACTAGCGCTGAGACCTCACAGGAGCAGTTCCATCGCTATGTTGCTCCTGATGCTAGTGCACTTGAGGCCCCTCACACTATACTCATCATCTTTTGACACGTTGCAAAGACACAATCGGTTTCACGTGAAAGTGATCAGTTACATCTGTCCCATGTTTCTTATTCTCAAGACTGACTGTTTCCTTCATAGTAGCTTCTGCAATCTCAGCAGATCCCCCATATCACCGCTGACTTTGAGTTTGCGAGTGATGTAGGCATTGACCGGGTTGACCTTGCGGTCCAGGATACCAGCGAGCAAATCGCTGGAAGTGGTGACTGTGACATCTGGTTGGGCAAGCGTCTGCTCAGCCAGCGCAGCGCTGCCATCCTCGGCAATTGCCAGGGTAAAGTTGCGCTGGAGATCGGGGAATATGAACTGGATGGTTTTAGCAAAACCGCGAAATGCCTCTTGCACTTCAGGTTGCTCAAAGCGATCGCAGATGCGCTCTAAATACGGGACAATATCAGCCATCAAAGCCTCCTATACCGGGTTGATAAAGTGTGGGAGATAGGCCTGTTGCTTCGCGGCCATCTCATCGAACATCTGCCGGATCTCGGTCGCGGAGCAGACCGCTGCTGTCAACGGATCGAGCATAAGCGCGTGAACTGCCGCCTCACGGTCTTCATGTAGCAGTGACTGCACCAGGAGATCGTGAACCATCATATGTGCGCTATCCAAAGCCGCCAGCTGCGTAGGCAGCCTGCCAAAATGAATGGGCCGGATGCCATTGCCATCGACAAGGCAGGCAACCTCAACGCAGCCATCCTGCGGTAGATTTTCGATCAGCCGGCTATTGGCAACATTGCCATGAATCACCTGCGGGCGGTTCAAAGCCTGCCCTTCAATGACATAGGAGCCATAATCCAGACCGCGTTCAAGAAAAAATACACGCTCGCCCCTGCGCTCGCGTTCCAGGTCTCGACGCAGCGCCCAATCATGCTCTGCACGTTCCACCGGCCACGCCCTTGCACGCCAGCCGCCTTCAAGAGAGCGGTTTATGCGTGTAAACTGCTCGAGGACATCCTTCCGCTTGCGGAAGTAAGGCACATATTCGGAGACATGCCCGCTTTCCTCGGTCACGAAAGCCCCAAACTGGCGCAGCATCTCGAAGCGAATGGGGTCTTGCCGGTAAATCTCAGGGTCTTCAGCAGCACGCAGCACGCGCGGGTAGAGGTCTTCGCCATCCATTTCGAGTGTGACGAACCAGGCGAGGTGATTAATACCCGCGCAGCGATAGTGCATCTGCTCATAAGGCACATTCGCGTAATCCGCCAGCATATAGGCAGTTTCCACGACCGAACGGCAAAGGCCAACCACCTGCAGAGAGGTAGCTCGCAGCGCGGTTAGTGTCATGGCCGGCATCGGATTGGTGTAGTTGATCACCAGCGCGCGAGGACAGAGTTCTTCAATATCACGGCAGATCGCCAGCCAGGACGGCGCGGTACGCAGGTATTTGAAGATGCCTCCCGGCCCGATGGTATCACCAACACATTGATCGACGCCGTATTTCATTGGGATAGCGTAATCATCCTGTACCGTTGCCAGCCCACCAACCTCGATCATGTTGATCACGTAGTCGCAGCCGGGGAGCACACTCCTGCGGCCAGTAGTGGCCTGCACCGTCCACGATTTGCCGGTATCCTTGATCAGTTGCTCGGCAACCTCGTGTGCCAGCTCAAGGCGCTCGCTGTCCAGGTCAACCAGGGCAAACGTGCCAGAATCCAGCCCCTCAATTGCCAGGATATCCGTCATTGTCTCCACGGCAAATACCGTACTCCCCGCACCAATAAGCGCGACCTTTATCATCAGTTCCTCCGGCTAAGAAACAGGGATAGACACCTTGCCTCAACATGGATCAGCTAGCCTCTGACTCGCGCTCGTGAGGCTGGAGAACATCCGCCTTCTGTTCCTTCAACATCGCCTCATACTCCCTTGAATGCGCTCTCAACTTTACCTGGCGCTCTTCCCATCCAGCTTTTGCAGATGCTTCGTACGCTCGCTTAAAGTAATAGAGAACGTGGATAGCAGGCCTGCCAGGCACTACTCCCACAAGCTCCCAGCCATCGGCTCCTAGCTGGGTAAGTAACGCTCCCCATTCCTCTGGCTTCTGCACTCCTTCATATGGGGCATAATCACTATAGACGTGGATCACGACCCGCTTCGGCGTCCAGGCTACTTCGCAGTATTCCCATGCAGGCATCTTTCGATTCCTTTCTCATTTGACAAAGGTTGCTAGCCTTCTCTGTCAGGTATCGGGATCATAGTTAGCTGCTTACTATAGTCATAGGATCTGTTATAGACGCGAAAGCCAGCCGATTCATACAAATTTCTAGCGACCTCGTTATCTCCTCCTGTGCAAACGATAGCCGTTTGCATACCGAATGCTCTCAAGCGACGCAGCCCTTCCAGCATTATGGCCTTGCCTAATCCTTTTCCTCGAAAAGCTGAGCTGGTACCTACAGGCTCGAATTCACCGATCTTATTCACAGGGTCGAGCCAGCAAATACAATAGGAAACATGCGATTCTCTCCATGCAAAGCCAAGTAACTCTCTGCGCTCGTTTTCCCAGATACGCACATTCTGAGACGGGTCAAAGATCGTGTTCTGGTATAGACCCCAGATCACGTCGCCTACGTGCCAATAGCTATGCTGCATATCGTGTTGCATTACAGAGGTGACGAATTCCTTCAGCAAGCGAAAGTCATTGTTGCCGCTAAAGGGGCGAGAGGTTACGCTCATAGTCATCCTTCTCGATCTTTTCTTGGGTCTTGCAGGACGACCCGCCCTGCCTGGGAGGCAGGTAATAAGGGTCCCTCAGGCTTGTCAAATCAGCGGTTGAGTTCATACCCATAGAAGTAAGATCCTGCCGTTTGCACCGGCTGCACCAGAGCTATTTCTTCTTTGCTCGTTCGATCTGAACTTGAAACCAATTGGTTACTTTGCTCCACTCAGATTCTGGAATTTCTTGGTAGCGTGGGACGCTAAACGCTGTCCTCAGCTCGTCGTAAATGGTGCCATAGGGCTTGCCAGTTGCATCATGCAGATGTTTGACCATGCCCTGGACTGAGCGCTGGTGTTCAGGTGTCAAGGTTTCAGGCCCGAGCCGTTCCAAAATCTCAGGGATAAGGTCAACCATCGCTTCAACACCTTCCAGCCGTTCTTCAATGTTGCCCCTCCAGTGTTCTATATCACGCTGCCATTCCAGTACAGCAAGCATCTGCTGGTGATAGGTAATCCACTCATCAATAGCGGCCTCTGGTCCAGGTGTAGGCGGCTCTGTGATCGGTTCAGAGGGAACGATAGCGGTGGGTTTTACTTTTGGAGCTGAAGCCCAGGCGTAGAGAACATCGACCGCTTCACGCTGGTAGCGCAGTATCTCGGGCCGGATATCTTCACGTACCCGCTTTGGGTCAATGCCAGCAAGCCAGAAGGGAACGCTATGCAATACAAGCGCTGCCATCCGTTGCGGGCCTCCCTCGGTTTGTACCACTACGTAGACGAGATCGCCGGTGATCACCTCAGTTCGTTGAATGCGTTGAATCTGGGCAGCCGTATCAATCTGCATGTTTTCACAAAAATAGCGGATGACGGCTGCTGGCCGGCTATCAGGAAGACGTACCACAACAATTGGTTTGCCATAGAACATGAGGGTTTGCTGTTCTATGGGGATTAGCTCTTGTTCGTTACTCACTTTTCACCTCATAGGGGGTAATGTATCATGCATTACCCTTTGTGTTATCATACGTCCAGCTTCACCAATGATCTCAAGATGCCGGATTACCCAGTTTTGTATCAGCTCATCTTGATCGAATTTTTCACGTCCCTGGCTGGTATACTTTGTGATGCAATCAATAGCTTCCTGGATATCACGCAATCGCTCATTTGTATCTCTCACAAAGCCACCGCTTCCTTCAGCACACGATCGCGAATACGCTCTTTCAGCCCCGGTTCTGTTATAACATCTACATTGCAACCTAGCAGTTCTTCAAGCTCTATGGAAAGACCTGCAAGATCGAGGAGGCTACGTCCTCGTTCCATATTGACCAGCAAATCGATATCGCTTTTTTCGTCGGCTTCTCCATGGGCAACAGAACCAAACACCCGCACATTATAGGCTCCATACTTTCTCGCAATGCGCAATATATCCTCACGTTTTTCCTGCAAAAGTTCCTCCTGAGACATTGTAAAAACTCCTTCTCGACCTTTTCTCGCTTACTATAGCTACCCTTGTCTATAACCCTACTGTACATCAAAACCCTCTCCTCTTACAAGACATCCTGCACCATCCCCCTTGACAAATCTCCATTTCTTCCCCATAATATGACCGTTAGATATGTCTAAGAGACATGTTAGTTACACAGGTCTATGCAAGACAATGGAAAGAAAGACGAAATCGGGTTAGATTACATATGTACGAACTGATTATCCTTTCGCTATTGATGTATAGCCCGCTTCATGGCTATCTGATAGCGAAGATCACCAACGATATGATAGGACCGTATGCAAAGGTCAGCAATGGAACGCTCTACCCTCTACTGGCCAGGTTGGAGAAAGAGGATCTTATTGCTGTCTCTGATCGAGGAAATGAACGGCATGGAGACCGCCAAACACGGTCATTTGTGATCACAGAAGCAGGACGTAAGCATTTCCACCGCCTGATGATGGATACAACTTCCAACCCGGGAGAGTATCAAAAGTTCTTCCGCTTTAAAGTTCCTTACATGGAGCTCTTGCAGCCGGACGAGCGCCTCTACCTCTATGATCACTACATTAACTATTGCCAGACTCACGTGCTCTATATGAAGACACAGGCAAAGGAACTGCTAGAAGAGACAGCAGGGCAGTACTATATGCCCGCACGACGCCTGGAGGGGACGCTGGATGTGCTCAACCAATTTGCGAACGAGTGGCAAATGGAATTGGACTGGGCAAAGCAGTTACGCGAAAAAGAGGTCGCACATATTCAGGCCGCAGAAAACAAACATACTCAAGAAACTGGGATTAATCCCTAATGCCCTAGACATGTAGTGGCCTCCCCTGTGGGGACCAGGCTACCATCCATCATTGAAGAATAACGATTCACGAGAAAGGCTAAAATATGGATGCACATACTACAATATCTACTCAACAGCAGCCGCAGCAGGAAAGTGGTCGCCGTATTCGGGGCACAGCTCTTGCCAGCGTCTTGATAGCACTGCTGCTTACGCTGCTGTTGGAAGCGCTCGATCAGACAATAGTTGGCACCGCACTGCCCAAAATCACGGCCTACCTCCAGGGTCTCGACCGCTACACGTGGGTCGTGACGGCTTACCTGCTCGCTTCGACAACTATGATCCCTATCGTGGGAAAACTTTCCGATCAGTTCGGGCGTAAATGGTTTTTTGTAGTTGGTGTAGTGATCTTCCTGGCCGGGTCTATACTCTCAGGCGCTGCCCACACTATGGATCAGTTGATTGTTTTCCGTGCTCTTCAGGGACTGGGTGCAGGGACAGGCATTGCACTTGTTTTTACAGTCGTTGGTGACATCTTCCCACCAGCCGAACGCGCCCGCTGGCAGGGCATCTTTGCCAGCGTCTACGGCTTCTCCAGCGTGGTTGGGCCTACCCTCGGCGGCTGGCTCACCGATCATGGCCCGCTCCTGGGCAACCTGGTTGCCGATGCAACTCGCTGGCGCTGGGTCTTCTACATAAACCTGCCGGTAGGCATCCTCGCCCTGACCCTCCTGTTGATCTACCTGCCATCGAACATCTCGGCCCGCAGCAACATCTACAGGGGCTGGGCCGCCATCCGCCGCATCGATGTTCCTGGCGCGCTACTGGCCTCAAGCGCCACCATCTGCCTCTTACTTGGCCTTACCTGGGGCGGCAACCAGACCTATGCGTGGACTTCGCCGCAGGTTATCGGCATCCTCGTTGCTGCCAGTGTTCTCTATATCGCTTTTGTCATTGCAGAGCGCTTCGCCAGCGAGCCGATCTTGCCACTCGACTCATTCCGCAACCAGGTGTTCGCAGCAGATTCATTGCTCGCATTGACATCGGGTATGGTATTGCTCTCGCTGGTGATCTACCTGCCGCTCTACCTGCAAGGTGTGCTGGGCGAGTCGGCAACAAATTCCGGCGAGGTCATCACGCCCCTGACAGTCAGCCTTGTCGCCGGTTCGGCAATTGCAGGATTTGTCATTGCCAGGATTGGGCGCTACCACTTGATTACGATCGCTGGCGCAATCATCCTGACCATTGGTGTCTTCTTGATGACCTTCATGACGGCTTCCACAAGCCTGCTTGTTGCCAGCGTAAATATGGTCATTGCGGGCATTGGCCTCGGCATGTTCTTCGCTGTCGTGACGCTGGCGGTACAAAATGCACTCCCACGCACTCGCATGGGCGTTGGCACAGGGGCTATGCGATATCTCACGTCGCTTGGCCAAACACTGGGCGTCGCCATTGCCGGTACCGTTGTGAATAATACCCTGGCTACCGAATTGGTGAAGCGCCTGCCAGCCAGCGCAGTGAAGCAGCTCACTCCTGCAGGGCTGAAATTCGCCACTAATCCCCAGGTGCTCGTCAACCCTGCCTACCGCGATACAGTCATGCAGACAGCTAAAACATTTGCCATACGTAGCGCGGTAGCAAAGGCTACCGCCAACGTGCCCCCTGGCCCATATCACAACCAGACAGTAGCTGCAATTACGCAGAAAGTATCAGCGCAAACATCCTTACAAGTCCAGCACCTGCTCAACCAGGTATTCGATGCGTTGCGGCTCTCACTGGCAGTAGCTATCCAGCACAGCTTCATAACCACGCTCATCTTCTGTGCGGGGGTGATCATCGCCGCACTCTTCCTCAAGGACGTGCCTCTGGCAAAAAGCTTCCGGGACGAGCCGAACACCTCCCTCACCCAAAAAGCTGGAGCCCAAAGAAGCCAAGGATAGTCGCGACGACATATACATTGACTTGTTTCTATTTGATATATTAATCATAGTGACATAATTCTAAGGACTGTAGATTACAGCCTTTCAGGCGCCACTTGTAGGCACCGGGCAAAAAAAGTTGTGCCTGAAAAAGGGCTTTCCAGGATGGACGATAAAACTACTCAAACATCTCTCAGCGAGGCGCCAACAAGGCCACTCCCTGTCGTTCCACCGCCGCCACAGCCGGGAAAAGGCAAAAAACCTCTTCCCCTCTGGATTAAAATTGTTGTCACTATGTTGATCCTCTTCCTCTTGCTGGGAGGCGGAGCCGCCGTCTATGGCTATTTCTACTATGAAAATGTACAACAATCGCTCACGAAGTTCATTCACCCGGTCAGTCCCGGCAAAAATGAGCCTTTCCAGAAACCTATCCCCACTAATAGCAGTGTCACAGGGCGAGTATGGAATATCTTGCTGCTCGGCAGCGACAGCGATAACAAGTTCAACTTCCCCGTTGTCCTGACACAGGTTATGATGGTGATCCATATCGACACGATCCACAATACAGTGACGATGGTCTCTATCCCCCGTGATTCCTGGGTCTACGTGCCAGGATTTGGGATGCACAAGATCGACCAGGCCTTCTACCTGGGCGCCCAGGAGCGCAACAACTTTGATGATGGCGTCCGCCTCGCTCGACTCACCATCGAGAAAGACTATGGTATCCCCATCGATCGCTATGCCTGGGTTGGCCTGCAAGGGTTCATCAACGTCATTAATACGCTAGGTGGCGTCGATATCGATGTAACCCATCCCATCGTTGACGATACCTATCCCAAGGATGTCGGCAGCAATGCCAGCAATCCCTATGACTACCAGCGCCTCTATCTCGCGCCAGGGCCGCAACATCTCAATGGCGAGCAGGCCTTAGAGTACGTGCGCTCGCGTCACGCCGACCTCACCGGGGATATTGGACGCACACAGCGGCAGCAACAGGTGCTAGAAGCCCTCAAACAAAAGCTCAGCATAACAAGCCTGATCACCAACCTTCCGCAACTGCTTGCGGATTTGAACGGCTACGTGTACACCGATCTGAGCGAACAGGAAATGATCGGCTTCGCTAACTTCGGGCGCAACTTTCCTACCAACGCTATCCAGCGCATTACCCTGGGGCCTGGCAGCGGCAGCCAGGATTATGGAGACGTCAGCACAGCCTATGACCCCTCTGCAGGAGGAGACCAATCCGTCGTGCTTCCTCGCTGCGAAAATATTCAACCCCTCATCAACAGGATCTTCGGCCTGGGAAATGTCCAGAGCTGCAACGTGAACGGGCCATAGCAAGCCGGTATGTGCTACAATGATGCCAGGAAAAAAGGCACCAGCCAGGAACATCTTCACTCAAAGGAGTCATCTTGATCGAACAGCAGCGAAATAACGCCTGTTATTTGCAATTCGACTATTTTCTTCGATTTCCAGAAATCATCCACGGCGTCTTCACCCGCCTGGGGGGCTACAGCCAGGTACCCTACCGGGGCCTCAATGCCTCATATAGCACCGGCGATAGCCTCGACAATGTGCTACGTAACCGTTTGCTCGTCCTGCAAGCGCTCGATATAGCAACATACCCTTGTGCTACACTCTGGCAAGTACATGGCGCAGGTGTGGCCATACTCGATACAGATAACGAGGTATGGGATGACTGGCGTAGCGATTGGTCCCATCGCTCCTATTTGCTTGATGGGCAGGAGTTGATCTGGACGCTGAAGCCACGCCGCAAGGCCGATGCTATTATCACGCGGCAGCCAGGTATTGCCCTCGCGCTTTCCTTCGCCGATTGCGTCCCCATCCTCTTCTACGACCCGGTTCAGCGCATCATTGCTCTCGCACATGGTGGATGGCGCGGCACTGCTCGGGGCATTGCCCTGGCCACAGTCGAAGCCATGATTGCACACTTTGACTGCCAGCCCCGCGATATCTATGCCGGGCTTGCCCCGTCCATCGGGCCGTGCTGCTACGAAGTTACGGAATTTGTGCGTGCCCTCTTTTATGGCCAGGAACAGTTCAGCGATATGCCTACCGATGAGCGATACCGCGATCTTGTGCGCGAGTCAGCGGTCTTTTCGATGCAGCAGCGCGAGGGCCGCCCTCATTCTACACTGCACCTCGACCTGCAGGAAACAAATCGCAACCAGTTGCTCATGGCGGGGCTGCTGCCCGAACATATCGAATCGGCTAGCATTTGTACAGGCTGCAACACCGAGCGATTCTTCTCGTACCGTGCCGAGCAAGGCCAAACGGGGCGCTTCCCCGTTGTTTTAGCGCTGAAGGAGTTGGAGAAGCAGGCATGAACCGGCTTACCATTCGTCTCGCTACTGGGCGTGACATCGATGCGCTCATCGACATCTATATCGAGTTTCACGAGTTCCACGTGCGCGGCGTCCCGGATCAGTTGCGCATTCCCGAAACCTATGATCGCCTAGAACTCCAGGCCTCACTCAAACGTATAATTTCCGGCAGCACTTCTGCCATATTCCTGGCAGAGATCGAAGACGCTGTAGCAGGGCTGGCCGAAGTATACCTCCGGCAAAGCGAACCTGACCCTGCTGTTGTTACACGGAAATATGGATACTTACAGAGCCTGATGGTTCTGGAGCCGTACAGGCAACATGGCATAGGCTCACAGCTTGTCGAGGCAGTCGAACAGTGGGCAAAAGAGCAGGGCGCTAGCGAAATGCACCTTGATACCTGGGAATTTGCTGCCGGGCCCCTGCGCTTCTACGAAGCGCTTGGCTACAGGACATTGAAAAGAACAATGACCAAGCATATAGACCAATGAAAGGTTCTATGCAAGAGCAACCAGCCTATAGAGAAGCACAAGAGCAAATTGCTGCCAACATAGAGCGTGTGCGCGCGACGATTGCGGAATCCGCCCGGCGGGTTGGCCGATCGCCGGAGGAGATCACACTTGTGGCCGTCTCTAAAACCATGCCTGTCGAAAAGGTGAAAATAGCGTATAATGTAGGGGTAACCGATTTCGGTGAGAACCGCGTACAGGAGGCTCTGCCCAAAATCGCGGAGTTTCACCCGGCAGGGATGCGCTGGCATATGATCGGCCACCTGCAAAGCAACAAGGCCGGCAAAGTCGTGGGCGCATTTGATTCGGTACAAAGCGTCGATAGCGTGCATCTCGCGCAGGTCTTGAACCGGCACGCTGCGTCCCGGGGATTGCGCCTGCCGATCCTGTTGCAGGTCAATGTCTCAGGCGAAGAAAGCAAGGAGGGCATGCCCCTGGAGGAAGCGCCGGAGATAGCGCGCCAGATCGTTACCCTGCCTGCACTGGAAGTACAGGGCTTAATGACTATCGCGCCGCTCGTGAAAAACCCGGAAGAGGTTCGCCCGGTATTTCGTGGCCTGCGCCTCTTGCGCGATCAGTTGCAAGAGGAATTACCGCAATGTACCTGGCACCATCTATCTATGGGCATGACCGATGATTATCGTATAGCAATTGAAGAAGGTGCCACCATTGTGCGCATAGGACGGGCAATCTTTGGTGAGCGCCTTCGTAAAGGCTCGTAGGAAATGGGGAGTGCAGAGGGCGAAGCCCTTTGCCGGGGTGCGGGGTGTCCCCGCCTCTTTCCCTCTTTTCCTAAAAGTAAGCTGATCACGTAATAGATAAAGAAAAGAGAAATGCAACAATGAAACCGGAAGATATGCTTTTTGGCCGTCGTATTCGTCAAAACCATGCCCTGGAACATGCAACCATCACCATTTTAAGTGGCATGATCCCGGACTTGCGCGTAAGCGCGCGCTCCAGTTCCAGTGGCTTCATCATCTTTGGCAATGTTGATCTTGGGAAACTGCGCCTGGCGCTCGACGAAGCCCTTCACCGTCTCCAGGCCGGTGAAGCAGAACTCGCCATCCATCCCAACTGCGGCACAAATCTCGCTGTGGGCGTCTCGCTGGTGACGCTCGGCACATTGCTCGGTATGACTTCCAGCCGCCCACGCACGCGCATCGCTTCAGCCGCTGCATCTTCGATCGCTGGCTTGATGGCTGCACGCCCACTTGGTGAGCTTATCCAGAAATACGTCACAACACTGCCCGATCTTGAGGGAGTGAGAGTGACGGCTATCATCCCACGTAAAATCCTGGGATTTCCTATCATTGAGGTACGTACTGCTCAGGAGTAAACATCTATGCCTACAATCAACTTATATGGTATCCCATCGTTGATCATTTCCTGGGGTATCGGATTTCTGATCGTGGCGATTTTCGTGCGCGTGATCCTCTCCTGGTTCGGGATAGACGAGCGCTATACCATCGTCCGCTTCCTGGCGCGCATCACCGATCCTTTATTGAATCCGGTACGCCGCATCATGCGCAACGTGGGCGTCTTCGACCTCTCATTCCTGGTCGTCTCGTTCTTGCTGATCATCCTGCGCGAACTTCTCTTGCAAGCGCTGCCCCTGGGCTGGTAGCGCTTGCGAGGTTTTCTAACATTTCCCTACCAGGAAGCAACCCTGCACGGATTGCATCTTGATGTAGCCGTTGGCGTCAATGAAGAGCACCACAAAGGCCTTGTTGATGGGATCACCATTGCTGCCGAAGGAGATTTGCCCGCTCACGCCCTGGATTGCATGCGTCCCGTTGATCGCCAGCAGCGCCTTGCGCAGATTACTTCCCGTCAATGACTCATGTGAGGACAGCAGCGTATTGCTGCCATCCAGCAAGGCCAGCATAGCATCGTAAGAAAGCATGACATCACCATCGGGACGATCGTAGCCATAGGCCCCGGTTGAGTGCTGCCTGGCCGGATCGAAATCGGCTGGATACTCAGCAAAAAAATGGGGTTTCTGGGCAGTGAGGTGTTGATTGTCCCATTCGTCTGGAAAGGCAAACGAGGTGAAGCGAAGGTGCCTATCGGCAGCGCCCGCGCTGCTCGTATACCCACCCAGCTCATAAAGGGCATCTCCCCCCAGCACCGGGATGGTAGCAAACTGGCCAGAGGTGGGCAGATCGGTTAGAAGTACGCTGACATCGGCAGCATAGCCCGAGAAGTAGATCATATCCGGGTTGCGGTTCAGCGCGCTTTGTAACAATTGAGGGAGCGCGGCGTGGCCACTGGTTCCGACGGTATAGTCCTCATCAAACACAGTATTTCCATCAGCCCTGAACTGTTTGGAAAAGTCACTGGCCAGGGTCTCGCTATACGGATCGGAGGGGTCCAGAAACAGGGCAGCTTTGTGCACCTGCAGCACCTGTTCAGCGTATTTCGCTCCAGCTACTCCCTGGGCCGTGTTGGGCGGGGCCACGCGGAAGAAGTAGAGCGAGACACCCGACAGCAGATCACTTGAGGCCGTTTGCGAGACCATCACGATATGCGCCTGCTGCAGTATCTTCACGGCAGCAAAGGTATATGAACTGAAAGGCCATCCCATGACACCCACAAAGGTCGGGTCTGAATGCGCGAGCTGCACAATCTGGTTGGCAACCGTTTTCGCATAATTACTACTGCTGCCAGAATTGGCAATGAGCAGGCGCACCAGCGTCCCGTTAGCCAGCTTGGCCCCATCATTGAACTCTTTTTGCGCTACGTAAGCCCCTTGCAGGTCATCGCGCCCAACGGAGGCATTGGCTCCCGTCAGCATCGTGCTTACCACAATGGTGATATATGGAGTGCCATTGTTCGAATGAGCATTCAGCACATTCTGATCCTCAAGATAGATGAGGGCCTCAGCATCGTTCGATTCGTCCGGCAGGTTGAGGGCCGCTTGCCACAAGGATTCCGCACTGGCAGTATTGCCGCCTTGCAGTGCTTTGGCTGCATTGATCTTGTCAGGCCCATCGGGCCGGTGGATATCGAAGGCAACCGTGCCATCGCTGATCCCGATAAGCTCACCATCTGGTGCTTTCGTCGCGCCGATGCCGTTCCCGCTTCCCGTCACTGTTGTTGGGGTTGCTGCGCTATGTTGTGTGCTCGTGCGGCTACGAATGTAGGAGACTGCAAACAGCGTTCCCCCGATCAGAAGCAAGACAAGCAATAATAACAGGAGATTGCGCACAACATGGCTCTTACGCCGGGGCGGCGGCTGGTTGATCATCCCTGCAGGCTGGTACGGTGTTCCCTGCCAGCCTCCTACAGGCGGAGGTGGCGGCGCAACCCGTTGAGGCGGTGGAGGCACCTGCTGCTGCACCTGGGGCTGGGGCGCCGGTTTACTAAGAACTGTTTGAGCCCCGGTGGGACTTCCCGCGCTCGCAGGCGGGGCCGGGGTCGCGCTCATCTGCCCGGAAGTGCCCAGCGTATAGCTTCCGGCATTAGGCGATACTCCAAAGCGCTTGAGCAGGATATCATCAACATCTCGCTTCATCGCCGCTGCGCTCTGGTAGCGCTGGTTGATATCGTTGATCATCGCACGTGCGATGACCCGCTCCACGTCCTGCGAGAGCTGTGGGTTCAACGTCCGCACAGGGGGATAGGTAAACGGTGGGTGGTTGCGTGGATCGCGATTCGTCAGCAGGTGATGCATTGTCGCGCCCAGCGCGTACAGGTCGGAGCGCGGGTCGGCATTGCCCTGGTACTGTTCCGGCGGGGCATAGCCAGGCGTGCCAAGCGCGCTCGTCTGCTTGCGCCGCGCATTGCGCGCAACGTCTGCCCGCGCGATGCCAAAATCGACCAGGTGCGCCCTCTTATCCTTTGCTCCAATAATGATATTGGCAGGCTTAATATCGCGATGCACAATCGGTGGCGTCTGCTGCGACAAATAATCAAGGATATCCAGCACCTCCGAGGCATATTCCAGGACTTCGCGCTCCTTCATCGGCTGGTTGATACGGTCCATGCGTTCTTCCAGGTTTTCGCCCTCCACGTATTCCTGCACCATGAAGTAGCGCGAGCCTTCCTGGAAGTGATCGGTGACGGTCGGCACAAGCGGGTGATCGATATGCGCCAGCAGGGCGACTTCCCGCTTAAAGTTGCGTACATCTTCCTGCTGTTGGGCCGGGTCGGAACTATCGGAAATCAATTCTTTGATCACAACCGGTTTGCTATCCAACCGTAGATCGGTTGCCAGCATGGCAGCGCCCATTCCACCTTGCCCCAGCACCTTTTTGATCACATACCGGCCACCCTGCAAGCGCGAACCGGGTGTAAGAGCACGAGAATTAGCGCCTGCGCTCGCAGGTGTGCTCGTACCAGTGCCGCTGCTGGCACTCTGGACAGAGCTGACTGGATTCAGGGGATGGCCACAATTGCTACAAAAGTGAACGCCAGGACGATTTTGTGCTCCACAATAAGGACATTCCATAGCTTATGACCGCCTTCTCGCATCGAATATTTAGAGCGGACCCCTGGCCCCCACAAGGGAGGCCACTACATCTCCTGTCTCGAGAAAAGGGGCATGTAGTGACTCCCCTTGTGGGAGTCAGGCTCTGATCCAGCTTCTCTCATTGAATCCATACGTATTCTGCGGGTGAAAGTTAAACACAACCACTACCTGGTATACAAAATTACTACCACATCAAAAGGAGTTATCATGGGTGAAAATGTTTAACCAGCTAGAACTTCGC
>CADDZH010000058.1 GCA_902812455.1 Chloroflexota bacterium | reverse complement strand
ATCGCAGGCTGGGGGTGTGGGCCAACGCCGATTATCCTCGCGACGCTAAGCGCGCCGTCACTTTTGGGGCTGAAGGCATCGGCCTCTGCCGCACCGAGCATATGTTCATGGAGCAGGAGCGCCTGCCCATTGTACAAAGGATGATCCTGGCAGAGACGAAGGAGGAGCGGCAAAAGGCGCTTGACCAGTTACTCCCCTTCCAGCGCAGCGACTTCAAGGGAATTTTCGAGGCGATGGTCAATCCTAAAACGGGCGAAGGCTACCCGGTTGTCATTCGCCTGATTGACCCACCGCTGCACGAGTTCTTGCCTTCTTATGAAGACTTGCTGGTCGAAGTGACGCGCCTTGAGACGGAGGGTGGCCACGAAAAGGAACTCCAGGAAAAGCGGGCGATGCTGGAGAAAGTTGGGGCGATGCGCGAAATGAACCCTATGCTTGGCTTGCGCGGCTGTCGCCTGGGGCTGCTCTTCCCTGAGATCAACGTGATGCAGACGCGGGCTATCCTGGAAGCAGCCATAGAACTGGCAAAGCAGGGCAAGAAGCTGCAGCCCAAGATCATGATTCCCCTGGTCGGGCACGTCAACGAATTGAAAGAGGTGCGCCGCCAGCTCGAGGCCGTGGCAAAGCAGATCACCTCTGAGGCCGGCGTGAGCGTCGAGTACAAATTTGGTACCATGATCGAGTTGCCGCGTGCTGCGCTCACCGCCGATCAGATTGCCACAGTCGCCGATTTCTTCAGCTTTGGCACCAATGACCTGACGCAGACGACCTTTGGCATCAGCCGCGACGACGCTGAAGGCAAATTCTTGCTGAAGTATGTCGATGGCCTGGAGGAACCGGGCATCGAGGGAAGAGTCAAAATCCTGCCCGCCAATCCCTTCCAGACGCTCGATCGCGACGGTGTGGGGCAGTTAGTACGCATGGCGGTCGAGAAGGGCCGCGCAGCCAATCCGCACCTCGAACTGGGCATCTGCGGTGAGCATGGCGGCGACCCCGATAGCATCGAGTTCTGCAACGAGGTTGGCCTCGACTACGTCAGTTGCTCGCCCTTCCGCGTGCCCGTTGCTCGCCTGGCCGCCGCGCAAGCAGCCCTCAAGAGCGAGGAGCGAGACAAATAAGAGAAATACGTTTCAGGCTCGCAATCGTTCGATAGCCGCCTGAAGCGTATGCTGCATCTCTAACATAGCTTCCTGATCCTTGTATCGCTGCCTGGGCCAGAAGAATCCTTTCAACCCATCTTTTTTATGGCGCGGTACAAGGTGAATGTGCATATGTGGTACGCTCTGGCTGATACGATTGTTGATAGCCACAAATGTGCCATCCGCCTGTAGCCCTTGCTCTATGGCGCGTTCGATGAGCTGCGCGTTCTGGAAAAGTGGGCCAACGAGTGCGGCAGGCAGATCGGCCAGCGTCTCATAGTGCTCTTTCGGGATCAGCAGGCAGTGCCCTGGGAAGAGCGGCCTGCTATCTAAAAAGGCGAGCGAGAGCTCGTCTTCAAAAACGATATATGCCGGCACCTCAGACCGCGCAATCTGGCAAAATATATCTTGCTCTTGCATGATCGAAGATGGTAAAACAAGTCAGGACTTTTGTCAATCAAGAAAAGAGGGGATCACATGCCAGATAATCCTATTTCTTGTCACCTGATCACATGGGGCGAGCATTTTGAACAGGCGCTGCGTGAGGTAGAGGAACTGGGCTTTCACGCCTGTGAGCCATTTCCTCGCAACGCGCTTGCCTATGAAGAGCGCCCACAGGAATTTCAAGAGCTGCTGGCGTCCCATCACCTGCGCCTCTCGGCGCTTTATGGCGGCGGCCGCTTCAGCGATCCAGGGCGTCGCGAGGAGGTCATTGCATATAACATGCGCCTGGCTCGCTTTCTCGCTGCTATTGGCGTGGATCGCCTGGTCTTTGGGCCGGGAGGACCACGCACACCCGGCGGTACAACGAGCGAAGCATTACATGAAGCGGCAAAGACTATCAACGAAGCGGCGCGTGCCTGCTATGATCTTGGCGTGCTGGCCTGTGTTCACCCGCACCTGGGAACCGAGATCGAGACCGAGCCTGAGATAGATACCATTATGGAGCTTAGCGA
Source organism: Chloroflexota bacterium (assembly GCA_902812455.1). The sequence goes on along the minus strand of CADDZH010000058.1, from coordinate 30,917 downwards.
TCCCGATTACGTCTTTTTCTGCCCGGATACCGCTCACTTGACAGGAGCGGAGATAGACGTACCTCGTATGATCCGGCGTTATGGCGAACGCATGCGCTATATGCATATCAAGGACTTGCGAGCGGGCGTTATCGAGGAGCGCCGGCAGCAAAAGATGGGGATCAAGGTAGAGAGCGGCACTGAGCGCCTTCCAATTTTCTGTGAATTAGGACGAGGAATCATCGATTACGGGCCTATCATGCAAGCCCTGCAAGATGTTGACTACAAGGATTGGATCACGGTGGAGATCGATGTGTCGCGCACAACTCCAAAAGATAGCTTGCGCATTTGCCGGGACTATTTGCAAGATAGACTTGGGTTGCGAATATAGGCAAGGTTCAAACCATATCACCTTGAGCGAGTGAGCCCAAGCCTTGAGGCACGAAGGGGAAGGGTCTATATGGCCGTCGAGAGATCCTTCGCTTCGCTCAGGATGACATAGGTGGGTGATTTTGTTCATCTTCATTATAGCACCTTTATGGAGGAAGAATGGCATCACTATCGCAGGTACAGGCTGGCGTGATTGGATGTGGGAAGGTCAGCCATATTTATTTGCGAGCTCCTGAAATGTTCAGCAATCTTCATATCGTCGCCTGTGCGGACCTTGATATGGAACGAGCGCGTGCGCAGGCTGAACGCTATCATATAGCCAGCGCCGTTTCTGTCGAGGAATTGCTGGCTAACTCGGATATCGAGCTTGTCATCAACCTGACGATACCGAAGGCGCACTTTGAAGTGGGAATGGCGGTAATTGAAGCCGGGAAATCGCTGTACAACGAAAAACCACTGGCGCTCAATCGCGAGCAGGGGCGCACGTTGCTAGAAGCGGCTCGCGCTCGCGGTGTGCGTGTTGGTTGCGCTCCCGATACCTTTCTAGGAGGAGGATTGCAGACCTGCCGCAAGCTCATCGATGAGGGCGCGATAGGTGCGCCTGTGGCTGCTCACGCCTCGATGTTGAGCCATGGCCAGGAAAACTGGCATCCTGACCCGGAATTTTTTTACCAGCCGGGCGCCGGGCCTCTCTTTGACATGGGGCCTTACTATTTGACGGCCCTGGTCAATCTGATCGGCCCCATCAGGCGCGTGACGGGCATAGCGAAGACATCATTTCCCGAACGGGTCATCACGAGCGAGCCCAAATATGGCACCAGGATCGTTGTCAATACGCCGACGCATATTGTAGGAGCGATGGAATTTGCGGGTGGCACAGTTGGGATGCTGGTGACAAGCTTTGATGTCTGGGCACACCAGTTGCCGTACATCGAAATTTATGGCACAGAGGGCACATTGAGCGTGCCCAATCCCAACACCTTTGGCGGCCCGGTGCGCTTGAAGCGTGCGGGCGAAACCGACTGGATTGATATTCCGCTTACGCACAACGAGTATGTGAAGAATAGCAGGGGCATTGGTGCCGCCGATATGGCTTATGCGATGCGAGCAGGACGACCTCATCGAGCCAGCGGTGAACTGGCATATCACGTGCTCGATGCCATGCAAGCGTTTCTTGAATCGGCTATTGAAGGCAAACATATCAGGCTCGCCAGTACCTGCGAGCGCCCTGACCCGCTTCCTCCTGGGACGCTGGATAAGGCCTGGAATGAAGGTGATTGCTCCTGAAGTATGCCTAGCACTCTGGCCTGCCCAGCCTATCACTGTCAGGGTTGTTCAACATGAAACGTGAGGGTGAGGACATCGCCGGGCACCACCTGCCGCACAAATTGCTCATAGACCGCCTGCACGAGCGGCAGCAGGTCTGATACTGGCTGCTGGATCCCCTCTCCCTCAAAGAGCCGATCCTGGCGAAAGCGAAATGTCCTTTCTACCTCTCTGACCGGCACATCGAGATGCGCTGTGACCGTCAGGGTATCGTCAGGCCGGAGCGTTGGGTACACTTCCTCCTGGTAGACCGAGGCTAAAAGAGATAAAAAATCCCTCTCGTTTGCAGCAGGTCGATTTTTGGCGACCGGAAAGATGCGTTGCCCCTGCCCATCGGCTTCGACCTCAACGACGATCCGAAATAGCGCTTCAAACATATCCTTTTCCTCTCTTGGCAAAAACGCCTGTTTCCGGCCGGCTACTCAGCCTCGGGACACTTTGCCAGTTCAACTTCAACTTCGCTGAGCGTCCTTTGGAGACTCTTGATGATGTTGACCATCTCAAGTGGATTGGCCACCCCATCATACTCTTCCTGTCGCACGTCTGCTTCTAACGCCCTCACTTCCTCGGTGAGGCGGGCGTGGAGTTTGCGTAATTTTCGGCATCTTTCGGTATCATTACTCATAATGGTTTCCTTTCATTCTGCCTGTCGAGTTAGCCTGGGGCTGCCAGGGCTATCACAATGGTCCAATGGCCGGCAACACATTTCCCGGGAATTCGTATATAGTATATGTCGTATTCTCGCATAAGAGGAAGTTTGATAGCAAGTTTTGCATTAGCGCTCTTCATCCTCTCGGCTTCCAGTAAAGTGCTCATCGTGCCGTTCAATCCAGTCATGATCCTCATTAAAGCTTGCGAAGGCGCCAATAAACGGTGATAGGGGATCAGCCGGTACTCTCACCAGCACCTTCAACACACCTTTTTGCGCCGCATACTGGAAAGCAGTTAGCCCCTCGTCCAGGCTAAACCGCGCGCTGATCAGCGGGCGCACATCAATACTGTGCTGGCTCAAAGCACGCAGCGCTGGCTCAAAGGGGCCGCAGCGCGATCCCTGCACGCGGATCTCATCGATCACAATGGGAGCTAGATGCAATGTGCTCTGATCGGCTACGGTGCTTTTGAACACCGCAGCAATTTCACACCCGGTATGCGCAGTTCTTCCTCAGTTATACCATACTTCTCCATGACTTCGCGATCTGCAGGGGTAAGAATACCTTCGCAATTCCTCCTGAAGGTTCTCCAGTTCTTCGTGACTTCCGACTTGAGATGGAGCCTTATTGCTCTATTGGACATAGACCGGGGTGTTCTGCCCGGCAGGAGCCGGAGCAGTTCATCCGCCGTACCCGTAGGGTACTTCTCGACCAGTATTGCATCTTCTTCTTTCGTCCACCGGTTCTCCCATCTTGCAGTCCAACGTGCGGGGTCGCTTCTGTAACCCTCCCAGTCCTTGACGACTTCGCAGGCGATTCCCAGCCTTCTCGCCCTTTTCCGTATGCCAAGCGGTGTCCTCTCTGGGAAAAGTGTGATCAGTTCGTTCGCTGTAGCAGTGGGATACCTCTCTTGTAGTATTGCATCTTCTTCCTTCGTCCACTGAATTGTGGGATGGAGTTCGCGGAAGCATAGCAACTCGTCTACTCCCCATTCAGGGTCACGCCAGTGGACGGTCAGGGTGTAGAAATGTGGAGAAAGAATTGCCCATACCACTTTCTCGACAAAGGTATCTATCATCTCTGGTAAGTCTTCCGGCTGCACCACCTCGCTCCAGTGGTCTCCCGCCCTCTTCATAAGCTCTTTGTACCCCACCCTACGCTCCACCCTCGTGGTGGTAGACTGTATCGTTGCCTTTCTCCCCTCCAGCCGTGCCAGTTCTTGCTCCAACAGGCCAAAGCTCTCGTTCGCTTTCCTAGCAAGCGCAGGGTTCGTCAGTTCTCCGTTCGCGGCTTGCTCCTCAATGCGCTGCATCGCTGCTTTCGTTGCATGTATGTCACGATCAATCTGCTCCAGGTCTACCTGTCTCTGTTGTAGTTCCTTCTGCTCATGTTCAAGATAGTCTTCAAACTCGTTGGCAACTTGTAAGGTGTGAACGAAATGCTTGAAGAAGCAGCCGTCTATTTCGCTGACAGGCACTAAGTACCTCAGATGCCTCAATGGCTCCCCGTAATCATAGAATGCGTAGTATTTCTTCACCTCCTCCGGAGCTGGGTTGGCTTTTCTCCTGTTCTTATCATTGGTTGGCGTATCGCGCAGATACACTTTGTATTTAGGGTAGGCTACCTCGATCTTGCCATAGAGAGCAGCCCTCATCTTTGACTCAAACCGCTTTGTGTATACCTTCTTCTTCTCTTCCAGGTATGGGTTTGGCGTACCGTCTAGGTTCGTTGGGGATAAACGGTTAAAGGCATAGAGGAGCGTTCCTAAATCGGTAGCAGGCTCGTGGTCTTCGGAGTTAAGCAGTACCCCTTTATAGACAAGCATACCCCCATTGAAAGGGTTCATCAGGATACTTCTGAGTCCGGTAGGAGATTGCACGGTAAATCCCGTGCTGCGCAGTTCCTCTATACTGACCTCTTCCCTATCATCGAACAGAGCCATAAGCAACCGGCAATGCGTGAGTACAATATCAGGCACCCGGTCTTCAAACGGGGGAAAGAAATCTTTTTGTCGGTTTATCTCTCTGAACAGGTCATGGAGTCCCCCTCCTAACTGCCTGAACCGTTTATAGGCCCAATCCAGCCTCTCCAGATGAGGCTGGTAGCTTATCCACCTCTTGTAATGAGGATTTTTCTTTCCGTCTACTCGCTCCCTCAAGTCAGGCATGTAGCCAATGGGTATATTATGACCCGTCCACCTTCCCGCTTTTGCAGCTTCCTCTCTGGCTCCAAGCATTCTATAGACATGGCCCTCTATGTATTTCCATGCCTCTTCACACTTCCGCCTAAATTGGTCAACGTGCCAGGATATGGAGAAGTCGTAAATGAAGTCTATCGCAGTACGAGTATGGTTGAGGGTAATAACCTTCACCCCGTAGGTGTAGCAGATCTCCATGAACTTCGCATACTCTGCGCCCCAACGGTCACGAAATAGCCTGTCTACCTGGGCTGCTATTACTATCTTTACCTGCCCGTTCGCTATTTTTCGGTTCATCTCATTAAAGGCAGGGCGGTCTTCCATCCGGAGCTGGCCAGATAAGCCCAGGTCTCGATCGTCTACAATGATAAGTTCTTCAGCCCAGCCACATGCAAGGGCAAACTTCTTATCTACCTGCATTTCGGCCGATACGTTCTTTTTTTGCTCTGGCGTGCTGACGCGGGGGTAGATTTGCACGAGAGATGTGATCGGAAGGTCTACCTTCCACGAGGGTGTTAAGATCACCTCTGTCGGTTTCGCCGTTGTTACAATTTTCACCATTTTCTAACTCCTCTAATCTGTGAAGTATCCTGCAGAACAGTTTGCAGGCTCGCTCATAGTAATATTCAGGTAACATCATCTGGCTCCTGCTTATGCTACTGGTCACTTCGTTTCCCATAACAGGCGACAAGACTTTCTAATGCCCAGGCCGCCTTTCAAGAAAAGCGTTGCATCCATTCGGACTCTGCACTTGATGTGTGGACCCAGCTTTTCCTTCCGACTGCTGGAAGATTTCCCCGGATGCGCTGCGGCAAAATCGCCGGGAATATTAATGCTTGGAACGCTAATCTTTAAAGCAAGAGTACCCTGTATCCGCCGTCACTAGGGGAACACTTTCATAAATTTTTTCTTCCGAGCGTATGAAGATTTTTTGGCGATGTTGACGCTGCGATGTGGGTACTTTCTCTACCCAAGCTCACTCATACAATCGTCAAAGGCAGGAAGGCATAAGCAGGAGCTGGCTTTTGACTTTAAATGATCACGATCTTATACATAGCAAGAACCTCCTTCCTGACTGTCATCGCAAGGTCTCACTGGAATATTGAACAGCTCGGCTAAGCTGAGCGAAGCAGCGTCCCCGACGAGCATTGGTTCCTGTTTGAACCAGGCAGTATGTTCTGGACTATGGTCGAAGATCAATGCGCCGGATACGGCTGGCCTTGATAGAAGTGGGACCAGCACCATGCACATGCTTCTAAAAGGAGCATGTACAGGTAGTGACTGATTGTTCAGTAGCGGTAGCGTGCAAGGAAGTGATAGAGGCGTATTGCCCAGGCATTGCAAATGGTCGCCGGAAACTGTTTTCAGTAGCTCCCTGCGCGTCGCTTTCATGTTCACCTTCACTTTCATTTAATGGCCTACTGCAATCGTTGCAGTCTCAAGGAGACTTTCACCTTCAGCCGCTTTCACGCTTTCAAAAAAGGCTTTGCGGTGCTGACTTACACATCCAACTGAAATAGTCTGTCCCATTTCAGCCGCCCGCTGCTGAATGTCTGCAATCTTCATGTCGGGGTTTTCTCGCAGGCAGGCGTAGACAAATTGCGCCTTGTCGAACTCCCCTGTGGATCTGGATTCAGACCTGCCGGGAGCAAGCTGGAGCAGCGGCTTGACGCGGGACAGGTGTGTGGCTTCCCTTACCTGGTTTGTCGCGGCATGGTGAGCACTGCCAATACGCTCCAGCGTGGCTCTCACCCGCGTCACTTCCTCGGTAATGCGAAGCTGGTACTCGGCGACGGCACCGATCTGGTCGAGCTGCTCGTTGAATGTGGACAGCACTGAAAGCGTTTCGCTCTGAAATTGCAGCGTGGCGACGATGGGTGAAAGACTTTCATGCAGCAGTTCCTGAAAGCTTGTTTCAACGTTATGAAGTTGAAACAACTGCTGCTGGTGAAAGTCCGTGAACCACCGCTCGATGCTTTGGAGTTGCTCAGTGAATGCCTGCAGGTGTTGCAGCACATCGACCGCCGGGACCCGCTGTACCTGCGCTCCCTCATCTTTGAGCAGATGCACCACACGGCCATAGAAGACGGAGCAGATGGAGCGAGCCACGACGAGGACAATTTCCACGCCAGTTCGGGCCTGTCCGGGGATGGGAACCACATGCTCGACGCCGACCGTGACGACGCCGGTCAGCATAATTCCGATCAGCCATCGGGAGAGCATCTCGGCTTGCTTCGCGCCATGAGTGTTGCCATCTTCCCTGGCTTGCCTTGCGAGCTTGGCGAGGCTGAGTCCGCCGATATCGAGCGCGCCCATCTGGATGAGGAACACGGCCAGGGAAAGGCCGGTGGGCAAATCTACACCGGGGTAGAGCTGAGCGCAGGAGTACAGGATCGTGCCGTAGAGCACCAGCTCGGTCAGTTTGCCAGCGAAGCCCATAAACCAGTCCGTGATGGCCGTCACGTAGCTGCTGCGCACCAGGCCATGCAGGAAGAGTTCTCGATCGTTGTACCAGTGTCGTTGTCTAGTCATCGCATCCTCACGTTTCCAGGTGGTAGGCGGTCAGGTGGGTAGGTGGGTGGGCAGGTGGCGCTGTTTTCCCGCTCAAGATGCCCACGCTGGAGCATTCTCCGAACACCCACCCACCTACCCGCCTACCGATGCTTTCGGTTGATCTTTCAACATGTTCTTGATGTCTTCGTAGAACTTGCGCGCCCAGTTCTCCTTGCAATCAAAGCCTTTGGCCAGGAGCGCCTGCTGTAAGTTGTTCCGCGAGGGATTCTGCCCGGCTTTGACCAGCTCGTTCCAGCAGATGATCGCATCTTTGAGCGAGGGCTGCGGTTTTTGCTCACTTCGTATGGGCAGGACCGTGATTTCGGTTCGCTCAGGTGCCTGTGGTGTCGCCTGGCTGCCTTCCCTGCTGCTTGTGTCTTGCTCTGCTTGTGCCTCGCCGGTGAGCCGGCGCGTTTTGAGTTGCCGCATGAGTGCAATGGCGGCCTCTTTGTCAATGCCCATGACTCGCGCGAGATCTCGATGAGACATGCCCGGCCGGTACAGTTCTCGCGCTTTGCGTAGCTGAGCGGGGATGGTAGTGGTGAAGCCTCCAGTTGGAGATGTGTGTACGTGGGTAGCGGGGCGCAATCCAGGGGACGGTGAGGAAGGCGCTGGCCACACAGCATCGAGTGGGCGGCTGATGCTTGCCAGCCGTTCAGGAGGGATATAGCCCACCAGATGGTCAAGGGCCTGCGTTACGCCTGGTGTATGGCTGATGTGGCGGCTTTCTCGCTGGTAGAACTGGACGATGAGCTGCTTGCCGTTCATACAGACCACCATGCGTCCCCTGGGCAACTGGCGTATCTCCTGATCAGAGATCACCTTTGGACTCACATACTCGCGGTAGCGTTTGATGTCGTTATCGAGGTCCGCCTTGCCGAAGATGCGCGTCTCACAGCCCGCAATGATATCCTTGTGGACTTTCGGGATGCGCTGTGCGGCGAACAATGGCACCACACCATACTTGCGGCCGGTCGTCGCGACGACGGTAAGCGTATCAAGCAAGTCTTTCGCCGTCACCGGCGACAAGTAGGACGGCGGATTCTGGGGAGCCCAGAGGTGGGTTTCATCCAGGCCGACCAGGCATGGCAGGCGAAGGTCAGGATCAATAGCAGATTGCGCGTTGAGGAGGTCCTTGAGGGTCCTGGCGATGAGCTGGCCGGCCAGTTCGTAGTTGAGAAAGGCCTCGCCAGGACGCCGACATCGCTGAAGATCGATGACTACTTGCATGCGATACCTGACCACCTGAGCCATGCTGGGCATTGCCTCCGGCGTTCCGATTAGCCCGCGGGGACATAACCCGTCCTCCACGATACTTTTCAAGTCCCCAACGATGTCGAAAACTACCGCGGGTAGGTGAAACCGGGTGATGTACTGTTCCAGGAACAGGGCCAGCGTGACGGTCTTGCCTGATCCCGGAATGCCGACGAGGAACACACCGGTGGCGAGCGGGTCGTTCGCATCAGGCTGGAAGTTGTTGGCCAGGAGCAGGCGGCGGCGCGGGTTCTCACCAATGATGGCTACGACCTCACCATTGTCCGCCTCCTCGCCGGTCTCGCGCTCCAGATCATCCTCATCTGCCAATCGAATGCTATAGTCAATGCCGGTGGCTGGCAGCAAGCGGGTGTATTTATCATTGTCGATGATCTCGGCGCTGGCATAGGGGTTGGTGGCCAGCATGGCGTCGATCTCGTCGTCAGTGTGGTCTTCAAGCGTGCCAATTGAGGCGAGGCTCGCCTGCTCTGCAGGCGCTCCAATACCCATGTACTCGCGGAAGGTGCTGATTTCCTCGCGGTGCTCTGCGATGTACTCGGCGATGCACTTCACGAGCAGGTAGAGGAGGAAGACAAGCAGCGCGCCTGCCACGACGCAGAACAGGATTCCCCTGTAGCCCCAGCCGAGGGCCTCGGCCCTGGGGGTAAAGTACGCCAGAAAGCCGAAGTAGGCGAGGACGCCAGCGCCCTCTTTCCAGTGGTCCAGGACTTCTTTCATTTATTTCTCCTCCTGCTTCGCTTGTGCCGCCCGGATTTTTAACTGCATGAGCCTGATGTAGGCCCTGAACGCTCGCCAGTTCTCCAGCGCGATCTTCGCGGCCCAATGCCGCTCCAGAGAGGCCGAGAGAATAATCGTGCTGACCGCGTACAGGGACAAGGTGTAGCCGAGCAGCATGAACGGATCGTTGGATAAGAGGTTAATGAAGGTGAAGTCACCGACAGTGTCGGCGATAAAGGAGAGCAGCGACCAGGCGAGCAAGAGCCGGTGGTGGGCAACCATCTGCACAGCGGTCGTCTTCACGGCCTGCATGTTGTCGCCAACCTTGACCTTCTGCTCTTTGTACTCCTTGTGGACGCGAAACACGAAGAACATGACGCCCAGTTGGAAAGCGATGGCCATGCCGATGCTGACGGCAAGCGCGCCTGCTGTCGCGTTCCCCTGTGTATGCGGGTCCATGTTTTTGTACGCCGCACCCTGCACAAACATGGTAAAAAAGGCGATCACGGACGTGAACACTTGCCAGAGGTTCGCGCCTATGCCGCACAGGACGCCGATACCCGCAAGCGAATAGGTGAACCAGGGGGATGGTGGACCGAGTCCGAATCGGCTTCAAAGGGCTTAAAGCCTTTTGATTGAGTGTGTGTTGCTGTCATAAAGATAGCCTGCCTTTCACATACAGTCGAGGAGAAAATTGAGGGGAAACGCCTCGATCAGTCTCCCCAACATCTGTTCGATTGACCCCTGGCCGCAGGCGCGATAGAATGGTTACAGCCAGAGGTCGGACAACGATCAATGGTGGTAGAGGTGGGAGCATGTCCGTTGCCGCCAAGCTGGGTACATGCTCTCCACCCGAAGACCTCACACCGCTACGAGAATCGCACTCCAAATACCGCACTACAGGCACAATTTCCAAATCTGGGTACTAACTCCCACAGAGAGACAGTTGAATGAGCACTCCCTTATGCCTTTTCTCGCCGGTCCATAAATCAATTTATGCCATTTCATACAATATTACCCAAATAATACCATATTGTCAAGTTAATGCAAGGCATAAATCAGACAGAACAATTGACGCAAGCAAGACGAAACCGTATAATCGTAAGAAGCGTGGTCTCACCAATCACAAATGGCGCCAGGGGAGAGTATTTATGCCAAAACAGTGGCTGACCGTCGAAGAAATAGCGGAAGAATTGGGCGTGCATCCTGAAACAGTTCGTATCTGGATACGTGAGCGGGAACTTCCTGCCGTGCAGTTACGGCGCACATACAGAGTCAAAAGAGAAGACTACGAAGAGTTTTTGCGCCGTCGCTATACTGGCAAACAGGAGGACAAGCAAGAATAATCAGGTTGTATGATGACACCGGAGATGACACTAAACACTTCGGCACTATGAGACCTTATATTTGGCCTCTAAGGAACCATAGACCCAAAAACAACGATAAGAAGCATTCTCCTCACTTTTTTGACTCTCCAAGCGGTTTGCACACAACGGTATAAAACTTGCGGATATCGCTCTGATAGGCGGCTTGCGTCTTGTCCTTTTCCCATGCAGCCAGGTCGCCAGAAACACGGCATCTTGCTCCATAGTAGGGATTGAGATCCTGGCTCTGGTCAGTAGCGATTGTGATGGCCTGCTCATCGGTCATCTTCATCGCTCGCTTTCTGCTCGAGGGAGCGTCCTCTATGTTTCTCTCATCAATCGCGTTTTGACCTGCTAGTGTGCTCTCTCGATCCAGTCTTTGGTGAGCTGGATCGTTTGTTCATTCGGGAAATATTCATGCCTGCCTGGGTCAATGGCATAATAGAGCACAATGTAGAGAATCTCTTTGGTGAGCTGCTCGACGCTTTCTTCTTTGATCCGCCTCAGCCCCCGCCGCTGGTACATGAGGCTAAAGAATGCGATCACGGCGGCGACCCATCCACCAAGCCCGACCCCGATCGTGATCCAGTCCGACGTACTCATCTGTTCTCTGCCTCCGTGAGTTCAAGATAATTGGCCTTATCTTGAACTCATTCGAGCCAAATAGCTCAGCTCGTCAACTCCCTCATCCATGTTCCTTTGCACCGACGCACGCAAAAGCCGCTCGCTGCTGGTTCACGAACGGCCCGATATAATCCTTAAAACATGCGCAGATCAGAGATATCGATAGCGAAATTGTATTCCAGAATTTCCGGAATCCCTCTTGAAATCTTGCGCCCATTGTTCCGCAATCTTTCGCGCTTTTGCAATTTTGGCACGATCTTCCGCAGGCGCACCAAAAACAGGTTGCATGCTGTCTGCTACGCCACCTAGATCCATGCTAATGTCGCCTGCACGGTTGCCGGGTTCTCCTGTTTGGTACCGGTCAAACACCTGGAGAATCTGACTGTAAGCAATGTACTCGGCGCTATCAGGCTCAGTGTTTTGCAGAAGCTGCTCGCAACGCTTTCGATATGTGGTGATAACTTCAGTAAAGTTCGTTGCCATGCACGCTCCTATGATCGTTTCGCACGTTCGAACTCGTCGCGATATTTGGAGAGAAAGTTTAGCAGTTCGAGGCTTTCACTGGGGTTGAGCCTACGCCTTACATTTCCTACGACTACGAGAATGTCGTGATTTTCCAGCCAAAATGTGAGTGATTCTCCGATGAAAGAAAATGTAACCGAAGGTGGAGGTTCAAATTTATTGGGGCCCGTAAACCCTGCCTGAAGGTGTGGCCTTTCTCCAACCAATTCTGCCCGAAGTCGCAAAAAAGTGCTGTAATTATACAGCCCGTCCTGGGCCGCGGTTATCTTTCCTGTTTGTTCCCAGTACTCGAAGAGCCCTGCATTCCCGTCAAGCTCACCAATTAATGTTTCCTTGTCTTTTCGTTCTGCGAGTGGATTTTCGTCTATCATCGGGATTCCTTTCCAGGATACATCAAGTGAGATTTATAGCTGTCTAGAAGATGCTGGATGATCTCATCTGATGAGATATCATCGGCGGTATAATCTTACGCGCCGCTTCTGAAGGCCCCCAGAGAGTATCCTCCGTGGTTTTTGAGGCCGGTAGCTGGATGGGCAACAACGCGATTTGGGTATACGTCCGTTCTTACCTGGTAATCCAGTTCTTGCTCACCCTGAAAATATACCTGAATAGCTGCCCTGCCAGAACTCCGCTCTATTTCGACAGTTCTTCCATGCTTTTCCAGCGTAGTCTTCACTTCTATGAACGCTGGCATCACCGTTGAAGCGATAAATCGATCTGCCTTCGCTTGCGCCCTACTGATATCATCTGCAACCTGTTTTTGTTTGCGATTATGCTGCTCAAAAAAGCATCAAGATCATCCTGCCAGTTTGATGCACTGGTTGATGAATTTGTATGTGGCATTATGCCTCCTTAGTATATATTTTTAGCCGATGAGCTTGGCATATGATAGCATGTCGATGGGCTTGAATCAAGCATTTGTCGTGAATACCATGTGAATAACTGCTTGCTTGTGTAGGGTCTTATGCAACATGCCAGGATCCAGGAGCTGCTGCTACCCGCTACATCTCTGCCCGCAAGGAACGCAGGTGAGTCAGGAGTTCGAGCGCACCTGGTCCAGATTGAACTGCTCGAGCTCTAGGCCGTTTCAGGCCAGGTTTCAGGCTGGATCTCAGCCTGAAACCTCCAATATCTCCCTATCATAGGCCTTCCATTGTCCTTGTAGGGATGGTGAGGACAACAGGTGCAGCAGGCATCAGCAGACCCGGCAAGAGTGAGGTTGGCACGATGATGCATTTCTCTCGGCGTTCGATCATCCTCTTCTCTAATCAAACGTTACTGAGACCGTGTTTTGGAATGCGCGGCGGGAATGCTGCATGGCCAAAAGAGCAAGATAGGAGAAGTTTTTTGCGCAGGTTTGATGCTAGAATGTCTTGCATGCAATGAGGGAGCGGAAGACCGTTGTGCGCAAGACGGACAGCGAGAGCAGACGACTCAGCGCTATGAGAAACGCAGTCGTTCCGTTCTGGGGTCGTTCTGCTTCAGTCTCAACGAGAGGGACTGGAGGAGCTTGCGGCTCCCATTCAATCGACAAGGAGAGGCATCATGAAATTTCTGCTGACCTCTGGTGGCATCACCAACAGCAGCATTCGCAACGCCCTGGTTGATCTGCTGGGCAAACCGATCGCCGAGTCCAGCGCCCTCTACATTCCCACCGCGCTGTACGCCAACCCCAATGGTCCGGCCATGGTCGCCCGGCTGATCCGCGGAGAGACCAACACCGCTCCATTCCCTGACGGATTCACCTCCCTGTGCGAACTGGGGTGGAAGTCGTTGGGCGTGCTGGAGCTCACCGCGCTGCCCAGCATCGATGAAGAGCGTTGGCTCCCGCTGGTCCAAGAGACGGACGCCCTGCTGGTGGAAGGCGGCGATCCCCTGTATCTGTGCTACTGGATGCGGCAATCCGGACTGGCCGACCTCTTGCCGAAGCTTGGGCGCGAGACGGTCTATGTCGGGCTGAGCGCTGGGAGCATGGTGCTGACCCCCAGCATCGGGGAGGACTTCGTCGGCTGGAAGCCGCCCACCGGTGGCGATAGCACGCTGGGACTGGTTGATTTTGCGCTGTTTCCGCACCTGGATAACCCCTCTCTGCCGGACAATTCCATGGCCAATGCTGAAAAATGGGCCGCCGGCATGCCGGTGCCGGTGTACTTGATTGACGATCAGACCGCCATACAAGTGGTTGATGGCGAAGTCTCAGTAGTCTCCGAGGGCCATTGGAAACGGTTGACGCCCTAATGGGGCGTGTGGGAACTGGTTCGTAGATGCCGCGCCAAACGAGCGAGCAGGAGCCGAATCATCGCCACTTGGATGAGCGTTTCGCTGGTCTGCACCTTTCATTCGTAATCCTTGCTCATCCTCCTGTTACGAGAGAGCCAACGCAACGTACGCTCTACCACCCATCTGCGAGGCACCACGGCTCCAGCCTCGCGTGCCTGGGGTGCGCTCGACGATTTCCAGATCCCAGCCTCCCTCGGCCTGGCACCACTCAGCTAACTCCTGCCCGCGGTAGGCGGCGTCTGCCCAGATTTTTTTCAGGCGGGGCACGAAGAACGCGAGTCCTGCGAGCAGACAGCGAGCCCCTTTGGTGTCGTGCGTATCAGTGGGGGTCACGTAAATGGAAATGGGGATACCCAGCGTATCCACGAGGAGATGCCGTTTCCGCCCTTTGATGTGTTTGTGGGCATCGTAGCCACAGATCCCAGATGACTCCTCGACTGTTTTCACGCGGATGGCGAATCTATGCTAGCTGCACTTGGGTCAGAATGCCTTGCTTGTCGTTCGCGTCGAGGGCGGTGCAACGCCCGCAGCAAGAGCGTCCAGATCCCTTTGAGGCGCAAACGCCGGAAATGGGAGAAGACCGTCTGCCACGGTGGAAAGTTGACTGGGAGGTAGCGCCACAGACAGCCGGTGCGTAGCACATAGAAGATCGCATCAAAAATGGCTCGCAGAGAGTGAATTGGTGGCCTGCCACGCTTGGACTGCTGAGGCAGATAGCGTTGCAGACACTCCCACTCCGTATCAGAAAGATTGCTGGGGTAACTTGTACTCATCTTTCTAGTCTATCATCTGAGGTCATCTCTGCGATGAACAAAACACGGTCTGAGATCTTTTAACTCGCTGGCGGTGAACAAGTCTGCAACCTCAACCCCTGCCTCCCGGCGAGCAGTGACCGCAAGCCTCCTACGAGCTTCGGCTAGGACACGAAGCTCCTTTTCCCACTGGTCGAGTTGTGCTTTCGTCCACTTCTCGCCAGCGATCATTCGCAGCAGCTCAGGCCTTGCTTCCCCTCTCTGTGTGGCTGCTCCCATCACAACTCCACATTGTGCAACCAGATCGTTGGCTTCACGGATTGCCTGTTTGCTACCGACTATCCATACCTCAGACCAAGCTTCATACAGAGGCTCTAGGTCAGCCCGAAGTCGATTTATTAATTTCATTGGATCGGTCGGTTTCTGTATACGCAATGTCACACTGAGACCCTCCCCCAGTCCGGATCTCACTTCCATCAGAGCATGGAGTCCGTATATAACATAAACAATGACGCCTGATCGAGCAAGCAGTGTTGAGTAGGCTCGGGCTTTCCGCTCTGACTGTTCCAACTTTCCTGCTCTATAAGAGCGCCACCACTCCAAACCGAAGGCAACTAGCCCGGTCAGAGCTGAGCTTCCCAATGCCGCTATCACTGGTATCCCTATCACTGGTATCCACAGATTCGACATTTTCAGCACTCCTATCGTGTTTATTTCATTGGAGGGGCAGAGAGCTTCATCGGTCTGCGTACCGCCGGTGCTGGTGGAACGTGTAGAATGATAGGTCCACCATAAGACGGCTGATCAAACACGGCCTGCGCCACAATATCGCCCATCTGTAATCGGATGTTTATCAGAACCATCTCTGACTCGCGCTTCTTCTCGTCTTGGTATTGCAAGATGAGCAAAATCAGACCGAGCAAAAATGTCATAA
The DNA here is from genome assembly GCA_902812455.1 of Chloroflexota bacterium. The sequence goes on along the minus strand of CADDZH010000058.1, from coordinate 15,354 downwards.
TGCCAGGCCAGAAGCTATAGAAGACTCCAACCAGGCTCACGACAAGTATCAATCCTGAACAAATCATTGCTCTGTGCGATATCACCGCACTCCACAGTTGTTTCATCATTTCACCTCGAAGAAATGCTCTAACCACAGAATGAAGCTTGCAATGGCTCCGATGGTCGCAAGCGCTCTTAGCGCTTTATAGAGATCGCTGCTCATGAAAAGCATCCCTCCTGTCGCTAGACAAGGCAAATTCGACAATAAGCGCGCAGGGATACGCCCTACCCGACTCTACCTCAAGTATACCATCCCATTTTGCGAAATTGACAAATCTCGCGCCCGGCTGTAGTATATGACTCATGGAACAGGAAACATTGACCGAAGCACAATTGATAGATCTAGCCCGACAACATGGATGCGGGGACGTGAATCATTGGAAACTCGAGCGATGGCACAAGGAGGATGTCATTCCACGACCAGTAGTAGAACATCTCGGCTATGGGATGGGGACTCGCTCTACCTATCCTGCCCAGACACCGGCTCAAATTCTTGCAGTGTGCCGATTACTCAAACAGACGCGAAAATTCGCTGTCGTGCGGTTTCGGCTCTGGCAAGAGGGGTATTTCATTCCCTTGCCGGTTCTCAAGGAAACGATTCGCCAGCTTGTTCCTCAACTGAAGTGGGAGGTCCCACGCCGGGAAGATCAAAAATACAAAGCCGTGGCACGGCAAATCGACACGCTGTTGCAGAAAACAGGAGGCCGCTTCTTCCGTTACTTGTTCAAGCGCTTCGGAAAGAATCTTGAAAATCTCCGGTCATTTATCGAAATCCAACTGTGTTTGATGTATGGGATAGACTATATATTCGAGCCAAGCCATCACAAAGGCGAACTCTCAGCAGCAGACATTCTTGCTCGAGGACTCTCCCTGGAAGAGTTATGGTTTCTGCCTGCCGATCTTACTGCCGACTTCCAGCACGCCTCTGATAAGGGTTTGCTCTCGATTCAAAAGATGAATACAACCCTTGACAAAGCTACAGAAGAAGATCTCAGGCAGGCCAACACCCGTGCTGAGGTGATACCCTTGATCTTCGAGGGATTTGAACTGCTGGGATTTATGCCGAAACTCTTACATTCCCTTCGCACACACCTATCAGCAGACCCATCAGTTCAGGCGCTTTTCTTAGTCTTTGTCCTTCACCTCGCGAAAAACGGCTATGCTGACAACATCGATGGGCTTTTAGAAGTATTTCGTGTGCAGGTTCCTCGACTCCGGGCTTTCCAGGCCCTATGCTTTGCCTTGCAGCAGGAAGCTCCTGCTGTGGCGAAAGAACTGGGCAGTCCTCAGCGGCTCTTGAGGCAAATCAAAGGTCTTTCACAGCCAGAACGCGAGCAGTATCTTGCTCAGAGAACCGAGCATCTCCGCGAGGTCTACCTTCAACACCAGACAGAGATCGATGCTTTCTGGCAACCTCATCCAGAGATCGAGAATGCCCTTGAAACCGGAGACCCTTCTTCTCCTTGATTTGGGTGGATCATGTCATTCCAATTTGGTGATATTCTCCCCTGTTCTGAAATCGAGCCTGGCTTTGTCCATTTCTCTAGCGGGCCTAACTGGCCATGAGGAGAAACGAGTTTTGCTAGATCTCACAAAAAACGTGCATGAGCCAGTAATGATCCGGCAGGGCAAAGGCAACAAAGCGCGCACCGTCCCTTGTGGTAGAATAGTCATAATAGAAAATGGGTTCTCCGAGCCAAGTACCCGGAGAGTCCGAAGGGGAATTGATGCTCCCCGGAGAGCAAGGGACCGCAGAATCAGTAGGCAGATGAGGGTGCCTCGGATGACGCAAACGAATTTGCAACCTCTGGAAATTCTTTCTGCCCTTGGAATCAAGGGGACGTCCACAATCACCCCTCTGCAAGGTGGGTTTGACATGGCTCTGTGGAAGGTGGAGTACGCGGGCCGGACCTATGTCCTGCGCGTGTTTCGAGTAGGCAAGCACGAGGATTGCGAGCGCGAGCGGGTCGTGATGGCTGCAGCGCGAGCTGCGGGCCTACCTGTACCAGAGGTCCATGCTGCAGGGGTTTGGCAGGATCACCCGGCGCTGTTCATGAGCTGGCTGGCTGGGCGCGTGGTCGCCGACGAACTGCATGCACGACCCTGGCATCTGTGGCGGGTAGGGATCGCCTTTGGCCGCATGCAGGCGGCGATCCATGCAGTGCCTGCGCCTGCCCTGCTCCGTCAACAGCCAGATGTATGGATGACCTGGAAATGCGACGGGGAACCGACTCTGCAAGATTGCTTGCGTCACCTGCCGCGCGAGGAAGCGGCTTTGCTGCATCTGGACTATCACCCGCGCAACGTGCTGACCGATGGCAAGCAGATCACGGGGATTGTGGATTGGACCAACGCGCATGCAGGCGACCCACGGGCAGATGCCGCCCGCACGGTCTCGATCCTGCGCGTCGATCCGGCGGCCCGCAAGCCGCTTGTTCAGTGGCTTGGCTTGCGCATCTTTGAGCTGGCCTGGCGCATCGGTTATCAACGCGCCGGAGGGTGCCTGAAAGATATGCCACTCTTCTATGCCTGGGCGGGGGCTGTCATGCAGCGCGATCTGGCACCCCGCTATGAACACAGACCCCAGGAACTGACGCCTGCATGCCGCTGGACCAATACATGGAAGGCACGAGCCGGATGCTAAGGTTTGAAATGTGAGCGATGATTTTCAGATCCTCCTTCACAACAGAGAGCTCTCTTGACTTCACAAAGTCCATCCCACATAATGAGTAGCAGAAGCAGCATTTTCCTGCACAGCCACCTATTGCCAGCACCGGCAGAACAAAGGAGGGAAATGTGTGACACGAGTTCTCGATGTGCTCGTAGCATCTCTCATCTTGATCATTACCACCCCCATTCTCTTGGTGATTGCCCTGCTCATCACATGCGATTCACCAGGGCCAATCATCTATGGGTCTCCACGTGTGGGAAGGTATGGCAAGACATTTCGCTTGCTTCGCTTTCGCACTGTGGACATCAGCAAGCCTGCAAATCTCAGCATGCAGGAGCGGCTGACTCCTGTAGGAAGTTTCATCCGCAACTACTCACTGGATGACTTGCCGAATATGTTCAATGTGCTCAAAGGGGACTTAAGCCTCGTTGGCCCGCGACCAACAGAGCCTGAGATGGTTGACCTCAGCGATCCAGCATGGCAGAAAGTGCTGAGGGTGAGGCCTGGATATATCAGTTGGGCGATCCTTGAATTAGCATCAGCTTACAATGCGAGCCCCTGGCCCCTCAAACTCCAACTCGAAGAAGAATACCTTCAGAAAAAGTCTCTTCTGTTTGACTTGTTCATATTACGAAAAACGGTTGGGGAACTGATCGCGAGCCGAGGCAACATCAAAACCAGAGGAACGATCAAGTTGATTTGAACCTAGCCTCACAAAACAAGTGTTTTCAGGGCATATTAGGCCGCTATTAAAGGTGTGATCTGCTCTATCCCGGCCACATGCCAGTACTCTGTGCCGGTAGCGGCATTGAGAGCGTAGAGTGTGCTATTCCCACGTCCATCTATGCGCACCACGTAAACTACCTGGCCTGCAGCCACAAGAGGATTGAAGTAAACGCTGGGGCTTGCGCCAAATGGGTCATGCCAGATGATTGCGTTATGTTTGGTATCTAACGCAGATACTCCGTTCTCATCAATATAGAGTAACCTGTCTCCTGCAACTGGCAGGCAATTAAACGGGCGAGTAGCCTCATAACGGTTTTGTAGCATGCCATTGCGGGCATTGAACACATAGAGGTACCGATCGCCGGAGCTGAGATAGACGAGACCATTAGACACTGCAACAGCGGACACGGAACTCGCTGATAGGCTCCTCGCATTTACGTATTGACCAGCTACGTTCAATCCGCTATAATCGAACGTGCAGGTTCCCCAGGTCGGGCTGCTAGTAGGAGAGCGCGTTGGATAGCATTGAAGAGAGCTATTACATACCCAGAGATGTTGGCGGGCGCATCAAGTCGCTGCGCCAGCGGTTTGGACTCTCACAGCAGCAATTTGCCGACCTTATTGATGTCTCTGTCCCTCTGCTCAAACAGTGGGAGAACGGGCAGACCCGGCCGTCGCTCTCGTACTGGCAACGTATGGCATTGGCTGAAGTCGAAGGGATCCAGGCCTTGAGCCATGATGGTCTTGCTACGCGGTTCGTGCGCGAGCCGGGCGCTGGCTACCGAGCGCAAGAGCCGCTCTCACTCGATTTTGCGGCAGACGCGAACATTGTGCGTACCGTGGTGGAAGGTGAGCGGCTCACCTATGGCTACCTCTTCAATCCCGCCTTTGCCACCGAAATCTCACTCATTGACCCCCTGCCGCACCAGCGCATGGCCGTCTACGACCACATGCTCAAGCAACCACGGCTGCGTTTCTTACTCGCGGACGATGCAGGGGCGGGCAAAACCATCATGACCGGGTTGTATATCCGGGAGATGCTCACCCGCCGCCTCATCTCGCGCGTCCTGATCGTTCCGCCTGCCGGGCTGGTTGGCAACTGGGAACGCGAACTGCGCACGCTTTTCAACCTGCCGTTTCGCATCATCACGGGCCATGAGGCTCGCTCCGGCAACCCGTTCACTGGGCCACGCAGCGACCTGCTCATCGCCAGCCTCGATACCCTGGCGGGTGAGCGCATGTTCGCCCGGCTGCAAGAAGATGGCGTCCTCCCCTATGATCTCGTCGTCTTCGACGAAGCGCACAAACTCGCCGCCGACCGCGAAGCTGACCTGCGCCTGCGGAAAACCGATCGCTATCGCCTGGCACAAGCCCTCGCTGGTATCTCTGGCGATGATGAGCGCTGGTCGCTCCCCTGGGCCGCTCATCACCTGCTCCTGCTCACGGCTACGCCGCACATGGGCAAAGATTTCCCCTACTACTGTTTATGGCGACTGCTGGAACCCGACGCGCTCTCCACCATCGATGCCTTCAATGCCTACCCACGGGATGCGCGCCAGCAGCATTTTCTTCGCCGCACCAAAGAAGAGCTGGTCGATTTTGCCGGGCACCCACTCTATCCAGAGCGCATCTCTGATACGCTGAGTTACAAGCTCACCCAGGGCGAGGAAAGCGAGCAGCAGTTGTACGACGCCACGACGCAGTACATTCAGACGAACTATAACCGGGCGCGCACACTCAATCGCTCGGCAGCGCGCCTGGCGATGAGCGTCTTCCAGCGCCGCCTGGCAAGCTCCACCTATGCCCTGCTGCGTTCCTTTGAGCGCCGGGCCGCTAAGCTGGAGAAGTTGATCGACGACCTGCGCAGTGGTCGGCTTACCTCAGCACAGTTGCAGGCGGCACAGCACACGCTGGATGAGGTCAAAGATACGCTGGATGTGACCACCGCCGATGAAGAAGAGGTGGTCGATGGGGAGGAAGCACACGAGCGCAGCGAGGACGAGCTACTCGGCGGGGTACTCGCCACCTCGCTGGCCGATCTTGAGCAAGAACTGGCGCAGGTGCGATGGCTGCTCGAGCTGGCCCGGCGCGTCTATGCTGCCGGCGAAGAGTCCAAATTTGAGAAGTTACGCGAGATCCTGCGCGATCCCCGCTACCAGCAGGAGAAGCTGATCATCTTCACCGAGCATCGCGACACGTTGGAGTTCCTGGTGCATCGCCTGGAAGGTATGGGCTTCACCGGACAGATTGCCCAGATCCACGGCGGCATGAACTACCAGGAGCGTGAAGAGCAGGTGGCCGCTTTCCGCCGGCCGGTTGAAGAGGGTGGCGCGCTCTATATGGTAGCGACGGATGCTGCCGGCGAAGGCATTAACCTGCAGGTGTGCTGGCTGATGGTCAACTACGACATTCCCTGGAACCCGGCGCGCCTGGAGCAGCGCATGGGCCGCATCCATCGCTACGGGCAGAAGCACGATCCGGTGGTCATCCTCAACCTGGTGGCCGGCAAAACCCGCGAGGGCCGCGTCTTGCAGACCCTGCTCAGGAAACTGGAAGATATTCGCAAGGAACTGGGCAACGACAAGGTCTTCGATGTGATCGGCAAACTGTTCGAGGGGCTGTCCCTGCGCGAGTACATGGAGCAGCTCGCTGAGGGCGGTGATGAGGACGTGATAGAGCGGCGCATCACGGGCACGCTCACCCCCGCACAGGTGCGAGCGCTGGAGGCACGCGAGCGCGCCATCTATGGCGATGGCGGAGCCGTCAAGAGCCAGTTGCCGCGCCTACGAGCGGACATGGAGCAGGAAACATTCCGCCGGCTGCTGCCGGGCTACGTGCGCCATTTCATCGAGCAGGCGGCCCCGCTCATGGACATTGGCATTGAGGGCGACCTGGATAGCATCTTCACCCTGCGCCCGCTCAAACCCGGCGCGATGGACTGGCTGCTGCCCATCCTCGAAGCCTACCCGCTGCCCGTGCGTGAGCGCTATACCGTCTACCCACCGCGCAATGGTGAACAGGCGATGTTCCTGCATCCCAGCGAACCCGTTTTCGACCGCTTGCGTGCCTACTTCTGTGATCGCTTCAGCCGGCAGGCGCTGCAAGGAGCCGTCTTCGTCGATCCAACAGCCGAGCGCCCCTACTTCTACCATCTGGCGCAGGTTGTGATCGCCCGGCAGGCTGATCCAACACTCTTTGCTCTGAGCCGGGACGAGGTGCTGGAATACCGGCTGGTCGGCCTGAAGCACGAGGAAGGTGGCGATGTGGTTGAGTGCCCTGCCGAGCAGCTTCTACTCCTGCGGGGCAGCGATTATTTGCCCGCATCGGTCATTCCCTTTGCTGCCAACTCCATCGATCGCTCGTGCGAATTGGCCCAGGCCTACGCGCTCGCCCACATTGCCGAAGGCCTGGCCGAGCAGCACCGCGAGCGCTTGCGAGAGAGCCTGCCGGAACGGTCCACGTTTATTGAGCGCGGATTCGCCTACCAGGCGGCGGAACTGGCCGAGGCGCGCAGCCGGTTGAGCGAGAAAGCCAGCACCGGCAATCCCCACGCTAAGAGTGAACTGACGAGAATCAAAGCCCGCCAGCGCGAGGTGCAGGCGCGCAAGGACGAGGCCCTGGCGGTGCTGCGGCACGAGCCGGAACTGATCATGCCCGGTGAGATCACCTTCCTGGCCCACGCGCTGGTCGTGCCCTCCGGCGATCCCGAAGACCAGAAACGCTACGATGCCAACGTAGAAGCCATCGCCATGCAGGTGGTGCGGGCGTATGAGGAGGCCTTAGGGGCCATTGTCTACAACGTTTCGACGGCAGAGCAGGCGCTGGCGGTAGAGCTGGAAGCCTGGCCTGGCTTCGACCTGCGCTCGCAGCGTCCCTCTGGAGACATCCTCGCTATCGAGGTCAAAGGCCGGGCTGGCATCGGCGATGTTGAACTGACCGAGAACGAATATATCCGGGCTTGCAACCTGCGCGAGCGCTACTGGCTCTACGTCGTCTACGACTGCGCCAAAGCCGCACCCAGGCTCTTGCGTATTCAGGACCCGTTTGGGAAACTGATTGTGCGAGCCAAAGGCAGCGTGATTGTCGGCGAGGGACAAATCTTCGCAGCGGCGGAATCTGAGGTGTAGGGATGGACAGGGCGAGGACATGGGAAAGTGCTGGTGGTCATTTTAGCTCCAGAAGATGAACAGAACGGCATCTACTACCCAGTAACGGCAAAACAGCTCAGGCGGCAAGAATTACGTCGCTATAGGATTTGGAAGGAAGGTACATCCCATGAGTGAGCAGGCAGATTACAAAGGGCCACAATATCCCACGCAAGCGCACGGTCCCATTCCAGCATTTCAGAATTATGAAGAAGAGGCCAACTGGTGGGATGAAACCGATACAGGCGCACCAGAATTTGACGAGGAATTTACTCCTGTCCAGGTACGCCCTCGACGCAAATATACGAAGCAACTCATGTTTCGGGTTGATGAGGCAACCGATCGGGAACTCGAGCAGCTTGCTGAGGAACGCGGAATCAAGAAAGCAACGCTGGTTCGCATTTTCATCAGAGATCGTCTGCGTCAGGAGCGCAAGGCTCACAAACGAGCATCATAGGCCACTATAGGAGCATACTACGCAACTCAGCTTCCGTCCAATCTCCATGAGAGAACTCAGCCAGGCGGAGCTTAATGTCATACACAAGATTCGCGAGAGCCTGATCATCTGCCTCATCAATATTCCAGGTTTCGGCAAAAAACCAATCCTCAAACTGGCCTAGCGCGATATTGCCCGCCAGATAATCCGCAAGCTGTTGACGTATATTGAAATCCAGGGTATCTGACATGTTTAAACCCTTCCCATTTTACTCATCTAATGCTATCATATATCGTGCATTACGGGCCAGCCCGTTACACCTGGAAGGTGCAGGCGGTTTTTGTGGATACTGGATATATTAAACTCACGGAATTGACGAAGAAGCTCAATGCAGCGCAGCAGGCTTCTTTCAGAATGGTACTGCAAGATAAAGAAGGCCAGTGGCTTCTACATACTCTTACCGTCGATATCATGCCCGAAGAGTTACTAGCAAACTCTCCCATGTATTGCTATGATTATGGATTGGTTGCCTTTGTCGCAGGAACATTACCTGGTACAGATATTTCTTCGTGGTTGCTCAACAAAGGTGGAAAAATCAATGAATATGACTTTCAATATGACATTCAGATAGATACGGCTCAGCTAAATATTTATTGGACGCGGCATCCCAGTAATGCCGGCATTCTTTATGCCGGTCCCAAAATCGCGTTTCCTTACACATTGTATAATCTACCACAACCATCGAATGCATGGGGGTTGCCATCAGGCATTCTTGTAAATGATGGCTGCCCTTTTTTCCCAAGCGTGCAACAAGCGATTGCCCAACTGATATACGGGGTGACGGACCCCAATCAGCTAGGCGCAACCAATCAAGGCTATTATGTCAGGTTTATCCATGATGATGCCCGCATCAAGCATATGGATATTTCTCCTCTTCTGCTTTCCATTGACATAGATGGTATAAACCTTGCCGGAGCGCGACTCCAGATAAATGGGCCATCAGAACTGAATTTTGAGGCAATAATTTCACAGCCCCAGCGTGTCGATTGTCCGCTCCCGCAGGGAATGCCATCTGAGGTATGGATCGTAATTTCTCGCGGGAGCGAATGGTTAGACTATTTATATATTAGCCAGCGCTGGTCACCATTTCGGCAACGATCAGACAAGGTTACATTCAGCCCACCAGACATTCGCACGCAGATCCAGGAGCTTATCGCGCAAGGCGAGGGACTAACAGTTGAGTTCAAACAGGAGATTCCACAGGATCATGATAAGATGTTAAAAACCGTTGTTGCCTTCGCTAATGGTCTTGGAGGAGTTATTTTGCTAGGGGTTACCAACGATGGCGATGTTATAGGAATAAAACCAATCGGAGATATAAACAGAGAAAAAGACCGGATCATGAACATGATTCGCAATAATGTCTATCCTGATCCCCAGGTGCGAATTGAGCACTGTGATATGGATGGGAAAGGAACATATGTGATAGCCATATTTGTAGATAAAGGAGCTTCGGCACTCTATAGCCTTTATTATGATAAACCAGAGGTGTATGTGCGCCGGCAGGCAACAACGTTTCGCGCACGTCCAGATGAAATTGCTGCTCTCGTACTAATAAACCAACCAAGAATAGGATACCCATCATGACCGATCAACCTCGTCTCATCGAAGTTGCCTTCCCGTTAAAACAAGCGTCGCTGGATTCCGTGCATGAGAAGAACGTGCGGCATGGGCACATCTCCACGCTGCATATCTGGCCGGCAAGAAGGCCACTGGCGGCCAGCCGCGCCGCGCTCATTGCTACGCTGCTGCCCGATCCTGGCAACGCTGCCGAGCGCAAGGAGATGCTTGAGAAGCTTGGTGGGCGGCTCGTCACAAAGGTGAAGAAGAAAAAGCTGCCCGATGGTCGCGTGGAAGAGCAAGTCTCTGAAGAGACCGAAGGTGGCATCCTGCACTGGGGCCGCGAGAGCAGCGCCGACCTCGACTGGTTTCGCGAGAAGATTCGTGAAGCGTATGGCGGGCGCCCACCCAGGGTGCTTGACCCCTTTGCGGGCGGCGGTGCGATCCCACTCGAGGCCATGCGCCTGGGCTGCGAAGTGACCGCCGTCGATATCAACCCCGTTGCCTGGTTCATCCTCAAGTGTACGCTCGAATACCCGCAGCGCCTCGCCGGCCAGAAACGCCGCTTGCCCGACTTCGCCCTGCAATCGCGGGAATTCATGGAAAGCTATTTCAAGGCGCAGGGATTGGATGGGGCAAAATTGCAGGTGCAATTGAAAGAACTGGGCCTGGGCAAACAGACAACGCAACCGGCGCAGCCGCAATTGACTGGTATCCAGACGCATGTCGTCACCGTCGAGGCCGATCTCGCGTGGCATGTACGCGCCTGGGGCTGGTGGGTCTTGCAGCAGGCGAAAGCCGATCTTGAGCACTTTTACCCGACCATCGACGGCAAACCCACTGTTGCTTATCTATGGGCCCGCACCGTCGCCTGCAAGAACTGCCGTGCTACTGTGCCGCTGCTCAAGACGCGCTGGCTCTGCAAGAAAGACAACAAGCGCGTTGCCCTGACCATGGAACCCAATGCGGACAGGACGGGCGTCATCTTCGGCATCCAGCAAGACGTGCCGGTCGCGAAAGGCGCAGCAGCACAGAAACGTGAAGCCGACAAGCGCATTGGCGGTGGCACGATGTCGCATTCCGGCGTCACCTGTCCTTGCTGCGGCACGATCATCAGGATGGAGGATATCCGCCTGGAAGGCGTAGCGGGGCGTCTCGGCGTAATCATGACCGCTGTCGTCGTCGATGGCCCGCATGGCAAAGAGTATCGTTTGCCTACAGCAGATGAGATACGGCTGGCAGCCGAAGCCGGGAGTGCGGTCGCCGACGTATTTGCGGTCATTCCGTTTGGCTTGCCAGAGGAATCACTACCAAGCAAAGAAGCCCTCGGTTTCCGTGTTCCCCTCTATGGCTTCGACAGGTGGTACAAACTCTTCACTCCGCGTCAATTGCTAGCGCTGGGCACGTTCGTGAAACATACACGGGCAGTGCGCGAGGCTATGAGGACGCAAGGGTATATAGACCTGTGGATTGAAGCGGTGAGTGCGTATCTGGCAATTGCAGCAGATCGCCTTGCCGATTACTCAAGTGCGATATGTAGTTGGCATAACTCTGCGGAAAAAATGCGAAATACATTCGGGCGTTTTGCTTTGCCCATTGTATGGGATTACACTGAAGTCAATCCTTGCTCTGAGAAATCTGGTGGCTATTTTGGGGCTATTGAATGGATAGCACAATTTGTAAGTCATGCTCTCAATTTCAATTCACAAACATATTTTCCAAAGGTTGTCCAACAGAGCGCAACCCAAAGTTCATCAGAATCCTTTGACGCTATCGTCACTGATCCCCCATACTACGACGCCATTCCCTATTCCGACCTGATGGACTTTTTCTATGTCTGGCTGCAGCGCACGCTGTATGGCCTCTCGCCGGAGATCGATGCTGCCTTTGCGCAACCTCTCTCACCCAAGTGGGATCACGACCACAACGACGGCGAATTAATCGACGATTCGAGTCGCTTTGGAGGAGATAAGCAGGCATCGAAGGCCAATTACGAAAACGGCATGTTTCGCGTCTTCCAGGCGTGCTACAAGTCCCTGACGCCGGATGGGCGGCTGGTGATCGTCTTCGCGCACAAGCAGCCGGACGCCTGGGAGACGCTGGTATCGGCCATTATTCACGCCGGCTTCGTTGTGGATGGCTCCTGGCCGATCCAGACCGAGATGGGCAATCGTACCCGCGCGCTTTCGTCGGCGGCACTGTCATCATCCGTATGGCTGGTGTGCAAGAAACGCTCGGAGATGGCGCGGCCCGGCTGGGATACGCGCGTGCTGGAGGAGATGCAGGAACGCATTATCACCCGGCTACACAATTTCTGGGACGCAGGCATTCGCGGGCCAGACTTCGTCTGGGCTGCTACTGGCCCTGCCCTGGAGGTGTATAGCCAGCATCCCATCGTCAAGAAGACGAACGAGCCGGGACAGGTGCTCAGTGTCTCAGAGTTCCTGCGCCATGTGCGGCGCATCGTAGCGGATTTCGTGGTCGGGCGCGTGCTGTCCCACAACGGTGGGCCGGATGCCGTAAGCGGCCTGGACGACGTGACCACCTACTACCTGCTGCATCGCTACGACTTCGGCATGGCGAGCGTGCCTATCGGGCCATGCATCCTCTACGCTGTCTCCTGTGGCCTCTCGGACAACGCCCTGATCAGCCGCTACGACCTGCTGGCGAAGACGGGCGGCCAGGCACCTGGCGAAGCAGACGAGGACGATGAAGGTGAGGGTGAGAGCGACGAGGGTGAAACGGAAGAGGGGACAAGCAGCACGGTGCGCCTGAAGCAGTGGAACCAGCGCAAGAGCACCAGCCTGGGCTATAACTTGCCTGGTACGCCGCCCCCACCGCTCATCGACCAGGTACATCGCCTCATGCTCCTCTGGCGTGCGGGCGACGTGACGCGCGTCGATGAATACCTGGACGTGCGTGGCCTGGGCCACAACACCCTCTTCCACCAGCTCTTGCAGGCCTTGATCGAACTGGCTCCGGCAGGCAGTGAAGAGCGCTCACTGCTGGAAAGCATTAGCAATCATGTGGCCTCACGGGGGACGCTGCCGGTATATCCATTAGGTCTGATGGAGTGAAATTGCCTCGAAGGAAATGCAAAGGGAGGTTTGCAAATGACTTGCCCTGAACTTCTACATTCACATTTGAGACGGGTACCAATCGATTTCAGCCGTTACTTTAACTTGCACCCTCACGGGCATGCTTTGATTTATGGATGGTTTCAGCGCTCATGGAGCATGTTAGATTGTCAGGGGGATGACTGTTTCGAGGCTTTTATCTATGCATGGTTCGCATTTAACGGCTGGGCAGCCTGTGTCACTGATCGCGATGAGGATTATAAGTATATCGATGCCCTCAAACGTGACCCAACACTCTGCCAGAAATTTTCCAATCTCGCTGCTGATTCTGATTCTCCTTTTGGGAATTATGCCGAGCAGTTCGCTAAGCTATGGCCCATCTTTGATGTGAGATCATTACGACGGCTGTACATTTCTTCCCTTTATACCGGGATACGTAGTTCAGTTATTGAACATTACCTTGCCGCAGGCGCAACAAATTTCGAGCCGAAATGTTGGAAAAGGCACAAAGACGCAGGGGAGCCGATACCTATAGATTGGCCACATACTCTTGCCGCATTATATAAAGTGCGTTGTAACCTTTTCCACGGTCAAAAATCTGCCTATTTGGAAATGGATCGGCAGATAGTTTCTCTTGCTTTTCGTACTCTGGCATATTTCTTCGCTGAGGTACTCCACATAAGGGATTACTGATCAAGTTGGGCTGTTATTTGGCGCTTTGAGCGCTCTTTGGTGATAGAAAGTAGGATACTGACAATGACCAGACTCGCATGGAAACCCTGGCATGAGGTTGTGCAATTGCGCAACGAGCTGAAAACGGGCGAACTCTCGCTCTCGATCTTTGCCGCAGACCTCTACGACGTGGCCATGGGCAAGGCTCGCCCCGTGTATCAGAACCCGTATGACTTTTTCTCCTTCACCTATCCCACCTTCAACCTGCGCGAACTGGCGAAGGATGTCGTACTGCGCCTGGCAGGCAAGAACGACAAGGCTGTGCGCCAACTGGAACTGACCTACGGCGGCGGCAAAACGCACACGCTCATCACCCTCTATCACCTGACGCACCAACCGCAGGCGCTGCCCGATCTCCCAGCGGTACACGAGTTCACGCAGCATATCGGCATGACGGCTCCCAGGGCGCGCATCGCAGTGCTGGCGTTCGACAAGCTGGATGCGGAGAAGGGCATGGAGATTACCGGGCCGGATGGCATGCCGCGCTGGCTGAGGCAGCCCTGGAGTGTGCTGGCCTACCAGCTTGCCGGCAGCGACGGGCTGCGCCTGCTGCATGCTGAAGGCGAAGATGCCGAACGCGAAAGCGCCCCGGCGGAAAACCTGCTCGTCGAACTGCTCGCTCTGCCTGCAAGGGATGGTCTCGCTACGCTGATCCTCATTGACGAAGTGCTGATGTATGCCCGCCAGAAGGTCGGGCTTGATCCATCCTGGCGTGGACGCATCATCGACTTCTTCCAGTATTTCACCCAGGCGGCGACCAAAGTGGATACCTGCGCCATCGTCGCTTCGCTGCTGGCCACCGACCCGCTCAAAAGCGATACGCTGGGCAAAGAACTGACCAGTGAACTCTACGCCATCTTCCGGCGCGAGCGCGAGGAGGGGGTGCAGCCCGTCCTCAAAGAGGATGCAGCAGAAGTCTTGCGGCGGCGCTTCTTTACGCCAGAGTCCATTCGAGACCACAACGCCTTTCGCTCGCATGTGCAGGCTGCACTGCGTGGTATTGCTCCCCTTGACGAGCTGACCGGCAAGGATATGCGGGCAGCCGAAGAGCGCTACTGGCAGAGCTACCCGTTCCATCCCGACCTCACCGACGTCTTCTACACCAAGTGGACGAATATGGAAGGCTTCCAGCGCACGCGCGGCGTCTTGCGCACGTTCGCCCTGGCCCTGCGCGACGCCGAGGGCTGGGATCAGTCTCCCCTGATCGCCACCAACGTCTTCCTGGGCAGGCCTGGCAGCGTTGCCCTCTCGGAGTCCGCCCGCGAGTTAACCAACGTCGCGGAGACCGAGGAATACGAGGGGAAGAAGCAGGAATGGACGGGTATCCTTGAAGGTGAGCTTGCCAAAGCCCGCGATATCCAGGCAGAGCTACCCGCCTTGCGGTTTCGCGAGGTAGAACAGGCCGTCTTTGCCACCTTCCTGCACTCGCAGCCCATTGGCAGGGATGCCAAGACGCGCGACCTGCTCACGCTGCTCGGCCATACACAGCCGGACAAGATCGAACTGGAGAAAGCCTTGCAGCGCTGGACGGAAGTCTCCTGGTTTCTGGACGAAAGTGCCATGCAAGATCGCGACATCGAACCATCCGGTGCGCGACACTTGCCGCGATCGTGGCGCCTGGGCACCCGCCCGAATTTGCGCCAGATGCATCATGATGCTTGTTCGCGCATCGCGCAGGAGGCGGTGGAAGAGCAGCTCATCCGGGAAATCCAGAAATGTAAGAGTCTCTCGGCAGGAGCCTCCGCTGCCGGAGCGCGTGTGCATACCCTGCCAGAACGGCCACGGGACATCGAGGATGATGGCGACTTTCACTTTGCGATCCTAGGGCCAAAAGCGGCATCGAGCCCCAACAGGCCGCGCGCCGAAGCCAAACGTTTCCTGG
Organism: Chloroflexota bacterium; assembly: GCA_902812455.1. Next base: position 24 of record CADDZH010000058.1, on the reverse strand, counting down.
ATGAGAAGACCGGCCCGGACAGCC
>CADDZH010000057.1 GCA_902812455.1 Chloroflexota bacterium | reverse complement strand
ATGTGCGCACCACCGATGTGACGGGAGCCATTCGCTTGCCGGAGGGGGTGGAGATGGTGATGCCGGGGGATAACATCGAGATGACGGTGGAGTTGATCCAGCCGGTGGCCATGGAAGAGGGGGTGCGCTTTGCCATTCGTGAAGGGGGCCGCACCGTTGGCGCCGGCATCTGCACCCGCGTCGTCGAATAGCTCCCTATGTGATATAATAGAGACTTGAAGTCCGGGCACGCATGGAGAAGTAGACGATGGCCACTAAAGGGAAAGAAAATCGTATTGTTGTGACGCTGGCTTGCACGGAGTGCAAGCACAGGAACTATACTACTACGAAGAACAAGAGAAACGACCCTGATCGGCTTGAGCTGAGAAAGTTTTGCAGGTACGATCGTAAACATACGATCCACCGCGAAACCAAATAGAGACGTAGAGACTTGATGGATCAGGCCTGTAGGGGACGGTCACTACGATCGAGAAAGGTTGAACCTGGCAAATAAGATGGCTGATAAAAAGAAAACGCCTAGCCGGAGCACAACGGGCAGCCAGACGGTTGAACCCAAAGCTGGTGGCGGCCAGAAAGACCAGAGCAAGGGAGCCAAAGCCGTAACACGAGAGCGCGTTGAGCGCAAAGCAGAGCTAAGCAAGCCGGTGAGACAGGAGAGCAAACGTACTGTCAAGGGGCCACCGGAATGGCTCGTTCGCCTGCGCAAAAATACTCTCATCCGTTTCGTGCTTGACTCCTACTATGAACTTCGTTATAAAACAACATGGCCTACTTTTCTCGAGGCCCGCAATCTGACAATTGTAGTAATCTTGCTTTCACTCGCCGTTGGATTGATCTTAGGGGGTGTAGACTTTGGGTTGTTCCAGGTCTTCACCTGGATCAGTCATATTAGCGGCCAATAGAAGAGCGAACCAGAGAGCATGAACGAAAACGACGTGGTTACTGAGCATACCAATGATACAACTGGGTCAAGTGGCTCAAATATAGAAGAAGAGAAAGAGACCCAGCAATCAAAACCTGCTCAGGACGAGCCTGCCTGGTATGCTATCCACACCTATTCAGGCTATGAAAACAAAGTAAAGAGCCACCTCGAGGCGCGCATCGCCTCTATGGGCATGCGCGACAAGATCTTCCGCGTCATTGTGCCTACGGAAGAAGAGGTTGAGATCAAGCAGGGCCAGCGCCGCACCGTCCAGCGCAAGGTCTTCCCTGGCTATGTGCTGGTGGAAATGATCATGAGCGACGAAGCCTGGTATGTTGTACGCAATACGCCGGGTGTGACGAGCTTTGTTGGCTCTGGTACACGCCCTGTTCCCCTTCAGGAACACGAGATCAAAGCTATTCTAAAGCAGGTAACCAAAGAGACGGATAAGCCCAAAGCCAAAATTAGCTTCGCGAAGGGCCAGAATGTACGTGTCATTGATGGCCCCTTTGCTGATTTCATCGGCACCGTCAGTGATATCAATATGGATCGCAACAAGGTGACGGTGCTCGTTTCTTTCTTCGGGCGTGAGACGCCGGTAGTGCTCGATTTCCTGCAGGTCGAGAAAATCTAAGGCGGTTTGAGGAGTTTGAATTAGTATGGCAAAACGTGTTAAGGCTGTAGTGAAGCTACAGATTCCGGCGGGGAAGGCTACTCCGGCGCCACCAGTTGGTACTGCCCTCGGCCCCCAGGGCGTCAACATCATGGCGTTCGTCAAGGAGTATAACGCGCGTACCCAGGACCAGGTGGGTATGATTATTCCCGCTGAAATTACGATCTACGAAGATCGTTCTTTTACCTTTATTACCAAAACGCCGCCGGTCGCCGATCTACTCAAAAAGGCTGCCGGTATCGAAAAAGGCTCTGCTGCACCCAACAGGACCAAAGTCGGCTCTATTAGCCGCGACAAGCTGCGCGAGATAGCCGAATTGAAGATGAAAGACCTCAATGCGCTGGACATTGAGGCTGCTGAGCGCACAATCGAAGGCACAGCGCGCAGCATGGGGATTACCATCAGTTAGTGGTGCATTCGTTACATTGTAGGTGCCCGATTTATCGTGGAACCCGATTTATCGTGCCCACCGCCGATTCATCGGCCTTCATCAACATCAACGTATGTTCCGAATGCACCAGTTAGTTAAGAGAGTTCACAAGATCAGATCAGGTAAGGAATTGCCCGTAAGTCACTGCGGTTATCCTGCCTCGAGGAGGGCGAATCACCATGCCTAAACATGGCAAAAAATATCGCGAAGCGGCAAAGCTTGTTGACAATTCTAAGCTGTACCAGCTTCCAGAAGCAATTTCACTGCTCAAGAGAATTAATTACGTCAATTTTGATCCGACAGTTGAAGTCCATATGAGGCTCGGCGTCGATCCGCGGCACGCCGACCAGATGGTGCGTGGTGTGGCTATGCTGCCGGCCGGCACTGGCAAAGAGGTCAGGGTGCTCGTTTTCGCCCAGGGTGAGAAGGCGGCTGAGGCCGAGGCCGCCGGGGCAGATTACGTTGGCCTCGATGACCTGATCAAGCGCATTGAAGAAGACTGGTTTGACTTTGATGTTGCCATCGCGACCCCCGACGTGATGGGCAAGGTGGGCCGCCTCGGCAAGAAGCTGGGGCCGCGTGGCCTCATGCCTAGCCCGAAAGCGGGAACCATCACAAATGATCTGGCGAGAACGATCCGCGAAGTGAAAGCGGGTCGCGTCGAGTTCAGGGTTGATAGGACGGCGCTGCTGCACATCCCTGCCGGGAAGCTTTCTTTCAGCGACGAGGCATTGCAGTCCAATATTGCTTCAATCCTTGATGCCGTTGTGCGGGCCAGGCCGACAGGAGCTAGAGGCACGTATGTGAGGAGCATCGTGCTCGCATCGACGATGTCTCCTAGCGTGCGGCTCGATGTCCCGGCGGCGCTGGCAGTCAAACCCGCGTAATAATAAAGATAACAACAGAATATTGGGGTCATTACCGGAGACAGCAAGTATGCCATAAGGCATGTAAATGGTACCGGAATGCCGGTGCCGGCTTGCCGAGGTATGCCACATCAGAAGCATCACTTCGTTGTGCATGTGAGTGCTTGCGTTCACATGAACGCAGTATATTCTGGCGGTCTCCGGTAGTTAAATCGGAGGCCGTTTTTATATAGAGCGGATATCCCTTGAAAGGAGGAAAGATGCCAACAGAGGCGAAGGCCAAACAGATCGAAGAGCTAACAGACAAGCTAGGCCGCGCAACCATGGCCATCCTGGTGCAAACCCAGGGCCTGAACGTCAAAGATATGACGGAGCTGCGCAATAAAATGCGTGCCGCCAGGATCGAGTTCCATGTCGCCAAAAACACGCTCCTGCGCATTGCGGCAGAGCGCAATAACATGACGGAACTGGATAAAAAAATCTTCAAGGGCCAGACGGCAGTGGCCTTTAGCTACGATGATGAAGTGGCGGCTGCCAAGGCGGTAACCGACTATATTCACTCGTCACGAGTTGCCGTTCTCAAATCAGGCATTCTTGGCGGTCATGCTTTGACCGCCGAGCAGATCGAAGACCTGGCGAAGATGCCCGGCGGCAAGAACTATGCAAAAGGCCAGGTTGTCGGCGTTATTCAGGGGCCATTGGCCACGATGTACAGTTTACTGAGCGCACCACTGCGCGACTTTGTTTATGTTCTTCAAGCCCGCGCTGAACAACTTCAGGGCGGTACCACCACAGAGTAAAGGGATCTCCATCCTTTAGGATGAAAGCGGGGTGCAGGGGCGGCAGCCCCTGCCGGGGTGCGGGGTGTCCCCGCTCTCTTTTCCCACATAATCACCTGGAAGGACGGAGAGCCGAGTAAAGACACGAGGAGGAAAAATGTCTGTAGAATCTATTATTGCCGAAATTGATCAACTTAACGTCCTTGACCTGGTGCAGTTAACCAAGACCCTGCAGGAGAAGTGGGGGGTGAGCGCCGCTCCTGTTGCAGCCGCCGCGCCCGCTGCTGCTGCCGCCGCTCCGGCAGAGGCCGCCCCGGCTGCTCCGGCAGAAGAGCAGACCGAGTTTGATGCCATTCTGAGCGAGGTCGGTCCCAATAAGATCAACGTGATCAAGGTCGTCCGCGAGCTGACCGGCCTGGGCCTGAAAGAGGCCAAGGCTGTCGTTGACGAGGCCCCTAAGCCTATCAAAGAGGGCGTTTCCAAAGAAGAAGCTCAGAAGATCGCTGACAAGATGGCCGAGGTCGGCGCAAAGGTTACCATTAAGTAATGAAGAGGCATGGGCGCAATTGTAGCCGATTGCGCCCATCTACCTTCCATGCTATAATGGTGGCGGATGGAATGTTTCCCTCACTATCTTCACATATTGGAGGTGAAAAACAAGCGTGGCGTTGACAACTGAAGAAAAAAAGGAGCTTATTGAAAGTTCCCAAATCCATGCGACTGATACAGGTTCGCCTGAGGTACAGATTACGCTCCTGACCAGGCGTATCGAGCAGTTGACCGAACATCTCAAAGTACACAAGCACGATCTCCACTCGCGTCGAGGCCTGATGTTAATGGTTGGACAACGCAGGCGGCTGCTTACCTACTTGAGCAAGAAAAGCCCAGGCCGTTACCGGGCGCTCATCGCAAAACTTGGCTTGCGCCGCTAGCCGCGTGGTTGCACTGGATGCCTCGCGGCCCCGTTGGCGCACATCGTTGGTAAGACATGGGTAAACTAGATTGCTTGCGCTTCCTCTGGCCGCTGCTCCATATTTTCGCGCTATTCACGGCTACTGCTTGCACTGTATACATTGAAAAAGATACAGGCGAAGAGATTTACCGAAGGACGAAAACAAGGCAACAGGCAAAAGACGTACCCCTTTACACGCTGGTACACAATACACAACGTACCCCCAACACGTAAGCACAAGTATTGTAGAGGAAGTCCTTAACTGAACAGGACAAGAGAAGAGATGAACAACAGGCCCGGTCATTGACAGGAGATGAGGGTACCGGGTCACATTTGAAAGTTTGAAGGTTAGGAAGAACGACAGATTGTATTGGGATTTTGTTACACCCAGGTTTGATTGTTCCTTAAAATTGGAGGAAGTATGATTCACCGTCAAGAAGCTGTCATCGGCGGCCGCGTTATGAGTATCGAGACTGGCCGCGTGGCAGAACAGGCCAGTGGCGCCGTGCTGGTGCGCTATGGCGATACCGTCATCCTGGCAACCGCAGTTGGCAGCGATGAGCCTCGCGAAGGCATTGATTTTTTCCCATTAACCGTTGATGTAGAAGAGCGCATGTACGCAGCCGGAAAGATTCCCGGCGGGTTTATTAAACGGGAGGGACGAGCTTCGGAACACGCCATACTTGCCTGCCGTCTCGCCGATCGCCCTATCCGTCCCCTTTTCCCCAAAGGCTACCGCAACGATGTCCAGATTATCATCACCGTACTTTCAGTTGACCAGGAAAATGATCCCGATATTCTGGGTATTGTGGGCGCCTCTGCCGCCCTGAGCGTCTCGGATATTCCTTTCTATGGCCCCGTTGGCGCTGTTCGTGTCGGGTATATCAATGACCAGCTCGTGATTAATCCCCTGGAGTCTCAAATGAGCGAAAGCAAGCTCGATCTGGCCATCGCGGGCACAGCAGATGCTGTGATGATGGTTGAGGCGGGGGCAAAAGAACTGCCCGAGGACTTGATGCTCCAGGCAGTGCGCTTCGGCCAGGAGGCCCTGCAAGACATCATCAAAATGCAAGAAAAGCTGGTGCAGGCAGTGAACGTTACCAAGCGCCCCTTTGAAACGCCACCGGTCGATGAAGCTCTCCACGCTCGTGTAAGAGAATTTGTCCTTCCGCGCTTTGAAGCTGCCGTCAATAACCCGGACAAGACAGCGCGCGCGGCTGCTTTAAATATGGTTCAGGAAGAGCTGATCTCGATACTAGGCGCAGAGTTCCCCGATCGCCTGAAGGAGATCATCGCGTTCTACGAAAAAGAACTCAAATCCTATGTCCGCAACAATATTCTGGATCATGGAATACGTCCTGATGGTCGCGATCTCAAGACCATTCGCCCGATTACTTGTGAAGTGGGCCTCTTGCCGCGCACGCATGGCTCTGCCCTCTTCACTCGCGGCCAGACACAGGTCTTGAGCGTGGTCACGCTTGGTTCTCCTGGTGAGGAGCAGGTGCTTGATGGGCTGGGCATAAGCGAGAGCAAGCGCTTCATGCATCACTATAACTTCCCGCCGTTCTCGACGGGTGAAAGCAAGCCGCTGCGTGGGCCTGGACGGCGCGAAATTGGGCATGGCGCACTGGCTGAGCGGGCCGTTGCTGCTGTTATTCCTACACAGGAAGAGTTCCCCTACACCATTCGCGCTGTGTCCGATGTGCTCTCCTCGAACGGCTCAACCTCGATGGGATCGGTCTGTGGGACAACGCTTGCTTTGATGGATGCTGGCGTGCCCATACATGCGCCGGTGGCTGGTGTGGCCATGGGATTGATCACTGGCGAAGGTGAGCGGGCAGGCAAATGGGCTGTCCTCACCGACATCCAGGGTATCGAGGACGCCCTGGGCGATATGGACTTCAAGGTTGCGGGCACCGCTGACGGTGTCACGGCCCTGCAGATGGATATCAAAGTGAAAGGCATCACCTATGAAATCATGGCCAAAGCGCTGGAGCAGGCTCGCGAAGGCCGGATGTTCATCATGGAGAAGATGCTGGATACTATCGACGCGCCTCGCGAGGAGCTTTCAGAATACGCGCCGCGTATCCAGACCATGAAGATCAACCCCGACAAGATCGGTACACTCATTGGCCCGGGCGGAAAGACGATTCGCAAGATTCAAGACGAGAGCGGGGCGAAGATCGACATTGAGGAAGATGGCACCGTCAATATCTCTGCGGTCAGTGGCGAATCCATGCAGCAGGCGATGGATGCGGTGCGGGCTTTGACTGAAGAGGTCGAGGTTGGCCGTATCTATACCGGCACTGTGAAGCGTATTGTCGATTTCGGCGCCTTTGTCGAGATTTTGCCCGGCAAAGAGGGTCTTGTGCGTACCTCGCAACTGGCCGACTACCAGGTGATGCGGCCCGAAGACGTGGTCTCGGTGGGCGATGAAATCACTGTGATGGTGATTGAAATTGACTCACAGGGCCGCATTAATCTCTCCCGGCGCGCTGCACTGAGCGGTGAAATGCCGACTCATGCTGAGCTTGAGAGCGAGCGCGTGGGCAGAGGAGCCGGTCGTGGTGGCCCTGGCCGCGGCGGCTTTAGCGGCGGGCGAGATCGAGACCGTGAAGGCATTATGCCCGGTCGTGGCCCTGGTGGCTATGGCGAGCGCGGCGGCTATGGAGGTGGACGCGAGCGCGGCAATCGTATGGGCGGCTATGGCGAGCGTGGAGGCGGTAACTTTGGGCAACGCCGTCCAATGGGCCCCGGTGGCCCAGGTCGCGGCCCTAATAATCCACGTCGCGACAATGGCTATGGGCAGCGCTCCGATCGCCGCTGGTAAAGATGAACTTGAACAGTCACATCATGTCATCCTGAGCGCAACTTGTTATCCTGAGCGCAGCGAAGGATCTCTGTCGATCGGCTCGGATGTTTCACTTCGCTCAACATGACATGCCTTAGCTGGAAAAAGAGGTAAGTATGTCGTCAGAGGAGATACTAAAGGAGGTGGCCGTCGAGGTTTCCACCTGTGAAAAGTGCGACCTCTGGAAGGGCCGGACGAAGGCCGTGCCCGGCGAAGGAAATCCACACGCCAAGATATTCTTCATCGGCGAAGGCCCCGGACTGCACGAAGACCGGCAGGGCCGCCCCTTTGTCGGCCCCGCCGGCCAGTTCCTGGAAGAGCTTTTGAGAAGTATCAACCTGAAACGCTCAGATGTGTTTATCACCAATGTTGTCAAGTGCCGCCCACCCGAAAATCGCGATCCCCTGCCCGCCGAGATTAACGCCTGCAATGATTATCTCGATAGGCAGATTGCAGCAATAAAACCACTGGTCATTGTCACCCTGGGCCGCTATTCGATGGCCAAGTTCTTCAGCGGCGAAAAGATTACGGCTATTCACGGTCGCGCACGCAAGAAAGATGGCTTTATCGTCATTCCTATGTTCCATCCCGCTGCGGGGCTACGCACACCCAGCGTCAAAGAGATGCTGCGCGAGGATTTCAAAAAGATCCCTGCGGTTCTGGCCGAAGCGGAGCGCATGGCGGCAGAATTGAAGGCGGCTAGCCCATCCCAGGCGAAAAAAGAGGAGCCTCCACAGCAAATGTCGCTGTTCTAACTAGGTTCCACATCTATGGGCCATAGCTCCACATGGTTATTGACTTTGCGTACTTCAGCACGGCCGTTGAAGGGAATACTTTCAATGATCTCTTTTGGTAACTGGAGCCGGCCAACGCGGTCGATGAGGATAAATTCGCGGTGCGTATCGCTCGGCAGGCCAATAACGGCGCTCGCTGCCAGGACACCTTCATTGACAGCAGCAAGAGGCGCTTCACGGCGTACCGTCTCTGTGCTGGTACGCCCATCCCGAATGGCTATCGTGCGATCAACAACAGAGGCAATGGCCACGTCATGGGTGACGATGATGATGGTCAGGCCGAGTTGCTCATTCAATGTGCGCAGGAGATGAAGTATTTCGCTTGTGGTCACCGAGTCAAGTTCGCCCGTCGGCTCATCTGCTAGCAGGACTTTGGGCCTGTTAGCAAGAGCGACGGCGATAGCCACGCGCTGCTGCTCGCCACCGGAGAGTTCACTCGGTTTCTGGTGCAGCTTATCCCCAAGCCCAACAAGCTCAAGTAGCTCGCGAGCGCGACTCGTTGCCCTGGCAGGGCTAAGGCCATTCAGCACTTGCGGCAGTTTGACGTTCTCCTCCGCGCTCAACTCTGGTAGTATGTTGCGCCCGCTCTGCTGCCAGATCTGTCCAATGACGGTACGGCGGTACTTGAGGCGCTGGGCCTCATTCATGCGGGTGAGATCGTGGCCATCCACCACGCATCGCCCGGCGCTGGGAGTATCCTGTGAGCTGAGCATATTGAGCAGCGTGCTTTTACCCGATCCAGAGGCTCCCACGATGGCGATCATTTCTCCAGGCAGCACTTCGAGGTCCAGGCCCTGCAAGGCGAAGACTTCGAGATCGGCCACCTTGTAGATTTTGACGAGATTATCGCAAATAACTATTGGCTCAGGCATATATACTCCTTACATTCATTGCTCTACAACGTTAATCTTCGTTGAGTCGAAGCGCCTGGCTAACCGATGGGCGTGCTACGACGCGCACCATCGTGCCCAGCGCCGTGATACAAATCGTGATAATAGCTATAAAAACGATCCACAGCGAGGGAGGAATAATAATCTCGATGGGTGGCACCGCCTGCAAGATATAGTATTGCCCACTCGTAATACTGCCGTTGAAGCCACTGACGGCAACATTGGTGAACACGAGCGACGGCAGGGCCAGAGCCGAGAGCAGCATACCAAAAATGATGCCTATGATCAAGGCCGTTGTGTAGACAATTCCTTGTTCCCATATCAGGATACCGGCAAGCTGTTTCGGGTCGGTGCCCAGCGCACGCAGCACGGCAAAGCTGGTCAGGCGATTGCGCACGCTCAACCACGATGCAACCAGGTTTCCCACTAGAGCCAGCAGGATAGCCATGATAGTCCCAATAATGAGTAAGCCCGTCAGGTCAAGATAGAGCGGGTCATTGCTCATATTGTCGATCATAGCCCGGCGATCGTTCAGGTCACTGAGCGCCAGCGGGCCTTTGGTAAGCGTATTGCGCACGCGGGTCAGCGACGAGGGATCACTACGAGTTTTCAGCCAGACATTGTTCGGGGTGGGCATATAGCCATTCACTTTCTGTGAGGCTACGGCATAACTTTGATAATCGACCAGGATGCCTCCAGAAGCTGAGAAGCCATTTGTTCCTGTCGCCAGCGCGCTATCATTGACAGTAGGGATGCGCTCTACCTCTGCGACCACCCTGCAACTCACGCTACCATTAGCATCCGAGAGGGAAAAAATGGAGCCAGGTGAAAGATCCAAGGTCGTCCAGGCGGCGCTATCAACAATAGCCGGTATGATGGTTGTCTTTTGAGCCTGGGTTCGCTGGGCAACAAGTTTTCGCATGAGAGGGCCAATGGGCTGTGCCGAATCCTGGCCTGTCCAGATGAACGTATTGGCAAAGGTAGCGGCATCAACAGCCAGCAGTTGCACCGAGTAGCTTTGCTCACCTTGTGTCACGGTTGGGAAACTCGTATAGCCTACGGTAGCCGAAAGCACGCCAGGAATATGGCTATACATCGATGGTGTAACCGGGTTAGCCGCGCTCGAGACCTGGCCGCTAAAGTCTGCTCCCACCTGGTAGTTTGCTACATCGAGAATGCGCTGCGTTTGCGAGGCATTGAAAACGAGCGCGAAGATGGCAAAGGCCACGGAGAACGCCAACAAAATGGTCATGCGCAGCGATTGGCGCGGTGCCCTTGCCATCTGCGCCACGGCTAACATAGAGGTCGCGCCCCGGTTACGTATCGCCAGTTTTGTTCCCCCACTCAGGATGAGCGGAAAAGCTCGTAGGAGCAGCAATGAAAGCCCGATTAAAAGAGAAACAACGCCGGCAAGTGTCAGCGGGGGTAATAGCAGCACTCGTACTCGCTCATCCAGCACGCCAGGGCTGGTTTCGTACATCGAGAAGCCAAATCCGACCAGGGCAATGATCGCCGCGCCAATATCTATATTCAGGCGCTGCCAGAGCGGGCGATAGGTCGAGCGAGCATACTCACGGCGCAGCGACAAAATGCCATGCTGCACTGCGCCACCGGCAGCAACGGCCATTGTACACAGCGCCGCGCCAATGGTGACGAGTGTAGGCACGAGGATCACCTGGACGGTAGCCAGAGGGTCTGTCGTGATGACGCCAACAGCGCCGGTATCCGCGCGAGGGAGGGTAGCCAGCGAAAATACAGGCACTACCAGAATAGCGGCCAGGGGTCCTAGAATGAGCGCAATCAGACATAGACCCGCGTTCTGGATGAGAAGCGCGCCGAAGATCTGCAAGCGGCTCGCCCCGCGACTGCGTAACACAGCCAGGGTCTCCGATTGACGATCAACCAGGATATCCGTCATTGTGACCACGAAAAACAGGGTCAGGCCCACAACCAGCAGCGAAAGGCTGACAATGGGAATCTGTACCACCTCGTTGCGATTACTGTATTGGCCCAGCACATCATAGATGCTATCAGTGAGCGTCGTCTGCGCAATATATGGGGGATCGCTGAACTGAGGAATATCTGCGGCGATACGGTTCAATCCTGCCTGTACCGTTGAGAGATTCTCGACGTTGATATGCGCGATATCCAACTGGTAGTACCAGAGCAGCGAAGGAGGTGTCTCAAAATAGGGCCGGCCGGAAACAGTAGAGCTAAGCTGATCCAGCGCATTGATAAAAGCATCGTTGGAAACAAGCGCGCCACAAAGCCCATTACGGGGGCTGATTCGGCTGCAGTCAAAGTCCTGGTCGTGCCAGAAGGGGTCAGACCTGGGTTGGAAAATGCCCACTACGAGTAGATCAAGGTAGGGAGCTACAATTTGTTGTCCCGTTTGATCGTCGAACGCGATCTGTACAGCGATCACGGAGCCTGGCTTCAAACCAAGACTTCTGGCCGTGCCCGGCATAATGGCAATTTCAAGCGCATTGTTATTGGCTTGTGGGAGCCGCCCCTGGAGAAGATCGAGGTGAGGCGCTGCCTGCGATAATGAGTCTCCGATAATGTTTATCAGGTTTCCGGTTGGAGAGTATGAGACCTGATTCTTAGGCCCCAGGTGCCGTGTGAAAATATAGAGATTGTCTATCTCAGTAGAGAATTGTACCGGTCCTTTGAGGAAAGGGCCCAGCTTATTCTGAAACTCCTTGTTGAGGCTATCCTGCATACGCTGGATATCGAGAGGCAAGATCTGCTGGGCGCTACTCTGCACAAGCAGATAATTAGTGGTTGCGGAATCTGCGTTGAGCGCGTTCTGCAACTCGGCGGTCTCGGATATCTGGGAATACAGGGGTACGGCGCAGATGACGATCACGGCAGCAATTACACCCAGGCCGGTAACAAGGAGCAGGCGCCACGTCTGGCGCAGTTGCCAGAGAGCTAATGTTATTGGTAGGGCATGTATTCCCGAACCGCTATGGCGCGAGGACGCGGGTGGTTGTTCTGCCGAGTGAGCCATGCTTCCCTCGTTTTATGAGCGCAACAGATCATTACGTATTACGCCACAGCAGAGGATATTCTCTCACTGTCTATGGTAGGGACAGGGCTTGTCCCTGTCCTAATGCCCACCAGATCAGCTCGTTGGTCTAGTGATCGGCAAGGTCTACGGTAGGGACAGGGCTTGTCCCTGTCCTAATGGGTTACGCCGGTTCACTCTCCCGGTGTGGCCCCGACGACAAAGGCGTCCACCTCTGCAAGCTTGCCGCGCCAGTAGGGAACCTTAATCCTGTGGCCGCCGCTCATAATGGTCACGTCGCGCATATGGACGTAACGATAGACGACAGGCAGGCCTTCCGGCCCGATCTCCGGTTGATCGGGGGGCGGAACGAGGGCCGCATAGTATTCGTGCAGCGCATCCGCCGTGTCGGGGTCGTGTTCTCTGTGGAGTTCCTCGTTCAGATCGATATAGAACTGGGCGTAGCGGGCAGTGCTAACCATCACTCCAAAGATGAGCAGGCCATGCATCTGGAGCATCATCTCGATTTCCAGATCTTGCTGTTCTACCAGCCTTGTCCACATCTGCAAGGCGAAATCCTGCTCACCGTATTCTTTTAGCCAGATATTGCGGCGTTCGCTGCGTGTCAGGGGGCGAAATGCCATTTCGCGTGTCTCTGCTTCATGCTGAGCCTGATCGGCAGGCTGTTGCAATGCAGACGAAGAGGCTTCGCCCGTTGTACTTGTCTGAGTTGTATGGTTCTGTGGTGCCTGCTGGTTGCTGGCATCCTGTCCAGAAATGCTCATGTAATGACCTTTCAAGAATTCATTGATGTTATGCAAGGGCGCGATACATCGGGTTCCATGATCAATCGGGAACCTACGGGCCGATAATGAATTTTACCATTCAAGATCGGCAAAAGCGGGGTGGGACATGTCATGTTGAGCGAGTGCAGCCCAGCCCTGAGCGCAGCGAAGGGGAAACATCCGCTGCCCATCGCTGGAGATCCTTCGCGGAGTTTACCCTGAGCGAAGCGAACGGGCTCAGGATGACAAACCATTCCCGATCCTGGTTGTTAAAAATCATAATCGGGAACCTACAGTACACCCACAAATTTTGATCGTCAAATTAGGGCTCCGGCTGCGGGCGGCAATTCCTGACACAGGAGGTTGCGTAGTTGCTGCCATAGATGGTAGGCATTGTGCCATCGATAAACCAGTCGGTCACGGTCGGCTCTCCTGGATGCGGAAGCAGGCCTGTGTAGGCCGAAACGGTGCCAGCATGCACATCGGGCGGCCTGACAAAGTCATTGGGAGGGAAGTTGTACAGGCTGGTGGCGTAGGCCATGACATCGTGCCAGATAAAGCCGGCACCGGTGATACCGATCACATTATACATTATACTATTATCACTGTTGCCTGCCCAGACACCCACAGTGAGGTAAGGAGTATAGCCCAGCGTCCAGTTATCACGGAAACTGTCAGTTGTGCCGGTCTTTGCCGCGACCGGGAAATCTTCCTCCAGCGGGTTGCCCGGAGCGAACTCGTGATAGCGTGCAGCCTTATCGGACAGGATACTGTTCATCAGGAAGGCGACATCGGCCCCCATCGCCCGTATACCATGAGGATGGGCCGCATCATAGCTATAGAGGGGATGGCCCTGGCTATCGGTGATCTCCAGGATAGAGACTGGCGGCACGCGCACCCCCTGGTTGGCAAAGGTAGCATAGGCTGAGGTCAGGTGCAGCAGGGAGACCTCTTTCGTGCCAATAGCCATCGATGGGCCAAGCGCGCTGAGCGGCAGGTTCGCTATCTCGCTCAGTCCCAGGCGACCTGCCATAGTAAGGACATTGGGAATGCCGGCATACTCAATCGCATCGATGGCAGGAATATTGATAGAGTTTGCCAGGGCATTGCGAATCGTCATCGGGAAGCCCGAAAGGAAAACATTGCCGTAGTTGTTCGGTGTATAGTAGGGTGGCCCGCTGCTGGGATAGGTCGTTTTGTGGTTCGGCACAATCATTGCAGGATACCAGCCCATCTCGAAGGTTGTGGAATAGACAATGGGCTTGAAGGATGAACCGGGCTGGCGTAGCGCCAGCGCAGCATTATATTGACCCTGCACCTGCGGGCGATTGTCATTGTAGTTCGCGCTGCCATCCATAGCCAGAATTTCTCCGGTGGTTGGACTCATCACTACAACGGCAGCATTGTTGACATTATTCACCGAATTCAACGGCCCGAAGCAGCCCAGGTAGTTATTGCACTGCATCCTGTAAAGGTTGTTATAGACGATTTGCTCAACCTTTTTCTCCAGGTTCAGGTCGAGGGTGGTGTAGATGTTGTACCCTCCATTGAGCAGATTCTGCGCTCCCAGCAGCGGCACAAGTACCTGATCAACCACATATTCGACAAAATGAGGAGCCTGAATACCCTGCATACTGGAATACGACTTAAAGGTAAAATTTGCCATCTCCTGGGCGGCCTGCCTTGCCTGAACTGGGGTTATCATGCCCAGATCAACCATCGATTGCAAGACGTATTGCTGGCGGGCAAGAGCGGCGGATTTATTCATAATCGGGTTATAATAAGATGGGCTTTGTGGTAAGCCTGCCAGCATGGAAGCCTGTGCCAGGTCAAGCTGAGCTATGGCAGGAGTGCAGGACGTTTTCGTGCATTTTGGCTGCAGGTTGAAGTAATCTTGCGCTGCCGCCTCCGCTCCGTAGTTCAGGTCTCCATAGTAAACCGTATTCAGATACATTTCCATGATCTTCCACTTCGGGTATTGCTGGGTCAGGCCATAAGCCAGTATAGCCTCTTCTCCCTTGAGAGGAAGGGTACGCTCATCCCCCGCAAAGAGTTGATTCTTGATCAACTGTTGCGTGACGGTGCTGGCGCCTTCGACAGGAGCGCGGTAGATCAAGTCGGTGTAGGCTGCGCGCAGGATGCCCTGGATATCCACTCCCTGATTCGTCCAGAAGCTATGGTCTTCTGCCGCTACTGTGGCATTGATGAGCAAAGGCGAGATTTGCGCATAATTGACGTAGGTACGCCGTCCATAGCCATTTTGGTGATTGTAGAGGAGATCAAGTAACTTGCCGTTACGGTCATAGATGCGCGTTGACTGGAAGAGCGAATTGCTCGCAATATTATTCAACAGCGGCAATTGCGACTGGTAATAAGCATACGCTGCCCCAGCCCCTGAAGATAGAAGAGAAAATAAAACAATTAACGCGATAGCAGAGATCAGCACAATGCGCGGCGCGAGATCGCGATCATAGCGCTGGTGAAAGTGCTTGCGTATGATAAGGCGGTTCACACGGATGCGCCGCAGAGCGATAAGTTTCGATTCAGGTAAAGGGGCTTCCTTTACAGGCACAGGCGCAGGGCGAACAGCAGACTCTGCCGCGCTTGCAACCTGGATATGGCCATTTGTTCCGTCTGTGTTATCATCCTCCGGCGAGGTAGAAGCAGATACTTCAGGAAGCTGCTCATTATCGATATAGCCATCCATTAAACTGTTGTGTCCTCTCTAAGAGATAACCATACTCCTTATATCTATCATACCATGCAGTGTCTTCTGATACCTTTTTGTAAAGAAGTGATGGGTAAAATTGGTGAATTGACACAGCGAAGACAACGATACCCTACTCGTATATAACGCTTGATCCTTCCCTCTGGTTTCACCGCCAGCAAGCTGGAATATCGGAGTTGGAATATCAAATCCTGTTGAATAGTGACCGAAAAGAGCGGGGGTTCAGGGGGCGGCTAGCCCCCTGACGGGGCCTGGGGTGCCCCCAAAGAATCACTTTTTCAAAGGATTTGATATAACTCCTTTCTCCGTTCGACGTAATATTAGTAGAAGTGAAGGTTTGATAAGCAGGTGCCGGAGCGATGGACAAGAGGAAAAGACCTTCTGCAAGAAGTATGCCTGGGGATAGAGACATTGATCTGACGAATATACGCGTGTTACGCAACCTTCTCTCCGCCCGCGGCATGCATCCTCAGAAATCATTCGGGCAGCATTTCTTGATTGATCGTGCAGTGCTGCGCAACATCATTGAAGCGGCTGAGATTGGTCCGGCTGACCATGTGCTCGAGGTCGGCGCGGGAACCGGTGTGCTGACACGCGAGCTGGCAAAGCGGGCCAGGCGAGTCGTGGCGGTGGAACTCGAGCGCGATATGCTGGCCTTGCTGGCAGAAACAACTCGCTCGTATCCGAATGTCGAGGTAATTGCCGGCAACCTGCTCTTTCTTGACCCGCTAGAGATTTTTGCAGATACCCCCTACAAGCTGGTGGCGAACCTGCCATACTATATCACGGCGCCAACGTTCCGCCATTTCTTGGAGAGTGCGAATCCACCGCGTCTCGTTGTGGTGATGGTGCAGTTGGAAGTAGCGCAACGCATCGTGGCAGGCCCCGGCGATCTCAGCTTGCTTGCTATAAGCGTCCAGTTTTACGGGCGTCCTCGCATTATTAGCCGTGTGCCGGCAGGAGCTTTTTACCCGGCGCCCAATGTTGATTCTGCCATCTTGCGCATTGACGTGCATCCAGAGGCACCGCTATCGCAAGAAGAGCGGGCGCAATTTTTTCGCATTGTACAGGCCGGGTTCTCCGCGCGCCGCAAGCAACTGCACAACGCGCTTGCTCACGGGCTTCACTTTAAGGACGAGGATGTACGCGCCTGGCTTGCTACTGCTCATATTGATGCCAGGCGCCGCGCTGAAACGTTAAGTATTGAAGAATGGTTGCAGCTCTGGCGCAATTTTCCAGAACGCTGATATGTTATCATATATGTGATGCAACAAAAGATCAGCAGAGAAGTAGAACATTTTATGACGACGCAGGAAGTGTATTGTGAAGAGTGTGGGGCGGCCAACCCGCCCACAGCACGATTTTGCCAGCATTGTGCTACACCGCTCCCAGTTACCAATATCACGGGCACGCTGCCAGAACATACCCTGCTCAGCGATCGCTATCAATTAGTGAGCCTTATTGGCCAGGGTGGCATGGGTGCCGTTTATAAAGCCACCGATACGCGCCTTGCCGACCGTGTAGTAGCCATCAAAGAGATGAGCAAGGCGGCCTTACCCCCTGCTCGCGTCGCCGAGGCCGAGGCCGCGTTTGATCGAGAGGCGTCGCTGCTGGCGAAGCTTGACCATCCCAACTTGCCGGGCATTTACGACCACTTCACCGAAAATGACCGCACCTATCTGGTAATGGAATTTATTGAGGGCGAGACGCTGGAAGATTACCTGGTGCATGCCGGGGGTGGCCCCTTGCCTGTGGACCAGGTGCTGGACTGGGCAGAGCAGCTCTGCGATGTATTGAGCTACCTCCACAACCAGCAGCCGCCCGTTATTTTTCGTGACCTTAAACCCTCCAATGTCATGATCAACAAAAAGAACGGGCGCCTGTACTTGATTGATTTCGGCATTGCCCGCCTCTTTAAACCTGGTCAATCTCATGATACCGTCGCGCTCGGTTCGCCAGGCTTTGCCGCTCCCGAGCAATATGGGAAAGCGCAGAGCACGCCGCGCTCCGATATCTATAGCCTTGGCGCCCTGCTCCACTGCCTGCTGACGGGCATCGATCCGAGCGAGCAGCCGTTCTTTTTCAGGCCGGCCTCGCAAGTGAATCCCGCCGTTCCTCCTGCTCTTGAAGCGCTGCTGCAAAAAATGCTGGAGATGGACGCTTCACGCCGCCCGGCCTCAGCAGAGGAAGTGTTGCAAACCCTGCATGCTATTCGAGCCGGGCTTGATACATCGAGCATCTATACACTTGGCACGAGCACTATGTCCAGGGCTCCAACAACGACTGCTACTCATGCGCGAGTGCCATCTGGCACCGATCTCTTGCTTGAAGAAGCCCATAACCTCTATGCCCAGAAGCGCCTGCGCGAGGCGGAGCAAGTCTATACCCAGGCCTTGCAGATCAACAATACCAATCCCCTCGGCTGGCAGGGGCGCGGCTTAACGCAAGGCCTCCTCGGGAAACATACCGAGGCCCTCAATTCTTTTGAGCGCGCGCTGCAGCTCGATCCATCGCTGGTTACTTCATGGAATGGCAAAGGAACTGCGCTCAGCAACATGCATCGCAACCAGGAGGCCCTGGCAGCTTTTGAACGTGCTTTGCGCTTAGACCCTAACAATGCCTCTGCCTGGAACGGCAAAGGCGCGGTGCTCAATGCTCTTGGCCGCTCCACCGAGGCTCTCAATGCCTTTGATACCGCCTTGCGCCTCGATCCCCACATGGCGCAGGCCTGGAATAATAAGGGATTGGTGCTCAGGCAGCTCAGGCGCTATCAAGATGCCCTCTACGCCTTCGACCAGGCTCTGACCTATGACCCGGCGATTGCTACCTCCTGGAGCGGCAAGGCCAGTGTGCTGCACGAGATGGGCCGCTTGCAGGAAGCCCTCGATGCCTATGAGCAGGCCTGTAACTACAATCCCGCGCTCGTCTCGGCATGGAGTGGCAAAGGTTCTGTACTCTACGAGTTGGGGGATTTGAAGGAGGCGCAGCAGGCTTTCCAGAAGGCGCTTGACCTCGATAAAAACTACGCACCTGCCCTCTATGGCATGGGTAATGTACTCTACGCCCAGCAGAAATCCCGGCGCGCGCTCGAGATGTTCGATAAGGCCATTCGCGCCGATTCCCGCTACGCGAAAGCCTGGGGCAGGCGTGGAAATGTGCTGAGCGATATGGAAGAATACCTTGCGGCTCTCAATTCCTTTGACCAGGCCCTGCGCTATGACCCGCGCCTGGCCTCGGCATGGAATGGCAAAGCGGGCGTGCTCTGCCAGCTTGGGCGCTATATGGAAGGCCTGAACGCCTATGAGCAGGCTTTGAATATCAACCCGAACTTCGCTCAGGCCTGGAATGGCAAAGGCAATGCCTACTATCACCTCGGGAGCTACACGCAGGCGCTGGCAGCCTATGAGCGCGCTTTGCAACTCAATCCACAGATGGCTTCAGCCTGGCACAACAAATCCCTTGTGCTCAGGCAACTCAAACGCGATAAAGAGGCGCTCGAGGCTGCCGAGCAGGCTATTCTTCTCTCCCCCAACGATCCCGATAACTGGCTGCGCAAAGCCGAAGCGCTCAAACGCCTCCGCCGTTCCAAAGAAGCCCGCCAGGCTGAAGCCGAGGCCGCGCGCTTACGCGGCAGTATGCCATAAACTGCCTCGTGAGGCCTTAAATTTCCACCCCTTCTACATCTGGTAAAGGCTATTCTCCTCTCATGTTTCTCTACTTTTAAGAAAAGATTCATCATCTTCTAATCTTGTCTCAAAATGGTTAAGTGTCTCCTATCTCGACCAGCTATTCAGGCTGAGCAGTATATATTTCGTTCTCAAGCCAAATTATTATAGATATAAACTCATCAAATATATGCTTACTGATGCATATATCAATAAGAAGAGAATCGTTCTTGTGTATACGAAATTCTGGGACGAACGTGCCAAAAGAGGCATGGTGGATGCAATGCCTTAGTTTGTAAAGAGGGGGAGTAGTTCGCTTCTAAAGAAAGGGAAAAATATGAAGAGAATCCATCTCCTCGCGATACCACTTTTTGCAGTGCTTTTAGGTGTAGCACTACTGCTGCCATTAAGTGCAGCGGGTGCCACTTCGCATACCAATACTGCGAATAGGACCAGCACAGCTACCAACCCATTCACGAGTATTCCTGTAAGTGGAACAGTTACCAATAGGGCAGGGCAAACTGTCGGGACATTTAGTGGTACATTAAATGTCACACAATTTGCTGACCAGAATAATACTTTGGTTGCACTAGGGACACTCAGCGGGACACTGAAAAACAAGGCAGGACAGGTGATCGCTACGATCAAGGATAAGCCAGTCACCATGGCAGTTCCCACGCTGGACCCATCATGTAGCATCCTTACACTGGTCGTCGGGCCAATTCATCTCGATGTCTTAGGCCTGGTTGTTGACGTTAGTCAAATCACGATTACCGTCACCGCTCAGCCAGGTACACTCCTAGGAGGTCTGCTTTGCCAACTGGCAGGTGCGACAACCCTGCAGCAGATCGTCACCCTGCTGAATGAGATACTCGCCTTGCTTGGTGTCTAGACCAATCGAGTCTACCGTGCCATAGTGCTTTGTTAGGGTTCATTTGATGGGCGAGAACCTTGGCTCCCACAAGGGATGCCAGAGCATCTTACCAATCATTTGTTTAAGGCTAACAGAGCACTAGTGAACGAGAGAGGAGTTCTCCCCCCTGCTCCTCTCTTTTGTTTCATCTTTGAATGCTTCTTAACGCCTATCATCCAGTAACGACATTGACCAGGCGTTTAGGAACATAGATCACTTTACGTATAGGCTGCCCGGCTATGAAGCGCCGGGCTTTCTCGCTCGCCAGCGCCAGTTGCTTGATCTCCTCTTCAGGCAGATCTTGTGCCACCTCGAGTTGATCGCGCAGGCGCCCGTTGACCTGAACGATGATAGTCATCGTCTCCGAGCGGATGGCCTCCAGATCAGCCTCTGGCCAGCGAGCAGTATGAATGGAGCCGCTGTTGCCGAGACGCTCCCACAGCTCTTCTGTGAGAAACGGGGCAAATGGAGCCAGCAAGAGCAACAGCGTTTGCAGTTCGTCGCGCCTGACTTCCTGCTGGTCTTCCAGCGTATGCAGGTACTCCATCAGTGCCGCAAGGGCCGTGTTATATTTCAAGGCCGCGATGTCCTCGGTGACCCGCTTGATCGTCAGGTGCATTGCGCGCCTGGCTTCTCCTTGCACAGCACCTGCCACTACATTGGCAGCATGTTGCGTAACCAGCCGCCAGGTACGATCCAGGAAGCGCACAATGCCGCCAATGCCGCGATCGCTGAAGTCGCCGCCAATCTCATATGGCCCCATGAACATCAGGTAGACGCGCAATACATCAGTCCCTAAGTGTGCAAGGTATTCATCGGGATTGATCACGTTCCCACGCGACTTGGACATTTTGGCGCCATCCTTTGTAATCATGCCATGCGCGCGCAAATGCTTGAACGGTTCCTCGAAATCCAGGTAGCCCAGATCGTGCAGCGCCATGCTGATAAAGCGAGTATACATGAGATGCAGCACGCTATGCTCCGGCCCAGCAGTATACATATCTACGGGAAGCCACTTGCGCGTGAGCGCCGGGTCCCAGGGCTGCGTATCATCATGGCTGGACGGGTAGCGCAGGTAGTACCATGCCGAATCGAGGAAATTGTCGCTCACGTCGGTTTCTCGCCGCGCCGGCAGCCCACAGATTGGGCAGGTGGTATTGACGAAGCTCTCGATTATTGCCAGGGGAGATGAGCCGGTGCCTGTTGGCGCCCAGTCCTCAATCTCCGGTAGCAGCACCGGCAACTGGTCTTCGGGGACAGGCACAGCTCCATGCACCTGGCAATAGATGATCGGGATGGGCGGACCCCAGTACCGCTGCCGGCTGATCAGCCAGTCGCGCAGGTGGTACGTGACGATCTTCCTGCCAGTTCCAGGCTCCTCTTCTTCCGAGCGGCCGATCCAGTTGCGCTGGGCTGTCTTCACGCGCTCAGACCAGTCGAGTTGATCCAGGTTATCGAGGAGCTTCTGCGCGTAAGCAGTTATTTTGAGGAACCATTGCTCCAGCCAGCGCTGCTCTACCATGTTGCCGCAGCGTTCGCAACGCCCGTTGATGACCTGCTCGTCGGCCAGCACCGTCTTGTCTCTGGGGCACCAGTTCACAGGCGCAGCTTTGCGTTCCGCCAGGCCATGCTTGAACAATTGCAGGAAAATCCATTGCGTCCAGCGATAGTAGCCAGGATCTGTCGTCTGCACTTCGTGCGACCAGTCGAAACGGTTGCCAATGCGTTTCAACTGCTCTTCACGGAAACGCGAGACGTTGAGCGCTGTGAGGATGCGGGGATGGATGCCTTTTTTGATTGCGAAATTTTCACTGTGAATACCAAAGGCATCAAAGCCAATCGGTTCAAAGACATCATATCCCTGCATGGCCTTCCAGCGCCCATGAATATCTGAACCTACGAAAGCGTACACGTTGCCGACGTGCAGCCCTTCAGCCGAGGGATAGGGGAACATCATCAGGTTGTAGTATGGATGCCGGGCATTCTGCAGATCCACCTGGTAGAGTTTTTGCTCTTCCCATCTTGCCCGCCATTTGGCCTCGATTGCCTGGAAGTCGTAAACTGGTGGTCGCGCCTGGATCATTTCTTCGGTCATAATTGGCCCTCGCTTCGCTCTCCCCCGATAATGAAAATCCCTTTTTAAGGACCCTATGGGATGTCATCCTGAGCGCAGCGAAACATCCGCTGCCAAGTCTGGACATATCATGTTGAGCGCAGCGAAACATCCGCTGCCGATCGACTGAGATCTTTCCCCTTCACGCGCTCAGGGCTGGGCTGCACTCGCTCAACATGACATGTCCCAGACCGGTTTGACCGATCTTGGCCCTCAAACTTCAAAATCAGAGGTCTACATGTTTCAATTTCAATTTGCGGAGGACAAAAAAATACGTCCTCCGCCCCGGCAAGGGCGAAAAGGACGCACAAGCCCACTTTCGCGGTACCACCTTGTTTCACCGCCATCTCACAATAGCGGCCTCTCTGGGTGCAAACACACCCGCACCCTGTAACGGGAGTTCCCGGCGGAGGCTACTTTCGCTTTCCCTATTGAATTGAGGGAAAATGTTTCACCGCCGCAGCTCGCAAGGGAGCTTCGAGAAACACGCGATGGTGGCTCGCACCAGCCGCCAGCTCTCTGCAATCGCTGTGTATCCCTACTTTCCTCGCATCCTTGCTATTCTGTATATTGCATTTTTTCTTTTTGATGAGAGAAACAGTACACGATAGGATGCGTTCTGTCAAGAGTTGGCGATCAGGGTTGATATCATCTCGCTGATGTGGTTGACAAGGACGGAGAAATGCCCTTCATCGGGATAGAAGGTGGCCTGGCAGTGTGCTAGCCTGGCGGCAACCGCTCGTCCCATGGCGACCGGCACGATGCGATCGCGTCCTCCATGCCAGAGGAATATCCTGGGGCAGGCAATATCCTCCAGCCGGAACCCCCAGGGACGCGCATAGAGGGAGGCCTCGTAGATCACGCCTCTCGTGCCCTGGCGAAATGCTTCCATGGTGGATGCAGCCACTGCCGCGCTGACCTCCGGGACAAGCAGCGAGAGCCGGTCTGGCTCGCTCATATGCTGTGCGCTCTTCACTATGGCTTTTCTGGCCGTATCTTCATTGCGGTAGGGCAGTCCAAAAGCCCACAGCAGAGGAGTCAGCAGCCAGGGAAACCGCAAGGCGAGGAACAGGGCGAGCCGGTAGTTGCGCATCATCCCGGCGGTGCCGAGATCCAGCGGCCCGATCCCGCAAGCAACGCCACAGGCTGTCAGTCGATCGGGTATGCGATACGCGCACGCCAGGGCATATGGACCACCACCGGATGCGCCGAAGACGGCGAAGCGGTCGAGGTGCAAGTGATCGGCGACCGCCACCACATCGGCAGGCCAGTCAAGCAAGCGGCGGCCCGGCTGGAAACTGGATAGCCCCATGCCAGGCCGGTCTATGGCGATGAGTTGCACCCCTGCTTCCCCGATTGGCCCCGCGAGGCCAGCCGCCTCAACGCGTGCGCCGGGATGGCCATGAAAATAGAAGAGAGGTTTTCCTCCCTCCCGGCCATATATCGCGTAGGCGAGCGTCCTTCCATCAGGGAGATGCAGGGTCTGATCGGCGGAGGTTATGGTATCGTTGCTGGACATGGTTTCTCTTCTGTCTAGATTGACCATCCAATTTTTATTGTTATGTATTATAACACTTGCTAATCGCTTTCTGGAGAAGGCGTGGTGGTTGCGGCAGGTGTGACTTGCGGGAGCGTGATCGATGGTAGGTCGGCTGGGGCGAGAGGAATAATCTTGATGAACTGCGCGTTCGCCGGCAGCGTGTCGCCGAAGGAGAGGCGAACGCTCACTGTACTTGCGTCCACGCCAGGCTGCCGCTTAATATAAGCGATTGCAGTCGCCTGCTTCATATGCTTTACCCCGCTGGCTATACTTTGAAGCTGTGATGCCGGGAAGTGATATTCGGCCACGCCGGCGGCGGCAATAGCGATCAACACTTCCCCATCGCTGTCTACTCCCTGAGTAGCTGGCTCGCCAACCTGGACAGTTGAACTCACCAACTGGTAGGCTGGCCCCAGCTTTTGCGCCTGCTGGCTCAATAAAAGACGCGCCAGCGCCTGGGCATCGCTATTCGAGAAGTAGGCCATTTTCCCCTGCTGCCCGTTGATCGTGACCGTTACCGTCTTGCTCACAGTCCCGACAGGCGGGTTGGCTACTGCCGCAGCATCGATGAACTGCATCGTACCTACCTGGGTGCCATTCTTTGCCTGGAACTGCTGCTGTAAGTCCTGGCTAATTTCCTTGTTGAGGTTCTGTCTCAACTGTGATGAGAGGTTATCGACATCAGAGGATGACACGACTTGCTGGCAATCAAAAAAGGGCGGAATGAGGCATTCCTGGCCGGTAGTTTCTCCGGTCTGGGATCCACTTTTTGTACTGTTCAATATCCTCACTGGAATGGTTTGCGTATTCACATTAATGCTAGATTGGCTTGTGCTTCCCTTGATGTGGAACACCTGCTTGATGGCGTGTACCTGGGGAGCAAAATTGATGCTCGCCGAGACTATTCCTCTTGCTTGGAACTCATAGATGCCGATCCCGGCCATTGCCAGCAGGATAAAGGCAATGAGCAGCGCCATGATGGCATAGAGCGGATTTTTGGATCCCTTCGTGGTACGAGGCGGCTTGCCGCTAGAAGCGGAATCAAGGCCGGAGATCTGCTGTGTAGGCGTAGACGTAGATGAAGGCCCGATTTGCACGGTTGGAGACGCATAATCTTCTGCAGCAAACCCTGCTCGCTGCTGGGGATGAGGCGCAGCCACCGGGATATTGTCTGTACGTTGCAGCACTTTGACTTCCTGCTTCAAGTCGCTCCCAGCATCAGTGCTCGCACGTGATGTGTTTGTGCGAACAGGAGTGGGGGCAACGCCATGGACGGCACCGGGGACAGACACGGGCACAGATGGCGTAGGCTGCGGGGCCCTCCGCGACTGCGGCTGCAGTTGGGATTGGAGCTGGGCCTGAGCCTGTGGGGTATTGAGATATT
The DNA here is from genome assembly GCA_902812455.1 of Chloroflexota bacterium. The sequence continues at coordinate 8,341 of CADDZH010000057.1, read as the reverse complement.
TGTAAGCATATTCAAAGGCCGCCAGAACCTCTTCGGCAGTGGCAAAACGCGCTTCTGGATCGGGTGCGATGCAGCGATTGATCACGTACTCCAGTGGCGGCGGCAGGGTAACGTGCCAATCAGAGGAGGGAAGCTGGCCTGTCAGCATCTGGTAGAGAATGATACCGAGAGAATAAATATCATTGCTGGGGGCAGAGACGCCGGATAGCCGCTCCGGCGCCATATAGGCAACGGTGCCCATTTCAGTACCGGCCTGTGTGAGCCGTGGACTGGCTGCCGTGCCGATATCGCTGGCAATGCCAAAATCAATCAGGCGCACATAGACCTGGCCTGGATCCATCTCTTCATCTAGGAGAATATTGCTGGGTTTGAGGTCACGATGCACGACTCCATGCCGGTGAATGTAGCCAACAGCTCTGAGCAGCGCGGTAAAGAGCTGGTACACCTCTTGCAGTGGCAATGGGCCAGCTTGCAGGCGGCGTGCCAGCGTTCCACCTGCGATGTATTGGGTAACAAAGAACAACTGGCCCTGCTCCTGATCAAACTCGATGAGCGGAGGAATGTGCTCGTGCAGGAGGTTGGCATGCACTTCAGCTTCGCGTAGAAAGCGCTGGCGCGCAATTCTATCATGCACGAGATCGGGGCGCATAATTTTGATGGCTACCAGGCGTCCAAAGGCTGTGCGCTGCCGTGCCAGGTAGACCTCACCCATACCACCTGCATCGATCCGCCGCACCAGTTCATAGTTGCGAAAGGAAAGGTTGCTTTGCCCTTCGCCATTAGAGAATGGGCTATATTGCTCTTTTATGGGGCCGTGCTGCTCTCTCATCAGTTCGTTCTGGCTAACTATCTACTATCCTCTAGTAGGTAAGACGTATTTCCCATATATTTCAAAAAACCGTGTTTCACGATACCTTAGAGGATGCAATGAAACTCGATAAGTAATTTTGACATATCTCTTTTGCCCTCACCCTTCAAAAGAAGTATAACATGGAGGCATAGCAGTTGCAATGAACTGTATCACAGCATCGCCCTGGCGCATTCATCATACTCTCGCAACGGCCTGTTGCTTAGGGATCGATTCCTCCTTGTGCCCATCGGAAGGCGCCGGCGGAGAAGAGAGCCTCATTTTCTTCAATCTTCCGGTCATATAGATAAAGAACACCAGGATGAGGATGGCTTCAATGATATTGGCAATCTCAAGCAAGGGCAGCGCGACGAAGCCGAGATTGAGGCTCCAGTTGTTCAATGCTGGCCCATAAGGGGCAGGCAAAAACGCCAGTACGGCTGTCGTGTTCCACACGAAATGCTGGAAGACGGCATAGGCCCAGCAGCCAAAAGCTTTTAGCAGGCGCTGAGACTTTGCATGTATCAGGTAGTACCAGCCGAGGGCAACCATAGCTGTGCCGAAGCCATGCAAAAGGCCCGCCGCTGTTCGTTCCAATGCCACGCTCAGCCAATCTTGATAGCCCGAACCGATGTAGCCCACCGTCTCGACCAGGGCAAAGCCGATTCCAGCACCCAGGCCCAGCACAAACGCTTCTGCTGCGCCGCGCATCCGCCCAATAAAGAACGCTACTCCCAGCGGCTTGACCGTTTCCTCGACCAGCGGCCCCACAATACCTACAATAAGCAAAATGACATCGAATGTCGAAAAGCTGCCGCAGCCCGGCGCGCTGGGGTTATCAAAGCATTGCTGGAAATTGAGCACACCCTGCGTGCGCACAATCACGAGAAGGGCAGCCAGTTCCAGGATCAGCGCCAGGCCAATGCCCAGTGTAGCTCCACTGGTCAAGGCCAGGGTGAAACGCCGCCATGTCGTCGGCCAGGAAGGGAAACGCAGTCGCCGCACGCCAAATGCCAGCAGCGCGAGCGCAGGGAAGATCGCTGCCAGGATTATCAGGAAGATGGTGAGAGCGGGATAGGTTACCGCAAAGCCTTTCACCTGCAAGATATAGCCAACCACAACGACGACGAGGTAGAGCACAACGAAAATCCAGAACCAGGGCAACTTAAAGCTGGCCGAAGGCTTGTTAATCAAACCACGAATGGAGTGGTAGAGGCTGAAGGCACCACCAACGAGGCCTGCCAGCGCAAAGCCTGTGAACGTCATCAGGCTGCTGAAGTATTGTGTCTGAGTTATTGTATTGTGGGGCAATATAACAAGCAGGAAAAGAAAGCCTGTACTCGCCAATCCGGCAAGCAGTACCAGGGCTGAGCAAACGAGAGCCGTAATAATAACGCCCAGGCGGTAGCCATCACGTTTTGGGCGGGGAGGCGCCCAGGCATAAGGCGGATAGACGTAAGGATAAGGATAAGCATAGGGATATGGATACGGATAGCTATTGTAAGCTGGCAGGCCTGGATGAGGAGCATAGCCCGGAGGATATGCAGGAGCGGGATAGTGCCGGTAATCTGGAGCGGCCTGTCCCTGCTGTGGATACCCTGCTGGCGCGTAAGGCTGGTAACCGGGCTCAGGCCTGTACTGCATAGGAGTAGGAGGGTAGCCTAGAGGCTGTTGCGGCGCTGGAGGCGCGGGAAACGAATGGCCCTGCGCTGGCGCGTTGGGTGGATAGGGCCAGTAGGCCGGCCTGAACAGCGGCGCATCTGATGGGCTGAAGGGTAGGGCGCCCGTCACATGCTCTCGATGCACAAATTGTGGATCGGCAGGAAACGATGCCTGTCCTTCTGGCTGATTTCCTGTAGCGGCAGGAGGCGAGGATGGAGTGGGTTTGGATACAGCAGGACGCGGCTGTGTATCTTCGTCTGGATCGAGGCGCGCTTCCCATGGCCCCCATAATTCAGAGGTTGGGCGGCGATTATTTGTGCTGGCGTCCCGGTTCGGGTCTTGCGGCGGCCCGCTATACTCAGAACTCACTCGTTTTGCCTTTTCCTGCGAGCAGGCATCATACCTGTTCCCACCATTATATTATGTTTACGAATCAACGAGGCCTGGGGTTTTATTGCTCAATCAATTTTACTTCAACTGCGCCCTTGCCCAGTATCTCTTCCAGTTTTTCATGTACTTCAGAACTATAATGCATCGTATTATTGCTCGGCGTCAAGAGAACCTGCCATTCACCGTTGACAACCACAATATCGTAATGATCGCGCCCTGCCCGGTCACGAATGCAGTTGTAGATATCCTGAACGCGCATTTTATCGTCTGAGATGGCCCGTTCGTCGCTGCCGCTGGCACGAACCGTAAGCCAGACATGATATTGCTTGCGATCCATCTCTTCATCCACAGCCTTTAGTGGTGAAACGCTATTACAGAGGATACCTGGCTCGTCGCGGCGTACCTGCACCTCGCCGCTCACGATCACCACGGCATCTTCAACCCATAGCTCTGCCGTCTCTTCATAGACGCGGGGGAAAACCGTCACACTGATCGAGCCATACATGTCTTCCAACTGCACCACGCACATTGTATCACCCTTCTTGGTCGTGATGCGTCGAGCTTCTTTGATCGTGCCGCCTACCACAACCTTCTGCCTGTCAAGCTCTTCGCTGATCTGTGCTGTTGTATGCGTTACTTTCTCCTTGAGGAGGTCGCTGAGATAGGTCAGGGGATGTTTCGAGATATACACACCGATCAGTTCTTTCTCCCAGGCCAGCAGCAGTTTGCGCGGGATTTCCTGTGCGCCGGTCTTGAGCGTGAATTCGAAAGCATCTGCTGCTTCCTCCATATCGCCAAAGAGGCTCACCAGGCCGCGCTCCTGGGCAGTCCGCAAGTTCTTGCCCCACTTCATAGCAGTATCGACCGATTCGAGCAACTGGTGGCGTTTCCCCAGCGAGTCCATGGCCCCGGCTTTGATCAGCGTCTCGATGGCGCTCTTGCCAACCAGCTTGGGGTCAACCCGCGTACAGAAATCGGCCAGCGACTTGAATGGCCCGCCCTCTTTGCGCACCCGCACGATCTCATTCGTTGGCCCTTCACCGATGCCTTTGATGGCCAATAGTCCAAAGCGCACTCCGCCACCTTCAACGGTGAAGCCACTTTCGCTCTTATTGACATCGGGGCCTAGTACCTCGACGCCCATGCGTTTGCACTCGGCAATGGCGTTAGCGATCTTTTTGGCGTCCGAAGCCTCGGTGGTCATGGTCGCAGCCATAAACTCTGCCGTGTAATTGGCCTTCAGGTAGGCGGTGTAAAAGGCGACGACGGCGTAGCTCGCGGCGTGCGCCTTGTTGAAGCCATAGCCGCCGAAAGGCTCGATCAGCGTGAACAACTGCTCGGCCACCTCCTGTTTCACGCCGTTCTTGACACAGCCCTTGACAAAGTCTTCCTTGTAGCCTTCAACCTCGTCCTTTTTCTTTTTGCTGAGGGCTTTGCGGAACTTGTTGGCCTTGCCCCACGAGAAACCGGCCAGGCCAACGGTAATGAATAGCACCTGGTCCTGGTACACAATGATGCCGTAAGACTCGTTCAGCCATTCGGCCAGGCGCGGGTCGAGGTAGGTGACTTTCTTGCGCCCATGCTTGGCATCGATGAAATCGGGAATGCTATCCATCGGGCCGGGACGATAAAGCGCGATCATAGCCATCACATCCTCGACACATGTGGGCTTGAGCTGTTTGATGTACTCGGTCATCTTCGCGCCCTCGAGCTGGAAGATGCCCGTCGTCTCACCGCTCGCCAGCAGGTCGAAGGCGGCCTTTCGCCTGGCATTCTGCCCGTCATCGCCCGGTACCGGGTCGAGCGGGATCTTTTCCAGCACCACGTCCTCGCCTCGCGACTGCTTGATGAACTTGAGCGTGTTGTCCAGGATGGTCAGGTTGGAGAGGCCCAGGAAATCGAACTTGATCAGGCCGAGTTCTTCGAGGTGCGCCTGCTCGTATTGCGTAATGCGCCCCTTGCTCGGATCCTTGGGATCGCGCAATTGCAGCGGCACAAAGTTTTCCAGTGGTTCATTGGCAATGATTACCCCGGCGGCGTGCACGCCTGTTGTGCGCACCGCTCCCTCCAGCTTTAAGGCCTGGTCGATGATCTCTTTCGCTTCCTCGTTCTGGTTGTACAGGTCGTTCAGTTCTTTCACAGAGTCCAGCGAGCCGTGCAGCGTGACCTTGGGGCCGAAAGGAATCAGCCGCGTAATGCGGTCGCCCAATTCCTGCCTACCCATCACGCGCGCCACATCCTTGATGGAGGCCTTCGCCGCCATTGTATTGAATGTGACCATCTGGGCCACCCGGTCATAGCCATACTTGCGCGTCACATACTCGATCACTTCTTCACGTCGATCGTCCGGGAAATCCATATCGATATCGGGCATGTCTGCGCGCTCTGGATTGAAGAAGCGTTCAAAGGGCAACTGGTAGCGCAGGGGGTCAACATTGGTGATGCCCAGCGTGTAGGCCATGAGGCTGCCCGCAGCCGAGCCGCGAGCCGAACAGCGGATGCCATGCGAACGGGCGTAGTTCACAAAATCCCACTCAATCAAGAAATACGATAGGAAGCCCTTCTGGGCAATGAGATCGATCTCATAGTCAAGCTGCTTCTCGATGGTCTCGGTCATCTCGCCAAAGCGCTCTTTGACGCCCTCGAAACATAAGGCGCGCAGGAAGTCTTTTTGCGAGCTATATTCCGGGGGGATTTCATAGTCGGGCAGTTGCGCTTTGTGGATCAGGGGATCGACCTCGCACTGCTCAGCGATGCGTACGCTGTTAATCAGCGCATCTGGCAGGTCTGGGAAGAGCAGGGCCATCTCCTCGGGGCTTTTGAGATAGTACTCATTGCTATCGAATTTCATGCGCTTAGGGGTGTCAAGCTGCTTGCCCGTCTGGACGCAGAGCAGGATATCATGCGAGCCGGCGTCGCCAGCATCAACATAGTGCAGGTCGTTGGTCACGACCATCGGAATGCCCAGGTCTTTATGCATCTGGTAGAGCAACTGGTTGAGCTTGCCCTGGGGCGAGGGCTGTCCATCCTCGAACATCCCGTGATGTTCTTGAATTTCCAGGTAAAAGTTCTCCGGCCCGAAGACATCTCGGTACCAGCGCGCCGTTTTGTAGGCCTCGCCCATTTTCCCGGCGAGGAGCAACTTGGGGATTTCCCCTGAAAGGCAGGAAGAGGTAACAAATAAGCCTTCCGCGTACTTTTCGAGGACGCTTTTATCGACGCGAGGCCGCAGGTGCCATCCCTCTGTATTGGCGATGGTCGTCAACTTCATCAGGTTGTAGTAGCCAGTGTTGTTCTTTGCCAGCAACAGGAGGTGATGGTAATCGTCGTTGTAGCGCTTGCTGTGGTCGCGCATATCTTCGGTAAGGTAGGCTTCAATGCCGATGATAGGATGAATTTTCTCTGCCTGGCAGGCCTTGTAAAATTCTATTGCGCCATACATTACGCCGTGATCGGTGATTGCCAGGTGGCTCATTCCCTGCGCCTTCGTGCGCTGTACAAGTTTTTTCGTGCGGCTAAAACCGTCCAGCAGCGAGTATTCGCTGTGGACATGCAGGTGAGCGAAGTCAACGCCCATGACGATGCCCTCCTAAAAATAATCTATATTCAGCATACTAGGTCATATATTCTAAAGTCAAGATGACATACAGGGCGATGGTGGCTACGGTGTGGCGAAGCATCGCCCCTACCATATAACAACGAACGAGGTGTTGGGGGCCTACGTAAAGTAGCTGTACTTTACAGCATCTGATATACTGCTCTAAGAAGTACGCATTGCTCAAGCAAATACCGTCGAGAGGCTCATGCATGAAAATAGCAGTTCGCAATCTTGGGGCAATCAAGGAAGCAGATATTGATCTCAAGCCATTAACTGTTTTGGTCGGCCCAAACAACGCAGGAAAAACCTGGCTGGCCTATACATTAGCAGGAATTTTTGGCCCTTATGGGTGGGGTGAATACACTAATGCGTATATCGAGGAAAAAGTCTCGGAAAGATATCCACCATTGGATATCACTGTTGAGCGCATTTTCAATGAAGGTAATGCTAACGTTGACCTCTGGGCATTTGCGGATGAGTATGGAGAAAGCTATTTCAATAATGTCGCTGATTATGCTAAAACCTGGATGTACAGGTTTATGAGTTCGAACCTTATTGCTTTTGATAGTCTCGATATCTCTCTACATTTGCAGGAAACCAAAGCAAGTTTCTTAACAACAATTTTGAATAGTGCCCTTAGAAGTGGAGTTTCTGTTGGACGACGCAGGCAGAAACCACTCTTGAGTATGCTCAAAAAGTCAAGAGAGCGAAACTTATTTATATATACATCCACAACAGATAGCATAGCAGAAAGAAATTCTCTTCCTCGAGAAGCAATTAAAGAGCAGCTAGTCGGCATTGTGTTCGGCGGCTTACACCAGGCCCTCTACCCGGATACAAAGGTTTTTCCCACGGAAAGAACTACGTTTGTCACGTTTCCTTATGTTGATAGGGTCCCAGCTAGAGAAGTTCCCGGAAGCAGCCAGCAATCCTTACAAGAGCAGAAAGCTAGAGTATTGATTGAGCCAGTAGGGAATTTTCTCAGCTTCATGAGTTCTGCTTTTCATTATGGTTCTGTAAAAGTAAGAGAACGAGAAGATACTGCCAAAAGCAAACCTTTGATCAAGAAGTATATGGAGTTGGCCCAGGTTTTGGAACAACAAATTTTGTGTGGCGAGGTAGTTTTCTCCACTCCAGAGCCTGAACCGGGTCGGGAAATTCTCTTCCAGACAGCAGAAAAAAAACCTTTGGAGATTCCGATCGCATCCTCTATGGTCAAGGAATTGGCCCCACTCGTGCTTTACTTGCGTTACCTTGCTGAACCAGGTGAGTTGTTAATCATAGACGAGCCAGAGATGAATCTGCATCCAGAAGCTCAGGTAAAGCTCATAGAGTTCCTGGCAATGCTAGTCAATGCTGGCCTACGTGTTCTATTTACTACGCATAGCACCTATATGGTGGATCACCTGATCAATCTCATGGATGCAGCAAAACACGAAGACAAAGAAAGCGTTGCTCAGATGTTCTTTTTGCAGCGAGCGGATGCTTTTCTTCCTAAAGACAAGGTATCTGCTTACCTTATCGATAAGGGCGAAGCAGAAAACATCTTAGATGAGGAAGGAGTTATCCACTGGGATACATTCAGTGATGTGACCGATCAGGTGGAGCATATTCATTTCAACTTGTAGGGCGAGGAGGGGATATGCCCTTTAGTGTTTTGTTGCTGACCGCAGCCAGTTCCAAACGACATATTGCAGGCTACGGTAATAGCAGGGTGTGTAGTGGATCCGAAATCTTGGACACAGAGAAAACCAACCTGAGAAGGTATACTATGTTCAAGAGGAGGAAACACGAACATGACCACCCATCGCAGTTTTACGCCGGAATTCAAGGCCCAGGTCGTC
>CADDZH010000056.1 GCA_902812455.1 Chloroflexota bacterium | reverse complement strand
ACCTAGCGTTTGCTCCTGCGCTCCGCTTGAAGTCTGCTCCTTTTTCGCTCCTTGCTGGTCCTGGCCTGGCTTCTTCTCTTCAGGCTCAGTCACCATCCACCTCTTTTCTTATCTTATATCAAATCCGTTTAGATCTGATAAAATTTGTGGACACCCACACCCCGGCAGGGGGCTTCGCCCCCTGCATCCCCATCTAGTGCGTTGCCGTCTTCCAGTCTGCCACGTCCGGGTTCTTCTTATCATAGAACGGGCGGCGGCTGCGCACTATAGGAACCGTCAGGAAATTGTAGTGCGGCGGCGGCGAAGGCGTATCCCATTCCAGGGTGAACGCATCCCACGGGTCAGCGCCGGCAGGCTCACCGCTGCGCAGGCTCGCCACAATGTTCCACAGGAACACCATGACGCCAACCCCAATGGTAAACGCGCCAATCGTAGCTATCAAGTTATAAGTATCCCAGCCAAGGCCGGTCGGATAGGTGTAGACGCGGCGTGGCATCCCCAGCAGCCCGAGAATGTGCATCGGGAAGAAGGCCAGGTTCAGGCCGATAAACACCAGCCAGAAATGGAGCTGCCCCAGTCGCTCGCTCATCAGCTTTCCCGTCATCTTGGGGAACCAGTAGTAGAAGCCACCAAAGATTGCTAAGGCCGAGCCACCAAAGAGCACGTAGTGCAGGTGAGCGATCACAAAGTAGCTATCTGTGACCTGGTAATCGAAAGGCACTACCGCCAGGGCCACGCCATTCAGGCCACCGATCAGGAACATAGCGATAAAGCCGGTCGCAAAAAGCATCGGCACCTTGAAGCTGATTTTCCCGCCCCACATCGTCGCGCACCAGTTGAAGATCTTCACTGCGGTAGGAATGGCGATAATCGTTGTGCTGGTCGCAAAGAACGCCTGCGCGATCGGCGGCAGGCCAACAGCGAACATATGGTGCGCCCACACCGTAAAACTCAAAAAGCCAATCGCCACCCCTGACCAGGCCACAAAGGTATAGCCAAAAAGCGGCTTGCGTGAGAACACCGGCACGATCTCCGAGATCATGCCAAAGGCGGGTAAGATCAGGATGTACACCTCCGGGTGCCCAAATGACCAGAAGAGGTGCTGCCACAGCAGCGGGTCTCCGCCATATGCCGCCTGGTAGAAGTGCGTGCCCAGGTGGCGATCCAGCAGCAAGAGAATGCTGGCAGCGCTCAGGCTGGGCAGGGCAAACAGCAACAGGAACGCGGTCACCAGCGTCATCCAGGTGAAGAGCGGCATGCGGTTCAGCGTCATTCCTGGGGCACGCAGCTTGAGGATCGTCACGATGAAGTTAACCGATGCGGCAATCGACGATACACCCAGCAACAGCACGCCCAGCGCCCAGAAGTCGGCATTCATGCCCGGCGTACACGTGACAGCATTGCCACAGGTCGCAACCCCGTTAACGGACATTGCTTCACTCAACGGAGTGTACTGGAACCAGCCGCCGTTCGGCGCCGAGTTGAAGACAAAGCTGAACTCCAGGAACATACCACCGAAGAGCACCACCCAGTAGCCAAATGCATTCAGGCGCGGAAAGGCCATATCGCGCGCCCCGATCATCAGCGGCACGACATAGTTCCCAAAGCCGGTAAGCGTCGGCATCACGAACAGGAAGATCATCGTCATGCCATGCATCGTGAAGACCTGGTCGTAGATCTGCGGAGCCAGCACCTTCCCATTTGGCACCGCTAATTGCGTGCGAATGAGTAGCGCCTCTAGCCCTCCGCTTAAGAAAAAGAATAGACCGGTGACGATGTACATGAGGCCAATCTTCTTGTGATCGGTCGTCATGAGCCATTCGCCGATATAGGTTTCACTAAAACGCTTGCGACGTTCTACCGCAACGCCTTCAACAACAGTGCGCGTCGCCATAAGCCATTCCTCCAGATATCCAGCCCTGCAAGCCCTCAATCACCAGAGGAGCTGCAAGATCAACAAGTTACTAGTGCACTGTTACCCTTCCTACGACTGGTAACATGTCGTGGCCTCCCTTGTGGGGGCCAGGGTCCCATCTATCACATGAACTACTAGCCATGTTAATGCAAGGTTTGCAGGTATGCTATCAGTTGCATTATCTGCTGATCCGAAAGGCTCGGAATATGCATATCGCTGCCAGGTTTTATTCCCTGTGGATCCGATAGCCACTGATAAAGAGCGCAGGCATTCTTATTGGCAAGCTGGCCATTGACGATCTGGCACGCCGGATCATTAATCCAATCATACTTCGTAGGATCGCTCGTTGCCAGTATGCCTCCTGCAATCAGGTGACGACTGCCAAAGTGCGTCAGGTTCGGGCCAACTAGCGACTGCCCAAGCGGGTCATCAAAACTCTTGAGGTTGACGCCCACGATGCCGTGGCAACCTGCGCAACCGCCCGATCCCTTGAACAAGGCTAAACCTTGCTGCGCCAGGGTAGTGGTAGGTGTTGCTGCGCTCGCCTGCTGCTGGCTCAGCCACACCGTAAAAGCCCCTGGAGAGACAGCCACCACGTCGAAGTCCATGTGCGCGTGCTGCGTGCCGCAGTATTCAGCGCATTCCCCGCGATAGGTGCCGGGCTGATCAACCCTGAACCACATGATGTTGTTGTGGCCTGGAATAACGTCCGTCTTTCCCGTGACCCGCGGCACCCAGAAACTATGGATCACGTTATCTGAATGCAGGTCAACCTGCACCACCGTACCGACAGGAACGTAAAGGCTATCAGCCGTGACGATATGCTGGTTGGGGTAGTCAAATTCCCACCACCACTGGTGCCCAACCGCCCTTACCTCAAGATGGCTGCCGGGTGGTTCGGCCAGGCCAAACATCGTACGAATGGTCAAGACCAGCACAAAGAAAAGGAATAGGGAGGGACCAACCGTCCAGATGATCTCAACGGTGTTATTGCCATGAATCTGCCTCGGCTGCGGCATATTTGGCCGCTCGCGGTAGCGCACAATGTTGACAATTAACCACCCCTCTACAAACACGAAGACGATCGCGGCAACCGCAAAGATAAACCAGAACAAATCCCGCTCCTGGCTGGCAACCGGCCCGACAGGGTTCAGCATGTTGGGAGTATTATTGTCACAGGCCGCCAAAAGCAGCGATGATAAAACCAGGAAGGCCAGGATAGCTCCCCAGCGTTTTATCCCGCGAAATACAGGCATTCTCACTTCTCGTCTCCTACATGTTCAAAACAAATATGAAATGGAAATGGAAGTCGTCTAAGCCAATTATACCGGGTAAAAGACTTTCTTGCCAGTGTATAGGCCTTACTATAGCCACATTTCCTGACAGGAGGCTTGCAGCCATTGATAGCCACCTTACAATGACCTGAACAGGCCCCCACCTGAGAACTGAATGCTCCGCTTGCAAGACGGGCAATTTCCTGGTAATCTTAGTAATATAAAGATGGGGCAACTCTATTGATTGGAGTTCCGGGAGATCGATGTATTCTATAGAGGGAAGCAGGAACGCATGAACACACCTCTTCAACATCTTACTGATGAGAATCAGATGACCGTATCCCAACTGGCCGCTCTGGGGGAACTTGAGGATGTCGAAGAAGTCGAACACATTCACATGCCCAACCCAAGCTTCTGGCCATTGATTGCCGGCCTGGGGATACTGATAGCCATCATTGGTTTTCTCTTTATTGATACCACCGCATGGATCGCTGTGATCGGCGTCATCTGGACTCTTGTGGGTATTTTGGGGTGGGCCATAGAAGATCCGCTTGCCCCTCGGGAGGAAGAAATACGGCCATCGTACCCAGAGGCCACATATGAGGAGGTTCAGACAACGGGCAAACATACTCCATTCGCCGAGCAGGTTTTACAAGAGGCCCAGGATATAGTCGATCATCTCGTCGTCATAGGAAGCATCCCCTGGAGCGCGCATCCCGTCAGTGTGGAGATCGATGACGAAAGCCCCGAGGGCGTCGTGCTGGCTTTATATGGCAAAGTCGAGCTGGAGGCCCAAAGCAGAGAAGTTGAAGACGCGCTGCGGGGCATACCGGGCGTGAGCAATGTAAAGAACTTCATTGTTGCTGAAGATGCCCTGCTCAATGCTGTTAATGCGCGCATCGAAAAGCTGAGGGCAGACGGCAAGCTCGAAGGAGCCAGCAACATCTCTGTGCTGGTCGAAAACTATATCGTCAGCCTCTATGGGTATACGCCAACCGACGAGATGAAGCGCATGATCGAAAGGGAGATCATCAGGATCCCCGGCGTGCGCGTGGTCGTTAACCATATTGGCTTGAACGAGGATATTCCCGGAAACCTGGGCAGAACCAACAACAAGGTTGGCAGCAAGGGATAGCATTATCGCACCCCCTGCTGGCGCCGAGCGCCCCTAGTATGTCATGTTGAGCGAAGCGAAACATCCGCTGCCGATCGACGGAGATCCTTCGCTGCGCTCAGGATGACATGTTTTCGCTCAGGATGACATGTTGCTGATGTTGGTCTTTACCGTCTCCGTAAGAAGGCCGGGATATCGATCACATCGCTTGAAGGAGTGCCACGGCTTCCTCGCGGCAGGTCCAGCCCTTTCTGATCCACGCGACGAATTGGGCGCTGGGGGCGTTGATCGGGGCGCTGCACCGGCTGTGCTTCTGGCTCTGGCACCGGAAGTCGTCCGGGCGTATTTGTTCCCATCCTTCCCGGCGCTGGCACAGGCTCTTCTTCCAGGTCAAACTCATCCTCGTTGGCAGTGCGCACATCGCCGGCCAGCGCCTGCCGCGCTGGTGCCTGCCCAGGCATGGGAACCGCCTGGTGCTGCCGGGCAGAACCATCTGCCGACCGCTGGAAAGCCTGAGCCGAGCGCATCGGGTCTGTGGGCTGGTTGGCCACGTTCATAGGCGATGGCGTGACTGGTAGCGCACCATATCCCTGCTGGCGCATGGGAGCGCCCGCATTGCTGCCGCTGCTCACGGAAGCGGGTGATACCGGGTAGACCAGCCTGCTTCTATCATACTCGATGCGATTCGCTTGCATCTGCGGTACAGACAGGCGGGAGCGATTTTGCTGTCCATCGAATCCCGTCGCAATGACGGTGATCTTCACCTTGCCATCAAAGGATGGGTCTTGCACCGCCCCGAATATGATATTCGCCTCTGGATGCGCTGCCTGGCTGATGATATTCGCCGCTTCGTTCACCTCCGAGAGGGTCAGATCCATGCCGCCCGTGATATTAAAGAGCACGCCGCGCGCTCCATTGATATCGATATCCAGCAAGGGGCTGGCAATCGCCAGTTGAGCGGCATCTACCGCGCGGTTCTCGCCGCTGGCCTCCCCGATAGCCATCAGGGCTGACCCCGCTGACGACATGATCGTTTTTACATCGGCAAAATCCAGGTTGATTAAGCCGGGCACGGTGATCAGGTCGCTGATGCCCTGAATGCCTTGACGTAGAACATCGTCGGCCAGTCGGAAGGCCTCCGCAAGCGGCATCTTCTTATCGGCAATCTGGATCAGCCGGTCATTCGGCACAGTGATCAGGGTATCAACATGCTGCTTCAGGCTCGCGATCCCCTCCTCGGCAGCCGTGCGGCGCTTATTCCCTTCAAAGGTGAAAGGTTTGGTGACGACGCCGACGGTCAGCGCGCCAACCTCGCGGGCAATCTGCGCCACTACCGGACTGGCCCCCGTTCCGGTTCCCCCGCCCATACCCGCCGTGATAAAGACCATATCAGAGCCTTTCAGCGCCTCGTACAGCTCCTCCGCGTTCTCTTCCGCCGCTTTGGCCCCAATGCTCGGATTCCCTCCTGCGCCGAGGCCACGAGTGAGCTTATCGCCGATACGGATAGTTTGCTGGGCTTGCGTGAGCAGCAAAGCCTGGGCATCGGTATTAACCGCGATAAACTCAATGCCCATCATATTCGCCTGTATCATGCGATTGACCGCGTTGCAGCCGCCGCCGCCCACCCCAATCACTCGGATCTGAGCGAAGCCTTCAATTTGATGATTTCCCAATGGTACCATTTTTCGTGGCCTCCTTACCAAGCCATAACTAAGGAATAAACGAACGTAACCAGCGCGCAAACCGTGCTGCAAATCCTCTTGCCCCACCTTCGTCCATCTCTTCCTCATCAACAAGGAACGACGTGTGAGTCAAGGCCCATTGCAATAGACCGACCGCAGTCGCATAGGCCGGGCGAGAGATCGAGTCGGCCAGCCCATGCAGCCCTAGAGGTGTTCCGATGCGAGCAGGCAGATCCAGTGTCTGGCCCGCCAGTTCCAGGATTCCCGGCAACTCCGCTGTGCCACCTGTAATGACGAGTCCTGCCGGCAGCAATCCATCATAGCCAGATTTCTTGATCTCCTCGTGCACCATTTCAAACAGCTCGAGCACGCGATAGTAGATAATCTCTGCCAGCAGCTTGCGAGGCACAAGATCATTGCAGCCGGGCATGAATTGCGCGAGATCGATCATGTCATCGTCTGCAATGGTTGCAGGATTGCAGTGGCCATATGTCACCTTCAGCTCCTCAGCAACAGCAAAGGGCAAGCGCAAGCCGATAGCAATATCATTAGTGATCATGTTGCCGCCGATGGGCAGGACGACGGTTTGCCAGATAGCGCCGTCCGCGAAGACGGCGATATCCGTTGTTCCGCCTCCGACATCCACCAGGGCTACTCCCAGGTCTGTTTCACCATCCGCCAGCACCGCCTCGCTCGATGCCAGGGGCTCCAGGACGAGGTCTTCTATCTCAACCCGCGCCTTGTGCACGCACTTAATCAAGTTTTGAATTGAGGAGACTGCGCCCGTAATGATATGCGTCTCTACTTCGAGACGGAAACCAGACATGCCAATGGGGTTCTTGATGCCCTCCTGTCCATCGACGACATAGCCGCGTGGAATGACATGGATCACCTCGCGGTTGGCAGGGATGGCAATGGCACGGGCAACCTCGATAGCCCGGCTGATGTCGTTTTGCACAATATCGCGATGGCTGGGCGAGATAGCAACAAATCCCTTGCTATTCTCCGAAGCAATATGGCTGCCTGCTATTCCCACATAGGCTGTGGTGATTTTCTTCCCTGAAAGGCGTTCTGCACGATCTAGCGCCGCTGCTATGGAAGTGACGGTCTCCTCAATGTTCACCACCACCCCACGGCGCAACCCCTGTGAAGGGCAGGTGCCAACGCCAACAATATTCAGTTTCCCGTCGCGGTCCAGCTCGCCAACGAGCACGCAAATCTTTGTTGTTCCTACGTCGATACCGACTATCACCCGCTCTTGCACGATACACGCTCCTATCGGGCGGTTTAAGTGTCTCCAGGGCCTTCTACGACGGCTAGCTGTCGTATTTGGAGGCTTGCCCTCTACCCTTGCGGGCTTGCCCTACCCTGCCCTACGATGTACTGCTAACTCTTCAACGTATACACAGGTCGAAGACCATAGCGCAGGTCAACCGTTGCCAGGTTGAGCTGTTGCTGCTGCGCTAATGCGAGAATCCGTTGGAGCTCTATGAGCCGGTTGGCAAGCGGATTGGGATCATCTGGCCCACCCAGATACGCTATCCATCCCGCCTTACTTTCGACTACATATGAGCCATCTCCCCCCAGGGCGCCTTGCTCACCGCCAGCCGTAGCAGGCATTGCATCGACATAGAGCAAGGTAAAATCTGTCATGCCCGTTAACCCCGGCAGCGTCTTAAACACCTGCATGGCAAAGGCCACATTGGCCTCGTTCAAGTGAACGCCGGGGCGTATAAGCGCCGCTGTCGCTTTTCCCCCACTCTTATAAGTACTCATATCTATGACGGTCATGAGGCGATCTGCACCTGGCGTCTCGCTCGCAGGCGCGATCACGAATCCCTGCCCATCCACGCTATATGTTCCATACTTCGTCTTCCACAGCAAGACAGGAGCCCTCTCGGTGACCGCCACAACCAGTTGATTGGGCCATTGCTTCTGCAGGCTGGCCGAGGCTATCCACGGCAGCATATCGATGCGAGCGGTCAGAGCGGCTACATCGATCAGGAACATGCTCTGCCCCTGCATCCCCATATGCTGGATATGCTGCACCAGCCCGGCATTATGCGTCCCTATAACATGTACCTGCTCCACACGGAAGGTGGGGCCGGTAAGCGCATAGCCCAGCCCCAGCCCAAGCAGTGCCAGCAGCGCAAAAATACCGAGCACTTTCCAGAAGAAGCCTGCGCGCCTCTGCTGGCCACGGCGTACCGGAACCGGCGAGTTGCGCATTTTTGGCAATGAACGCCGGGTCATAGGTACCTGTCCACCTGCAGCCTGCCTGCCTGTTTGTGCCAGCGAACGCTGCGCCACCTGTAGTTCTGCTCGCGGCCTCGAACGTGTAGCATAGAACTGCTCTCGCCGCCGGGCATAGCTCTCCCATGCCGATGGCTGAACTGCTTGCGGCACCTTCACAACTCGCCTGCGCACCTGTGGAGCTTCCGCCGCTGGCCTGTGCATCGCCCTGTAGCTCCCTTCGCCCGGCACCGGCGCTCTGCGCCTGCCTGCAGGTTGAGAGGCCGCCGCTGGCCCTGGCCGTTTATAGGTATGAGAAGCTACCTGCTCCCTGAGTTGCCTTCTCTCTTCAGTCATTACACACCCCATTCTCCGCGTAGTTCGACTTCCAACTCCAACTCCACTCCAAATTTGTCGCGCACACGATTGTGAGCTTCCATAATCAGCGCAGCTATATCAGCGGCGCTGGCCCCACCTAAATTGATGATAAAGTTGGCATGGCGCTGGGATATTTGCGCTCTGCCACGGATCATTCCCTTCAACCCTGCCTCCTCGATGAGCCGCCCAGCATAATCTCCCGGCGGATTCTTAAAAATCGACCCGGCGCTCTGCTGTGGCGGCTGAGTCATTTTCCGGTGCAGCTTATACCGCTCGATCAGCATCTTCAACTTAGCCGGATCGTCACGATGTAGACGCACCCCTAACTGCATGATAATTTCGCATGGCTCGATCAGCCCACGCGGCGCCGCTACTGGATAACCACGCTCATCGAACTGGACGCGGCGCCCGGCTCGAAACCGGCTATGACGATAGCTCAAGTCAAGTTCGTCATGCTGGTAGCGTCGCACAAGTGGCACAGTGTATTGATCCGCGTTCTCAAAACTGCTGCGGGCATCCAGCACCTCAACCCATTCCAGCACCTGCGACAGGTCGCCGTTGTGCGCCCCCGCATTGCTGATCACCCCGCCGCCGAGCGTGCCCGGTATTCCCGGCCCGAACTCTAAACCGCCCCAGCCCAGTGGGGCCAGTTCGTTCAGCAAGCGCGGCCAGCTTACGCCCGCATCTGCAACCAGCAGCGCAGTCCCATCTTCCCGATCTTTAATGGTGTAATCACTCAGCGCTATACGTGCCACAATGCCGCGCACTCCCTCATCAGCATATAAAACGTTTGTGCCATTCCCAACTATTAACAAAGGCCAATGTTGTTCCGCACACCTGCTCACCAGCCCTATAAGATCGTTTCTTGAATCGAGTGAAACCCATATATCAGCAGGCCCGCCTACGCCAAAGGTGCCATGGCGCGACAATGGCTCATTGCGGCGCACTCGCTCACGGAAGTGCGGGCGCAATTCGGCGTATACGGACTCAGCATCGAATGTCATAACATATCCCTCTAGCTACAGGCCTTCCAGAAGCATATCGGTTAGCGTATAGATATCCCCTGCACCCATCACCAGCACCACATCGCCAGGACGCAGTATACGGCCTAACAATTCTGCAGTTGCCTGGATATCTCCACCATAGAGCGCCTCTGTACCACCATGCAGGAAGTGCGGCTGCCTTTGCATGGCCTCGATCAGCTCCTGCGAAGAGACCAGGCCGGTATCACGTTCTCGCGCCGGAAAGATATCGCTCACAATGGCGATATCGGCTCCATCAAAGGCCGTTAAAAACTGCTCAAAGAAGGTTTTCGTCCGACTAAACATGTGTGGCTGGTAAACCGCCACCAGGCGCCGGCCCGGGAAACGCTTGCGCGCCGCTGCCAGCGTAGCCGCAATAGCAGTTGGATGATGGGCATAGTCGTCGATTAAAACAATATCCATCAGCCTGCCGTTGACCTGTACCGGTCCCTGCGTGCGAATTTCAAAGCGCCGCCGGATACCCTTGAAATCCTCCAGCGTCTTCACGATGATATCCGCGTCTATACCCACAACACAGGCAGCCGCGAGAGCAGCCAGCGCATTCTGGACATTATGGACGCCGGGTATCTGCAGGTGGATAGACCCCTCTACTGGAAACCTACCCGGCCAGCGCGAACGCACACGAAAGCTCGTCTCTCCCTCGACGTGCACGTCATATGCTTCAAAGGTCGCGCTCGCAACAGATGATGCCCCTAGACTAGACGTTCCATCCCACTTTTTTTCGGCTATAGATAATCCTTCCACTGCATACGTCATGATGTTTCCAGGCCAGCCAGCAAGCCTCTCTCTCAGTTCCAGGCAGCCTGGGCTATCAGCATTCAGGATCAGCGTTGGCGGCAACTCCCAGTCTCCTTGTATATCCATGCCTCGCACGAAGTGCTCGAAGGCATCCAGGTATGCTCCATAGCTGGCAAAAAACTCCGGGTGCTCGAACTCGATCGAGGTCACGACCGCCAGGCGCGGGTGATAATGCCAGAAATTGTTATAGAACTCGTCCGCCTCATTCACAAAGTACTGGCTTTTCCCCAGGCGGTAATTCGCCCCGAAGCTCGGAATGATCGCCCCGATCTCGCACGCCGGGTCAAGCCCCGCATTGACTAGCATGAGCGCAAGCAAAGCCGTCGTCGTTCCCTTACCATGCACACCGCTGACCGAAAGCAGGCACTTACCGCGCATCAGCTCGCCCAGCACTTCCTGCCAGGTAACGACCGGGATACCTCGCTCGCGGGCAGTCACCAGTTCTGGATGATCGGGATTGAGAACAAGGGCAGCCGGAACAACGATCAGCCTGTCGATGCCCGCCAGGTGATCGGCGCTGTGCCCGATCTCCACGGGAATACCCACGCGCTCCAGGGCGCGCGTTGTGGCAGACGCCTGCATATCGCAGCCGCTAATCGCTATGTTACTGCCCTCGGTCTCGCGCACCATCTGCGCCACGGCAGAGATACCCTGACCGCCTATACCCATGAAATGCCAATGCGCTATTTCCAAATGCCTACACCTTCATGTCTATGCTTTTGCAATCTTGACAATTTCAGCAGCTATATTCTGCGTTGCCTCCGGCGCTGCAAAACTACGCGCGGCCTCAGCCAGAGATTGCAACAACTCAGAAGAAGCAAGTATAGTTAAAACACGCTCTACAAGTATTTCGGGTTCCAGATCAGCGTCGCGAATGACGATAGCCGCATCTTTGCGCCCGAACATATCCGCATTTGTCTCCTGCGGCGAACTGCCAATCGCCGGAGGCAAAGGCACCAGGATGCTGGGTTTGCCGAGTACCGCCAGCTCGCTCAATGTTGAGGCTCCGGATCGGCAAACGACCAGTTCAGCAGCCTGCAACGCTGCCGGCATTTCCGCGCTCAGATACGGTACCAGGCGATAGCGTTTCCTGATGTTCACATTCAGGCCTGTCATTGCCTGCTCTGACAACTCGCGGGTCTCGCTCAAAAGCTCGGTACCGCTGATCTGCAGGACCTGGCACTGTGGAAGCAGGTTCGGCAACGCCTGGCATACGACCTGATTGAGATGCCTGGCCCCCTGGCTTCCGCCCGTTACTAAAACTAAAGGAATCTCGGCCTCGAAGCCGAGTTCACGCCGCGCCTCCTGTGGCGAGACTTGCCGGATATCCAGCATCTCCTGCCGTACAGGGTTGCCCAACTGCACTGTTTTGCGCCTTGGAAAGTAGGGCAGCGAATCGGCAAAAGCTACCGATATGCGCGTCGCCAGCGGCGCAATGAGCTTGTTCGACAGGTTAGGCGGCACATCCTGCTGGTGCATCAGCAGCGGTACGCCATTGAGACGAGATGCCAGGCCAGCCGGAACTGCAACATAGCCTCCACTTGTAAAGGCCACGTGCGGCCTGAATCGCCGTACAATGCCTATCGCCTGCATCATGCCTACCGGCACGCGCCCGACTCCCGTGAAGGTTTGCCAGGAAATATACCTGCGCAACTTGCCAGCTCTAATTACAGCAAATGGGAACCCTGCTGCTGGAACCACTTCGGTCTCCAATCCATCGTCGCTGCCAAGATACAGGATCTCGGCCTGATACTCTTTGACTAACTGCTTTGCCACCGCAAGAGCAGGGTAGATATGCCCTCCGGTGCCTCCGCCTGATACAAGAACTTTCATATTCACTTATCCAGGTCGCAATAATGAACATCAAAAATTACCGGCATGAGCCGATAAATCGGCAGTGGGCACGATAAATCGGCCCCTACAGTTGTTTCGATCAATCCGTTCATCTTCATCATTGCGGCCCTACCCATTCTTCCTTCGTATGCTTCGTGTTATGGTATGCCGGGAGAGCGCGGGATGCTCCGGCTCCTGGATATAACGCGAGATGTTGAGCAGGATGCCAACCGCCGCCAGCAAAACCACCAGCGACGAGCCACCAAAGCTGATGAACGGGAGCGGCACGCCTGTATACGGAATGCTGGCTGTGGTGGCTCCTATATTAATCATGGCCTGCAAAACGATCCACGTTGTAATGCCTGTTGCCAGCAGGGCACCATAGATGTCCTGCGAGCGCCTGGCCAGCCGGAAGCCGCGAAAGGCCAGGAACAGGAAGAGCAGAATGACAACTGCACACCCGATAAAGCCGAGTTCTTCACCTATGATGGCAAAGATCGAGTCGATATAGGGTAAGGGAAGATAGCCAGTCTTTTGGCGGCTGGCCCCCAGTCCTAGTCCGAACCAGCCGCCTGAGCCAAGCGCCAGTAACGACTGGTAGAGCTGCAAGTTGATGCTCGTCACATACTGGAAAGGATTCAGGAACCCGACCAAACGCAAGTAGCGATATCCCTTGAACGCCTCCTTTAAGAAAATTAACCCGCCACAGAGCAGGGCTAGCAGAAACTGCACTATATTTGCCCCTGCCGTAAAGAACATGGCCGTCGCCAAACCGGCAATGATAATCGCCGTGCCCATATCGTTCTCTAACAGCACGAGGCCAACAACAAAGCCGACCAGGATCACAAAGGGTGCCAGCCCATACAGAAATGTGCTCACCTGGTTCCCCTTGCGTGCCAGCCAGTCCGCGATATAAAGGGCGAGCATTAGCTTTGCCAGCTCGCTCGGTTGAAACGAGAAAAACGAGCCGAAAGCCAGCCAGCGAGACGAGCCATAGACGCTGCGCCCAAATTTTAAGACAAGAATCAGCAAGACCACCGAGACTATCATTCCCGCCAGCGAGAAACGTCGCCACTGGCGATAATCGATGCGCATGGTGATCAGCATCACGATGAGGCCCATAATGACACCGAGCACTTGGCGCTGGAAGAAATAGGACGCATCGCCATAATAGCGCGCCGCCTCAAAAGAGCTTGCGCTGTACACCATGACCATGCCAATACAGACCAGCGAGAGCACGATGATCAGCAACCACGAATCGATCTTACCGGCAACGCGCGGCAGGCGCATCTCTAACTCCAGCGTTGCCAGCTTCTGCTGCTCTTCTTCGCTCATCACCTGCACCGCGGCTTGCTGGCGCGGCAGATTCAAGAGCTTTTGCCAGCCCCATCCTGCCTTAAGTCCCGTCCCTTGCGAGCGCATCCCAGAGACATCCCTGTTCCGGTTGCCGGGCAGGGGTTTGCGCACCAGTACCGGGCGAGATATGCTTTCTTCCGCCGCAAAACGTGCCCTTCTAGCACGTCGCGCCGTGCGATTGCCGGTTCTCCTGGCCCGCCTTCGCTCCATAGCCTCTAATGCCGGAGAACGCATCGAGACGGGCTGCCGCTCCCTCAGCCTCTGCCTTCCATGCTGCGATAGAGATGAAGCTGATTTCGCACCCTTATTCGCTTGTTTCTCAAAACCAGGAACCATGATGGGTCCTACCCTTGACTTAGAACAAATTTTCTACTATACTTGTTTTAGACTTAGAACATCCTTACGAATGTGTTGTTTTTTTACCGCGCCCGGTACCGATGATGATGTTCACCAACCAGGATCGGTACAACATGTCATCCTGAGCGAAGCGAAGGATCTTTGTCGATCGGCATCAGATGCTTCCCCTTCGCTGCGCTCAGGGCTTCGGCTCACGCGCTCAGCATGACATGCCACGCATTGGCCTTGATTCTGACCATCACTGCTGCGGACTTATTTCGTCAATGTTCTTTAATTGGCAAGTGGCCAATCATTCCCCATCGGCGGGAACGTGATAATACCACATTAATTGTTGCGCTATGGTCCTCCACAAAGGGCCAGCCGCCGTAATCCCGTAAATGCTGGTTTGTGGGTGGTCTAATTTGACCAGGATCACAAACTGCGGGTTCGAGGCCGGTAAAAAGCCGGCCATCGAGGCCTCGGTCAGGGTAGCAGGAAGCCCCTGCGTGGTCGCCGTTCCCGTTTTGCAGGCGACTGTGTACCCCGGAACAATTGTGTTCTGAGGTATGCCGTCAAATGCAGAGCTTACCAGCATCTCGGTTAATTGCTGCGCGGCTTTCGCGCCGATCACCCGCCGCTCGACCTGCGGCTGAGTGGTCGTGACATGCCCATTATTATCAATCGACGAGACCAGGTAGGGACGCATCATGACGCCGCCGTTGGCAATCGCCTCGTAGACCATCGCCATTTGTAGTGGCGTCACCAGGATGCTCTGCCCAAAAGCCTGGCGCGTGAGATCGCTTGGTGACCACGTTTGCGGGCTGTTATCCGGCGTGCGATAATATCCGGCCTCTTCCGGGCCATCGATATTGTAGGCCTGCCCCAGGTTAAAGCGGGCCAGATACGGATAAAAGCGGCTCGCCCCCAGGATGTTATGAGCGACATAGGCCGCACCTACGTTGGCCGAATGCAGTAACACCTGCGTCATGGTTTCCATGCCATAGCCCTGGCCATTCCAGTTATAGATGGTTGGCGCGTCACTGAACTGGATATAGCCGGGATCATAGATCGTCGTATTGGGCGTAATCAGGCCCTGATCGAGCGCTGCCGCCATTGTGACGACTTTCATGATCGAGCCGGGTTCATACGCGCAATACAGCGCCGGATTGAAGAAGACCTCTTCAGTCCCCAGGCAGCCCATCTGATTTGAATAATCGCCATACTGGTTCGGATCGAACGACGGCGTGCCGGCCATAGCCACAATTGCTCCGGTGCGAGCATTGACGACGATGGCTGTTCCTCCCTGCGCCTGCATTTGTTTGACAGCGTTATTCAGAGCTAGCTGCACCATATATTCGACATTGCTATCGATGGTGAGCGTCAGGTTTGCGCCATTGACCGGTAGTTGCTCGGAATTTGCGCCAACAATCAGAGGATCGCCGTTCAAATCCGTTTCAGCCATAAAACTTCCCGGTTTGCCGGCCAGCAGGCTATTATACTGGCCCTCGATGCCATACAATCCCTGGTTCGTATCAGAACTGACAAAGCCCAGAATCTGAGCGGCCAGCGTACCACCAGGATAGATACGCCATGTGCGCGGCTCCAGAAAGATATCCGGCAAATGCATGGCTTCCAGTTGCTGGCTCTGTGAAGGCTCGATACGGCTAGCAACCAGCACCGCCTGCTGGTTCAGGCTAAAATCACGGTACAACGTCTCTTCAGAGACCTGCGGCAGCACCCGGTGCAGCGAAGAGACCAGCGAGGCCAGATCAGCCTGAGTGTTATCGGGATGATCGACCGAGAACTGGATCGGCTCGATGTACACATCATCGCGCACCACGTTCGTTGCCAGAATATGACCCAGCGCGTCGTAGATCAGCCCGCGCGGCGCATTGAGTATTTGATTTTGAATGTGCTCTTCACTGGCAAGCTTTGCCAGGTTATATCCACTATGCGACTCGGCTACCTGCCAGTAGTACAGGCGGCTGAGCAGCAGTAGCATCGCCGCAACGACCAGCAAGAAGATGAGCATTTGCCGGCTGCGTGCCCGCTGTAATTGAGTGCTCATCGCTGGCCTGCCTCGGTTGTTAGAGTGCGATCATGGATATTGACAAATTCATACAGATATTCTTGTCGTAGCATACAGGCCGATAAATCGGCGATGGGCACGACAAATCGGCCCCTACAGGATGCCTGCATTAATTTGTTCATGTGCATAATCGGGCCCCTACGGTTGAATGTGTTGATCATCAGTTATGATGGGCTTCAAGTGTTTGACCACTATGATCTGCACAGTATTTGGGTCTGCCGGAGTCAATCCCATGGCCCTGGCATGTATGGCAATATATCCTGGAGATTGTTCTTGCGCGATCGTGTTAGCCAGGTCCTGGTTCTCGCGCTGCAAGATGGCCTGCTCGGCGCGCAAATCCTGAAGCTTCTGATTAGCGGCTACGGCCTGGCCAACTTGGGACAGGTACAGGATAGCCATCAGACCAATCAAGGCGACGCTGATGATGCTCAGTGTGACAGGGCCTATTGAGAAGAAAAATGGATAGAGTTGCCGGCGCCGCTTTGCCGCCAGGATAGGCTTCGGTGGCGTTACTTTCGGCACGCCGAGATTGTTCAGGCGATACATAGGCCGCGTTCCTTATGTAATCCCGGATAATTCCGTATAACCTGGGCGTAAACCCTTTTGTGACGCACTACGAGCCAACAACTATTTCAGCGGCCCGCAATCTGGCGCTGCGGGCGCGAGGATTAGCGTGAACCTCCTCAGCGGTAGGTACCACCGGCCTGGGAGTCAATATACGTAGCCGCGCCTTGTGGCCGCACACACACACAGGCGTGTGTGGAGGGCAGATACAATCCCTTGCCTCGCGACGCATAAACTCCTTGACCAGCCGGTCCTCCAACGAATGAAATGCAATAATGACCATTCTTCCACCTTCCCTTCCACCTTGTTCATTGTTACTACTCTTGCTCAAGACATCTACTATTTGCGGGAGCGCCGCTTCCAGTCGCTCCAGCTCATGATTGACGGCAATGCGCAGCGCCTGAAACACTCGCGTTGCCGGGTGAATAGCCCCTGGCCTGTACCTGGCCCCGGCAGATGCCAGTTGCGCCAGTTGCGTTGTGCGCGTAATCGGCTTCTTTGCTCGTTCGCGTACAATCCGCCGTGCTATCTGGCGCGAGCGCGTCTCTTCGCCGTAACGCCAGAAGATATCTGCCAGTTCCTGCTCGCTGGCACTATTCACCAGGTCTGCCGCGGTCATTTCCTGTGCCTGATCGAGCCGCATATCTAACGGCCCATCAACACTAAAAGAGAAGCCGCGCTCTGGATCGCTCACCTGGTCTGACGAGAAGCCCAGATCGAGCAAGACGCCCTGTATAGACACAAAACCGGCCTCGTCGACAATACGAGCCAGTTCAGCGAAGTTTCCATGTACGAGAACCAGTCGCCCGTCGTTTACCGGCCCAGCAAGGCGCTGCCTCACTCGAGCCAGAGCCTCGCTGTCAGCATCAATTCCTAAAACCTTCCCGCCGGGCGCACACTTCTCAAGTATCGCTTCGGTATGCCCTCCTCCGCCTATGGTTCCATCAACGTAGTGCCCTCCAGGTTTCGGCTGTAGAAATTTCAGCACCTCCTCCAGCATCACTGGCACATGCTGTGTCTGCATAATCCTGTATCCTGGCCCCCACAAGGGAGCCAACGTGCCAATGAATTGGCACTCTACAAGGCACCCATCACTTGGACACCCTATTTGCTAGAAGGGGATTGTGCCTCCTTCAGCCTCTAACTGTTCCTGGTGTGCTCGCCAGGTAGCGCGGTCCCAGATTTCAAAGTGATCGCGCATTCCGGCCACCGTTACTTCGTTTCCCAACCCGGCGTAGGCACGCAACCTGGCAGGGATCACCATGCGTCCCTGCCCATCCAGCTCTACTTCGCTGGCGCTTGGATAGATGCGGCGCTCAAAGTTACGCAGTTCTTCAATAGCCTTCCCAGCAGTAAGCTCATCCGACCGCTCCTCCCAGCGCTGCATTGGGTATACTGATAAGCAGGTACCCATGCCTTTACTGATAACCGCGCCCCGGTCCATTTGCGCCCGGAACTTGGCCGGGACTGCCATGCGACCCTTGGCATCGATAGTATGTTCATATTCGCCAAGAAACATGCCCTTATCCGTAATCCAATCCATCATGGCCTATGATGAGCAGGACCGGTGCCCCTGGCGAAATATTCCTGGTGGTCTCCCTCCACCAGGAATAGCTCACCCTCTTCCCCCACTCACCGGTTATGCTCACCACAAGTCCCCACTTCTCCCCACTTCATTATAACAGATAATGCTGGCATACGAAAAGGGTTTTATCCACCAATTTGATCCAATACAAGTGGATAACTTGTGGATAACTTTGAAAAGAAAACAATGTGGATACAGCCAGCGAAGCATTCTGATACAAAATGGGACTATTTGGCATATCTCAGGCCCAATCATGTCATGCTGAGTGCAACGAAGGTTCAGCGAAGCTATGTCATCCTGAGCGTAGCATCCAATGCCTAACGGCTGAGATCCTTCGCTTCGCTCAGGATGACATTTCATCCGCTCAGGATGACATGCTTTATGATCCTCAATTTGACACAACCTCATTCTGCACAATACAATCAAGGGAGAATATATTCAACCAGTGAGTAACTTACGAAAACAAAGGATTAAAGGATAACCTCTTCATGTATCAACCTTCATCACGGCAGCCGGAAGCACTTCCCGGAGCTCGCGAAGTAGCGGCTGGCATCTGGAAACTGACTGTCCCTATCCCATTTCCCCTGCGCACTGTCAATATGCACGCTCTTGTTGGAAGCAATGGTGAGTGGGCCTTAATTGATACCGGCATGGGAACACCGGAGGCACATGAGGCTTTTGCTCAAGGGCTGCAAAAAGCTGGGCTGAGCATCGACCGCCTACGCGCGATTGTGCTTACCCACCATCATCCTGATCACGTTGGGCTTTCAGGTGAACTACAGCAGCAGAGCGGAGCGGCTGTCTATATGCATCCGATTGATGAGGCCAGCGTCCAGCTTATCTGGTCAGGTACTATGCCCCGGCGCTTTGGGCGTGTCTCGCAATTTTTCTTGCAGCATGGCCTACCTCCAACCGATTTCTGGTACGCGCACACTCCGCCAGATGTGATCCGCACGATCATTTGCGTTCCGCCTCATGATGTGATTATACCCGTTGAGGATGGGCAATACCTTGAGCTGGCAGGCGAGCGTTACCTCGTGATCTGGACGCCTGGGCACTCTGATGGGCATATTTGCCTCTTCCGCGAGCGTGATGGCGTTTTTCTCGCCGCCGATCATGTCTTGCCACGCATCACGCCCAATGTTGGCCTCTACTCGGCGAACGATCGCCCCAATCCGCTGGGAGACTACCTCGACTCGTTACGCAAGGTCTCGGCGCTGCCTGCAAGCATTGTCTTACCTGGTCATGGTGAGCCGTTCGAGGATCTGGCCGGGCGCGTCGAGGAAATCATTGAACATCACCGCCAGCGCGAAATGCAGCTCCTCGCGCTTATGGATGGGCAAGCGCAGAACGCTTACCAACTTGCGCAACAGCTCTTTAGCCAGCGTATGACAGGCGACGAAGCGAAGCGCATGGCTGTTGCCGAGGTGCTTTCTCACCTTGAGCACATGCGTATGGCAGGCATGGTTGGGCAGATCAAGACGACTGATGGCTTCATCCTCTACCATGCGATGTAGGAGCCAGGACGAGGCTGGCCCTCGCCCCTACCCTCGCTTACTTTTTATAAGCAACATCTCTTGCCTTAGAGCAGAAAACATGATATACTAGAGCATAACATGTTATGTTAATGGTAATCCCGGTCTGGTTCCTTCATAACATATGACCGGAAAGGACAGGCACAAGATGGCAACGAAGCCAACCACACCAGCATCCATAAACGCGGCCCATCCCTCATCTGAGGAGGGCATCTGTCCACGCTTTGAGCGCGCCACACAATTGCTCGGAAAGCGCTGGACGGGTCTGCTCCTGGATACTCTTTTGCGCGGCCCCCAACGGTTTTGTGAACTAACGACAACGGTGGAAGGGCTTTCTGACCGCGTGCTCAGCGATCGCTTGCGCGAGCTGGAGGCTGAGGGCATCGTCGAGCGCATCGTGTATCCTCATATCCCCGTGCGCGTCGAATACCAGCTCACCGCCAAGGGTCGTGCGCTGGCGCCCGTCGTGGAAACTATCCACAAATGGGCAGATGAGTGGATTGCATTGCCCGATGCAGTCCCTCCCGCTGAACCAGCCGAAGAAGCTTAAAAACACACATTTGGCCTTGATTGTGTTATATTACCTACTATGAAACAGTTATGGGCACCCTGGCGCATGGATTACATCGCGCCCCAAGCAGAGCGGACAAAAGAGGATATTTTTTGTACCAAGCCAGCCGCACATCGTGATGCAGAAGAGTATATCCTTTATCGTGGCGAATACTGCTTCATGATGCTGAATCTCTACCCGTACAACAACGGGCATCTCATGATCGCGCCCTACAAACATGTCAGTTCAATTGAAGACCTGGATGCTGCTACGCTCGCTGAATTAATGGCACAGGCGCAGCTCGCTCTGCGTGCGTTGCGCTTCGCTATGAAACCTGATGGGTTCAACATGGGCATCAACGAGGGGAAAGTGGCAGGCGCGGGCTTTGCCGAGCACGTGCATTTACATGTCGTACCTCGCTGGAACGGCGACACCAATTTTATGCCTGTGCTTGCCGATGTGAAGGTCATGCCCCAGCACCTGGATAGCGTCTACCAGGAACTCACAAAAGCCATAGAGGCCGTCAAGTAGGGCATGTCATGCTGAGCGCGTGAGCCGAAGCCCTGAGCGCAGCGAAGGGGAAGCATCCGCTGCCGATCGACAGAGATCCTTCGCTGCGCTTAGGATGACATAGAGGGATCATTTTGTTAATCCGCATTATCGCCCCCAGAGACTAGCCACCCGATGTCAGGTTCTCTTCTTTGGGAGGGCGAGGTGTGCGTTCACCGGGCATTGATATGGGGGGCGTCTCATCGCTGCTGCCCCGGCCATGGCCATGTCGCTCATACAGCGCGGCCCTCTCATATAAGGCGCGGGCGGCAAGGGCTGCATCAAAGCTCACTTTCTGGCTGGCTTCGGAATCGGCCGCGACGGCTTGAAACTTTGCAGCAATACTCCTGATTGCCTCTGGAGACCTGATTTTTCCCTCTTGCACCTGTTTATATGCCTGGATAAGCACTTCTTCCGAAGGGAGCTTCGTGGGCACAGGAGGTTCATTTCCCTGGGGAGGCATTCCCGCTGGTGAAGCCGCCGGCGGCACAAAGTCCATCTTCTCTGTGATATCATTGTCTATACCTGCATTCATGGAAGAAAAGCCGCTCTGGAAAGATGGCATCGATGCAGTGGCTGTTCCAGTTGTATTCCCTGCATTCCCGGCCACTTCTGGCGCCACCGGCTCACGCTGCACTGTAGGGGATGCGTGAGGCGTTAGTATCACATCACGAATTTGTACCCAGTTGATTTGCACCCCCCAGAGGGCAACTTTATCCCTCATTTGCTGGAACAAGAGGTTGTTGAGGAACTCGCGATGAGGCGATTCCTCATCGAGGTGGCCGAAGTTTGCCTCAGAGCGCTGGTTCGAACGGGCAGGCTGTGGCCATAAGAGAAAATCGTCTGCCGATAGCTTGCCTGCGGCAGCCTGTAATAGCGTGCAGAACAGGTCGTGTATATGCTCTTCCCATTTGCCAGCCGGGAGCTCTACGACAACAAGGTGAGCATCTTCTGGCACCAGTTGATATGACAGCATAGCTTTGAGATGCACATCCTGATTGTGCGAGACTTGCACAACCTGTTCGGGAGATGTCCAGATGATTTCCCGTGCCGGCAAATGGCTCTCAACCCGCTCCCATGGCAGTAAGAAGTTAGCGCCGGGATAGAGCGTGCGGCTGTATTTACCGAACGCGTAAACAACATCAACGGTCCCTTCTGGCACCGGATGGATATAGCTGCGAATAGCAACAATGCCAACAATCGCCAGCAGGACAAAGACGATTGCAGCGACCAGAGGCCCAAAGATGGCAAAGAAGCCAACGAGCGCAAAGAGGCAAAAGCCAACGGCTATGGCGAGCAACCAGAACACATCATTGATGTCCGTATACGCAAGGATCGTACCCTGCAATATGGCCAGCGCTACGATGATCAGCCCTATTATCCAGAGATAGTCAGCATGCACATAGGCCTGATTGCGCAAGGCAAAGGGAAGAACAAATAAGAAGGTTAATCCACCTAAAAGCAATGGGATAAGTACCGGAAGTAAGTGCCGCCCAAATTCCTGGAATGCTTCAAATTTTGTCGCAAAGGGCTCCACCAGCTCATCCAGGGCAGGCTCTTCCTCTGCCGAAGGTGGAGGACTGTGCGTTGCCGGGATGTCTCCCTGCTCAATGTCATCCTCCTCGATTTCGTTCTCTTCAAAGGAGAGAGATGGTATCTCTTCATACGAATCGTCCCAATCCAGGCTGCCAGCATTCTGCCATGTCGCGCCTGCGCCTGGTTCATTCCATTCTGATGACATAATGCTTGCCCTCCCTCTCGTCAGCGGTATTTGTGTAGATAATCAGGGCAGGGGCAAGCCGTGCCCCTACCCTCCTGGCTCTCGCTCTCGAAAGCACAGATCTCTCAGGGCGATACCTGCCCGTGATTACACCGAATCATTGTCATAATCCAGTTGGCCTTGCTTGCGCCTGACAGCACATGATCCGCAGCCACCTTTACCGCAGCTACAACTGCCCTTGCCACAGCCTCCATTGCCACATTTTCCACATCCTCCCCCACTTCTCGCGCTACAACTGCCACAGCCACCGTTCCTCGCGCTACAACTGCCGCACCCTCGCGGCGCCTGTCCTGACCCTCCCAGAAGCCCTACCGGCACCTGAATAGTAGCGCCGCTTTCAAGCATGACCTCAACCGAGTTCTTCGGGACATTGACCGAAACGACCTTGCCGGGGCCGCTTGGCGTCTCCAGAATGGCGCCGATTTGCGGCATTAACCGCTTCGCCTCGATGTAGTTCTCGTTTTCATACGAAAGACAGCACAATAAGCGACCGCAGACACCGGAAATCTTCGAAGGATTGAGGGGAAGCCCCTGCTCCTTCGCCATCTTGATTGAGATCACCCCAAATTCTGTAATCCAGGAACTACAGCACAGCGTTTTTCCACACGGCCCCAGTCCACCCTGCAATTTGGCCTGGTCTCTCGCTCCAATCTGGCGCAGTTCGATGCGGGTATGGAAGGTCGCTGCCAGGTCCCGCACAAGCGCGCGAAAGTCAACCCGCTCCTCGGCTGTAAAATAAAATGTCAACCGGCTCCCATCAAAGGTATATTCGGCCTCGACCAGCTTCATCGGTAGCTTGTGCTGGGCGACCAGCCGTGCACACTGTACGAGCGCCTCTTTCTCCTTGCTCTTGAAGGAGAGCATCATGCGTAGCTCGTCTTCGGTCGCCAGCCGCAGTACCGGCTTGAGCGGGTCGCTCAGCTCGCTTTCAGCTATTTTCTTTGAAGCAATAACTACGCGCCCGGCCTCTACTCCACGCACCGTTTCAACAATCACATACTGGCCTGTGGTAAAAGTCTGCCCTTGTGGGTCGAAGTAATAGATACGCCCTGCCGGGCGAAAGCGAATACCAACGATGACAACAACGTTCTCTGTATGGGTTGTTGGTACCATCTCTTCTTAGCTTTACTAGACAAAGAAAGGCGTAGCAACGATGCCACGCCTCACATTTCGTTGGTCAAAAGAATGGCCTCTGCCACCTCGCGCATGGACTTGCGATTATTCATGCTGGCCTTCTGAATCTTGCGAAATGCCTCTTGCTCCGTGAGTCCCTGCTTCTCCATCAGAAGCCCCTTGGCCCGCTCCACTACCTTGCGCGTCTCCAATTGCTCGGCCAGCGTACGCGTTCTCTCTTCCAGTGCACGAAACTCGGCATAGCGGGCAAGTGCGATCTCTATAGCGGGAGCAACTTCGCTCTCTCGCAGTGGCTTCACGACATAATTCACGACGCCGGCCTCTTTAGCTCGCTCAACCAGCGGCTGATCACCGAAGGCAGTGAGCAGTAATACCGGGGCAATCTTTTCTTGAGTCAGCGTTTCAGCAGCAGTGATGCCATCCATGTCTGGCATTCTGATATCCATGACGACCAGGTCGGGGCGGAGTTCTCGCGCCAGATTTACAGCGCTTGCGCCATCGCCAGCTTCCCCTACCACGAGATAACCTTGCCTGGTCAGCACCTCTCGTAAGTCCATACGCTGGATCGTTTCATCATCAGCAATAATTACACGTGTTGGCATGTGTGCATCCCTCTTTATCCTTAACCAACCCCGGTGCATAACCACCTAACTTTTTAGGGAATAAGAAAGGTTGGGTCCCCAGCACACGGTCTCCCAGACCGCGTTCCCCAAACCCCGGCAAGGGGCTTCGCCCCCTGCACCCCCCATTCCCTAACTGCTTTCTTGACTTTGCACCAGGGACGTGTATAGCGGCTCTCCCAACGCTCGCAAGCCTGGGTGCTTAGATATCAAGAGTATACCATAACACTATAAGAAATAACATAGGTTCAACCGCGCGAATCGCATTTCTTTCTCGAATCCTTGTCCATGCTCAGACAACCTGCTTCGTTTGCTTGCACTCAAGCATCACCTGTATCAAAACATCTTTCTCGCGCACGATTGAACAAAGCTGCTCCACAGCAATCGACTGGTGGCCATCGGTCAGCGCTTTATCAGGATCGGGGTGGACTTCCACCAGCAGGCCATCGGCTCCGGCAGCGATGGCAGCGCGAGACATTATTGGCACCAGCTCGCGTCGTCCGGTGGCATGGCTGGGATCAACAATTACGGGCAGGTGGGTTAATTCGTGTAAGAGAGGAACACAGGTCAGATCAAGCACATTGCGTGTCTGGTTATCGAAGCTGCGAATGCCGCGCTCGCAGAGGATCACATTAGAATTGCCGGCCGCTACAATATATTCAGCCGCCAGCAGCCACTCCTCAATCGTGGCTGCCATACCACGCTTGAGCAGAATGGGACGTTTGGGACTGTTGTGACCAACGGCGCGCAAAAGTGGAAAGTTTTGCATATTGCGGCTCCCGACCTGTAGAATATCGGCGTACTGAGCAACCGTTTCTACCATGTCAGGCTCCATAACCTCGGTAATCACCGGCAATCCCGTGAGACTGCGAGCCTCCGCCAGCAATTGCAATCCCTCGATGCCCAACCCCTGAAACTGGTACGGTGAAGTACGCGGCTTGAACACTCCGCCGCGCAAGACCTGGCCCCCCGCTGCCTTCACTGCCCGTGCGCTGGCCAGAATTTGCTCCCGGCTCTCGACTGAGCATGGCCCGGCCATGATGACAGGATCAGGAATGGCATCGATTCCGCCCTGGCCGCCAACCGTGACAGGCTCGCCGCCAAGCTGATCACCTATCACAATCTTGCTGCCTTCCGGCTTGAAAGCCCTGCTCACGAGCTGGTATGGCGTCTCCACCTCTACCAGGCGCTCTACTGCCTCCTGCCGCCTGAGAAGCATATACGCCTGTTCATCGAGCTGGTTATCATCCAGCACAATGACCTCGCGCGCATCTAGTATTGTGGTCGTTATGGGTCGCTGGGAGCCGGTAATACCAGATACAACTGCCATCAATTGTATCCGCTCCTCGTTGCTGGCCTGCCTGCGAATGCTGATAATCATATGACAAGTCCTCTCCACACTGCCGTGCTCAGTACAAGCAAATGTGCTCAATACAAACAAAAAAGCAGAGGTTTGTTGTCCCCTGCTTTCTCCAGCCTGCTGGTGATATTTTGCTCAGCCCAAAGGGCCCACCATCAAGCTGGAGGGCTATAATAATAGCAATAACCGCTGTGGCGGATGGTTCTGCTGTTCTGTTCTTGTTCTTGTTGCTGGTCGCTGAGCATTGCTGGTTGTTCCGTTTATCTTTCTTGCCATTTACCGACGTTCCAGTCGGTTAGTATCTATGTATGATTATAGGCACACAATAGGCCCCTGTCAAGGGGAGAATTCATCAAGATCACCTGATTGAGAGAGACTATTGTTTTTCTTTTGATTTTCATATATATTGTACCTGTTCCTTGATGAGTTGTATGGTCTTATACACGCTTGTGCGGCTGGCATTCGGAGCTTTTTTAACACTGCATTACCACGAGGTGAATAATGGACTCAATCACCTTTATCCTCAACGCTCTTATGTCTGGTATTAGTAGCAGTCCAACCTACCAGCTTTTGAAAACGCTGATCCGCCATAAGTTCAGCGGCAATGCGCGTGCTGAGTCAATTCTGGCCCAGTTTGAAAAGAATCCTGCTGCCTGGGAAAACTCACTCAGGCAAGAGCTTATCCTGGTGGGTGCTGACAAGGATGAGGAGATCATCGAAGCGGCTCAAGCTGTGATGCAATCCTTAGAAGAGGGGAAAGCCATCAACTCCAGGAGGCCGGCTGATTGGTCAGAGAGTATTGTTTCTGAACAAAGGTTTTTTGGCTGGGATGATGATCTCGTTGCAACAGAGACAGATGAGACGTTTGCCGGTGCGCCTGAAGTTTATCCAACAGCGGAACCAGCACCCCCCGAGCAGCCTGTACCAGAACGCGGCGAGGTAGCCATTGGCAAGCGGCCGGTGCAGGCGGAACCGGCATCCCCCGAGCGGCCTGCAGCAGAACCGGGAAAGCGCTGGATTAATGCAGAGATTATGGAGCACCCCTCGACTGAACCGTTAAAACTGAACGAAGTCTACCGGCTGGCTTTTGCGGTAGATGTTATACAGAGCGCTACAGGCGCTTCCAGTCCGCTTGACGAGAGTCGCCTGTTTGAGCCAGGAGAGGAGCAGGTAGAGCTGGCTATCCATCTCACAAGCAGGGATTTCACGATCTATACGAAGAATCCCCAAATGCTCTACCTGCCCAGGAGCGGCAAGTCAAAGAACAAGCCCATCTTCGAGATTGAGCCTCATAAAAAAGGAACAGGCCAGGTCACAGCTAACTTCTACCGCAATAATAACTTTATCCAGGCCCTGACGCTCACCTTCGCTGTCGAGGAATCTCAAGGTCGAACGATCATAGATGTCAAGACCCTGGGTAGGCCAGTAGATGGGGCATTTGCGATACAACCGCGAGATCTTTCATTAACGGTAACAGAAGCTGGTTCAGGTTATCACCTGCTGATGGTGGCAGGCGTGTCGAAGGATGACGACCTGGCGGTTACGAAAGACCAGCTCGTCATCTTGCTAGACGAGGTACGAACAGTCCTGCATGACATCGTCTATATGACCGCGCCTGATAATACGCGAGTTTACCAGACGGGGATTGCTATTCCGCCAGATATCAACGAAGAGGCGCTGAGATGCCTGGCGAAGGCCGGCTTCAAGCTGTATCAGAAGATATTTTACGGCCCGTCCGCTCACGCTGGGACAAGAGAATTGGGAGATCGGCTCCGCGAAATAGCCGAGCAAAATGTGCTCAAGATTCAAATTGTCTCACAGCAATTCCTGATCCCGTGGGGCATCCTCTATGTGGCGGATCGCTTTGATGAAGAGCATATCAACCCGGAGAAATTCCTCGGCCTCAAGCATATCATCGAGCATATACCGGTACAGCAGACCGGCCAGTTGCCTGACTACGTGATAAAGAGTCGCCCCAGCTTGAATGTCAGCCTGAACGTCAATACTGATATTGATGTACAGATGCCCATGGGGTTTGTTGCCGGTCAAGTATCATACTGGGAAAAAACCAAACAACGTAATCCCCCCGCAAGCGTAGTGATCAGGTCTGAACTCCATGAGGTCACCCGGGCGCTAGCCAGCAATAGCACTACCGACCAGATTCTTTACTTTTATTGTCACGCTGCCACAGATGAGAAAAAAGGGCCTGATGCTTCTTATTTGAAGTTCAGCGGAGGGAAGAAACTGCTGTTAGGGGATTTATCTGTGTATGCGCCAACGGGAGTGATATTACCCGGTAAACCGCTTGTATTTATCAATGCCTGCGAGTCAGCCGAACTATCGCCGCGTTTTTACGATGGTTTTATGCCCTATTTCACTGCCAGGGGTGCACGGGGCATGATCGGTACTGAAAGCGAGGTGCCGGCTATCTTTGCTGCCCGGTGGGCGCAAGACTTCTTTGAGTATTTTCTGCAAGGCAATAAACCGGTAGGTCAAATATTCCTGCAACTGCGCCAGGACTTCTTTTACAAGAATAACAATCTCCTCGGCCTGCTTTACGCGCTCTACTGCGATGCCGATACACAGATTGAGCCAGGTTTGCTAGTAGTTTAGCAGTGAGAGGGCTTTCAGGCCAGGCAATCTATTCCCTTATAGGGAAGATCACAGGGAATCACGAATAGTCGCAGAGGTTTCTACCATCGCCTCCTGCAAGGCTTTTTCCAGGGGTTCCAGCAGGCTCCTGTCTATTTCGAGTTCGGGATGCATCTCGATGGCATTGCGCAGGTCGTAGACGGCGACACTAATGTAGCCGCGCCTGCCCAGTCCTCGTTTCGCTGCCTGCATCAATCCACGTTGGTACTCGCGACGAGCGATTCCATCTCGTTTACTACAGGCCAGGGCCAGCCCAAGGTTGAACTGAACAGCGACCTTGTCACTGTTGATGGATAGAATCTCTTTGAAGAGAGAGATCGCTTCGTCATACTCGCCTAAACGATAGCGGCACCAGCCGATGAGATTCATTTCATCCACCCCAATGTTGGGCAACGAAGTTGCTCGCTTCATGACCTGGCGATACTTGTCATTGGCCTTCTCCCGTTCCCCAAGAAGATCCAGCGCCTCTGCCACGCCTGCGAAATAATCCAGGTTTTCTGGGTCCAGCTTAAGGGCTGCTTCGTAAGCCTCGCGTATCTCCTGCTCTCGTCCTGTTCCCAGATATGTTAAAGCATACCCTTTCAAGTAAAAGCTCTTAGGGTCTTCTGGATTCTGTTTTATAACCTGTTCCAATAGTTTTAAAGCTGCCTGGTACTCTGCAATTTGAAGGAGTACTATCCCTTTGACGAACAATACCCAGGAATCACCAGGGGCTTTATCCAGGGCCTTTTTTAAAAGGCGCAGCGCTTCCAGGTAATCGTCATCGCTAGACTGAGCATTGATGCCATGAGTATGGTTGCCTGGATCCGGCAAGAGGTTACCGCGTTGTAAAAAGGCCCAGGCCAGATTCGCCAAAGCCCAGGGATCATCTGGCGCTTGTTTTTGGACCTGAGTCAG
Source organism: Chloroflexota bacterium (assembly GCA_902812455.1). The sequence continues at coordinate 4,550 of CADDZH010000056.1, read as the reverse complement.
GTATTCTATTGCTTCATTAAAGCGTCCGAGAGAGAGGAACGCGTATGCTTCCCCTGTGAGGGAAGAGATATCATCTGGCTGTCTTTTCAAAGACCGGTCGTAAGCTTCGATGGCCTTCTGGTAATCGCCTTTCATGCGTAATGCTTCGCCCTGGCCCCAGTAAGCCATGGCATTGTCAGGGTTCAATTCTAGTGCTTTGCTGAAGGCGTCCAGGGCCTTTCCATAATCTTGCGTAGATAGATATGCAGACCCAAGGCTGATATAGACCCATGCCTGGTTGGGGTCAAGCTGGATAGCCTGCTGTAATGCTTCGATGGCCTCCTTGTTGCGGCTCAGGGCGCGTAGCACCTGGCCCTTTGTCCCCAGAGCGAAAGCATAGTGAGGATCGAGGTGCAAGGCCTGCTCTAAGGCCGACAGCGCCTCCTCGTTGCGGCCTAGCAAGCGCAAGTTTTCGCCTAGCTCAGCATAAAACCAGGCCTGGTTGGGGTCAAGCTGGATAGCCTGCTGCATGACGGCTACGGCTTCCTCGTTGCGGCCCAGGGCCTGCAGTACCAGCCCTTTCCTTCCCAGGGCGTAAGCATACTGGGGATCGAGGCTCAAGGCCTGCTCAAGAGCTGCAAGCGCCTCTTCGTTGCGGCCCAGCAGGCGCAAGTTTTCGCCGAGCTCAGCATAAAACCAGGCTTGTTTAGGATCGAGCTGGATGGCCTGTTGCATGACGCCAACAGCTTCCTCGCTGCGGCCCAGAGCGTGCAGTACCTGGCCTTTTGTCCCTAAAGCATAAGCATATTGGGGATCGAGGCTCAAGGCCTGTTCCAGGGTTGACAGCGCCTCTTCATAGCGGCCCAGCAGGCGCAAGTTTTCGCCGAGCTCAGCGTAAAACCAGGCCTGGTTGGGGTCAAGCTGGATGGCCTGCTGCATAGCGGCAACAGCTTCCTCGTTACGGCCCAGAGCGTCCAGCACCTGGCCTTTCCTTCCCAGGGCGAAAGCATCCTGAGGATTAAGGGTCAGGGCCTGCTCAAGAGCTGCAAGCGCCTCTTCATGGCGGCCCAGCAGGCGCAAGCATTCTCCCTTGATCTTCCAGAGGTCTGCATTGTCCGGCTCCAGTTCGAGGGTCTTGTCCAGAACCGGTAGCGCTTCTTCGTAGCGCCCCAGAGCCAGTAGTAAATCGGCAAGTTCTCCGTAGATCCAACCTGGTACCGGTTCAAATTGAAGAGCCTGCTGCAATGTGGCAAGCGCTTCCTCGTTGCGGCCCAGGGCGCGCAGTACCTGGCCTTTGATGACTGAAGCAACTGCATCCTGGGGATTGAGGGACAGAGCGTGTTCAAGAGCTCCAAGCGCCTCTTCGTAGCGCCCAAGGAGGCGCAAGCATTCTCCCTTGTTCCTCCACAGCACTGCATTATCTGGCTCCAGTTCGAGGGTTTTGTCCAGAATTGGCAGCACCTCTTCATAGCGGCCCATAGTAAAGAGCACATCGCCAAGTTCCACATAGATCCAGTCTGGTACCGGCTCAAATTGAAGAGCCTGCTGCATGACGGCAACAGCCTCTTCATTCTGGCCCATGGCACGTAACACCTGGCCTTTCGTCCCCAGGGCGAAAGCATAATGAGGATCGAGGCGCAAGGCTTGCTCTAACACAGGCAAAGCCTCCTCGTTGCGGCCCAGCAGGCGCAAGTTTTCGCCCAGTACCCCATAGAACCAGGCTTGTTTCGGGTCAAGCTGGATAGCCTGCTGCATGACGGCAACAGCCTCCTCGTTGCGTCCCAGGTTCTGCAGAACCTGGCCTTTCCTTCCCAGGGCATAGGCATAGTGAGGATCGAGGCGCAAGGCCTGCTCTAAAGAAGATAGCGCTTCCTCGTAGCGCCCCAGGGCGTGCAGCACCTGGCCTTTGATGGCTAAAGCAACTGCATCCTGAGGATTGAGAGCCAGGGCCTTCTCTAACACAGGCAAAGCCTCATCATACCGTCCCAGCAGGCGCAGGCATTCTCCCTTGACCCTCCATAGCACTGCATTATCTGGCTCCAGCTCAAGAGTTTTGTCCAGAACCGGCAGCGCTTCTTCGTAGCGCTCCATAGTTAGCAGTAAATCGTCCAGTTCTCGATAGATCCAGCCTAATACCGGCTCAAATTGAAGAGCCTGCCGCAATGTGGCAAGCGCTTCCTCATTGCGGCCCAGGGCGCGTAGCGCCAGCCCTTTCCTTCCCAGGGCAAAAGCATAGCGGGGATTAAGGGTCAGGGCCTGCTCAAGAGCTGCAAGTGCCTCTTCATAGCGCCCCAGCAGGCGCAAGTTTTCGCCTAGCTCAGCGTAAAACCAGGCCTGCTTAGGATCAAGCTGGATGGCCTGCTGCATGATGGCCACAGCCTCCTCGCTGCGGCCCAGAGCGTGCAATACCTGGCCTTTTGTCCCTAAAGCATAAGCATAGCGGGGATCGAGGCTCAAGGCCTGTTCCAACACAGGCAAAGCCTCCTCGTTGCGCCCTAGCAGGCGCAGGTTTTCGCCCAGTACTCCATAGAACCAGGCTTGTTTCGGGTCAAGCTGGATGGCCTGCTGCATGATGGCCACAGCCTCCTCGCTGCGGCCCAGAGCGTGCAGCACCAGCCCTTTCCTTCCCAGGGCAAATGTGTTTTCGGGATTAAGAGTTAAGGCATGCTCAAGAGCTTGCAGCGCTTCCTCGTAGCGCTCCCTATCAAGTAATAAATCGCCCAGTTCCCCATAGAACCATTCTTGTTCGGGGTCAAGCCGGATGGCCTGCTGCAATGCTTCGATGGCCTCCTCTCTACGGCCCAGAGCGTGCAGCACCAGGCCTTTCGTGGCCAGCGCAATAGCGTGCTGGGGATTGATGGACAGGGCGTGATCGAGGACCGCCATGGCTTCATCGAAACGTCCTAGAATGCGTAAAACCTCTCCTTTATAAACCAGGGCGTTGACTGATTCCGGCTTCAATGTAAGAAGCCGGTCAAGCTCATGCAGAGCCTCGTTCCAGCGGCTGTCCGCTAACAATAGCCCCACTGCTTCTTGATAGGCGCTAACCACCTCATCCAGGCGATCCTGCGCTTGATAGACTTCAGCCAGCGCGCTGTAAATTGACGCGGTATTCGTTGCAGTATTCATTGAGAGATTCAGTGCCTTCTTCAACAGGTCTTCGGCATCACTTAAAAGATTCTGTTCTCGCATCAATACCGCAAGAGTGCAATAGGTTTCTGCGTTGCTATTCCCTTGCTCAACCGCTAGCTGGAGCATTTTCATTGAGTCACTTTTGCGATTTACGTTATAGAGTGCCAGGCCATAATCGCCATAATCCTGCCCTGTAAAGGATGGTATCGGAGCATGGATCCAATCAAATCGTTCTACTGCTTTCTTGAAGGCGTCTTGAGCTTTTTGACTTTGTCCCTGCCGCTCGTAAAGTCGCCCCAGTAAAGTAAACGCCCCGGCATAGAGATTCCCGACCTCGGCCTTATTTTTCAATATTAATGAGGAATCATCCGGAATCTGATTCAAACCATCAATTACACTGTTCACTGCTGTGAGAGCTTCTTCATCATGCTCTAACAAATACTCAGCTTGTGCGCGATTCAAAGTCGTGCGGTATACCGATACCTGCTGCATGCCAATCGACTGGACAACGGTACTCTGGCTTGTTCTTGCCTCAGATGAAGCAGATATGGTGTTATTCACTTCGTAGCCTCGCTGTATTGGGGCTGTGTCCTTCTGGCTCATCGCTCATCCTCGCTTACTTGACTGAAAACCTAAATTCGCGCCTACAGGGCTGGATACGCCGCTCCTGCTTTTCCTGGCAGCAATCTTTTCCCAGAGGCTAAGGGCAGCACGCGCAATAGCATCCGATTTATCCGGGTAGTCAAGCCGGGATTTCCAGGCAGCATTCAGCACATCGCGCAGATGCGCCAGGTCATAAGAAATGGCATTTACTCCTTCTTCCTCGACCAGTTTTTCCGGCCAATCCTGAATGTCCAGCCATCTGGAGTGTGGATAAATTAACGTGGTATTAATGTAGAGAAACTTCCAGAAGTAATCTACCAGCCAGTCTAACGGTTCTTTATCGGTGTCTTGCAACGTTGTTTCAGGAGAAGAAAACGTGCCCTGTTGGAGAGCAGCTTCCCATTCGCGCTCCAGTCTATCAATAAGATCTTTGTATGCACCTTTAGATTTGCTGTTCATTTGCTTCAGGCTAGAGAACACGACGTAAGCGCGCTTTGTAATGGCTGGCTGCTCATCGCTCTCAGGATTGAAGCGTAAGAGGAGAGCCGCACAGGCGTAGGCAGGGCCCATGGTGAACGTGGCAAATGCATCTGCCAGATAATTGTGCAGGTAGTCGGAAGGTAACCGGTCTATAGGATGACCCTTTAAGTGTTTTTTCCAAAGATCCTCTTCTTTCATGACATACCAGAACCCATGCGCAGTAAGAGGAAGTGAACTGCCCCCCTCGGACTGGACACAATTTCGCCATTCCGTTTCAACTCGCCCTGCTACTGTTCCCCCACATTTTTTCGGCTCAGCCGCTTCGGGACAGCAGTCTCAAGCCACGGCTCGCAGCG
>CADDZH010000055.1 GCA_902812455.1 Chloroflexota bacterium | reverse complement strand
ATGTAGCGGATCAGGAGCGGGTTGACCAGCCCCAGCACAGTCGTGCAGATAATGGCGATCAGCACCAGCACAACCTGAATCTTGTATGGGCTAAACGATTGCGCTACCCGGCGCAGCGTGCGGCTGTCCGTCTTACGCCCCCGCTTTTTCTGTTCCTCAAGGTAGGTGGAAAGGCTCGAACCCCAGCGCCCACCTCCTCCACCCCTATACATCGCCATAATCTATAACTCCTGATTATTGATAAATTATCCCGTAGGTTCCCGATTTATCGTGGAACCCGATTTATCGCGCCCACCGTCAATTTATCGCGCCCAAAAACATCGATCATATCGCTTCTAACAAGTATACAATACACCTTTGCCCAGCACACTGTTCATGAGAACGGTTTATCTCCCTGTCAATTCTGACAGGCACAGGTGATGAATCAATCCGGCCAGCAACGCTCCCCTGAGGGGAAGCGAATCAACACGCAAAAATTCCCGGTTAAGATCATGCATGCCACCACCAACAGGGCCGAGACTATCTAGGGTTGGTACCCCTGCTTCGACCAGTACGTTCGCATCTGAGAGGCCACCCTTGTTTTCGGCTACTATGGAGATACCGAGCGCCTGCCCTTCGATCCTGGCTATTTCCACCAGGTGCAGGATCTCCGGCGTCGTTTCATAGGGCGTGCGCCCGCGATTGCGTACCAGGCTTGTCTGCGTGCCAGGAACGTTACTGCCCGCTGTAATTGTCTCCATAGCCTCAGCCGCCATATCGAGTTGCTTCTGGGTATGAGCGCGTACAGAAATATGACACCTCGCCATATCTGGCACAACATTGAGCGGCTCGCTGCTGCTGAGGCGCGTCACGTTGAAGGTCACACCCGGGAAAAGCGTATGCAGGTGATCAATGGCGATGATCTTATGCGCCAGTTCAATCACCGCCGAGCGCCCTTTGTGCGGCTCAACCCCGGAATGCGCGGGAGAGCCTTGCACGGTCAGCACATACTTGTCCCCTCCTTTGCGCGCCTTTGTAATAAACTCCGCTCCCCGCGATGGTTCCAGCACCAGGGCCACATCGATCTGCTGAGCAATCTCACGCAACAACGGCGTACTGCCAGGAGAGCCAACTTCCTCATCATTATTAAACAACAAATACAGCTCTCCAAATTCCTCAAAGCCCGACTCCAACAGCGCTCGCGCAACGTATATGGCCATCAACACGCCCGACTTCATATCGATCACACCCGGCCCCCGGGCGATGCCCCGCTCAATACAGAATGGCCTCGTGGACGCGATCTCAGGGCCATATACCGTATCGACATGCCCCACGAGCAGCACCCGTAAGCGCCCCTTCCCTGATCTCCGCGCCACGAGATTTGGCCCAAAGCCCTCGGCTTCCTGCAACGTTACAAAAAAGCCCAGCTCGCTCAACCACTGCTTCAAATAGGCCATAATCTGGCGCACTCCCCCCACCTGCCCCGTCCCCGAGTCAATATTCACAAGCAGTTCGAGCCGCTGAAGCTGCTCCTCCTGGTATGTCCACAACCTCGATACATACTCTTGCGCATACGTTTGCATACAACAATCCCATCAATTACCACTTAGAACTTATTTGGAAACCTGGCACCCACAAGGGATGCCAATGGATTGGCACTCTACATCTCACGGCTTGAGGGGAAATGTAGTGACCTCCCTTGTGGAGGCCAGGCTTTACTACACAAAATGAAGTGGAAAACGGCTGCATTGCTCAAAGCGTGGCTTGCCTCTGGCCTACCGTCAGACTGCCTCTGCCGCCAGGGGTCTGGCAGGTTCTTTCTCGCGAGCGGCACGCTCCTGCTCAACTTGAGCAAGCACCTCGTTGATATCGTGTATCTGCCGTGTGAGCCACATACTCAAGTTGTTGCGCTCCACATTCTCCCGGGCGTGTTCTGCCTTGTCGGCCCTCTCATCTTCCGGCAGCGTGAGGGCTTTGTAGAGCGCTTCGGCTGTTTCCTCGATATCGGTGGGCGAGGTAGGAATAGAGAACTTGCCCAATTGCTGGAACGCGCCTACGGTGCGCGAAAGCACCAGCACCCCATTGCGCTTATTGACAACAGCGCCTTCTTTGACAACCAGGTTCATGCCGTCAATGATAGGATTGACGAGCAGCACATCGTAATACTGCATGGCTGCCAGCGCTCGCGTGCGGTCATTGCCGTAAAAGGTCTGAACAGGCGTCCAGGTTTTCGTACCAAATTCCTTATTGATCTCATCGATAATTTTTTCTACCTCGGCTTGATAGCGCTTATATTTAAGGAGCGCCTGGCGCGAAGGGACGAGGAAAGCCAGGAAGGTAACTTTGCCATGCAGTTCGGGATGCTCTTCGAGCAGCCGCTTGTAGGCCTGGAAGCCGCGCACAATGTTTTTCGTGGGATCGATGCGATCTACCCGCATAATGGTTTTTTCGGCCAGCAGCGGCTCAATTTTTGCAGCGGCTCGCTGCCCGGCTGCGCTCGCCACGGTACGGCGCTCGCTAGTGACAGAGATCGAAATGGGATAGGCGCGGACTTTGATTTGGCGGCCCTGCCACCAGATCGCGCCCTCTTCAAAATCAACGAAGGCTCCATCCAGCAGCGTGCGAGCGCCTTCCATGAAGTTACGAGCATCGCGCTGGGTTTGAAAGCCGATAATATCATTGCCCACCAAACCGCTATAGATAGCATGTGTAATGTTGCTGGGCAGGAAATGCCAGCAGCGAATATCCGGCCAGGGAATGTGGATAAACTGCTGCATAACGATACCGGGATGAGCTTCGCGAATCATGGCTGAAACAAGATAGAGATGGTAATCATGCAGCATGACCACCGCTGAGGAAGACTCCCGGTCGATCTCTGCGTTTACCGCGTCGGCAATCGCGCGGTTCGCCACAAAATACCCATTGGTCCAGGCATCCTGAATGCGGCGGGCAGCAGCCGTATCCTCCGATGCATCATACAGGTAATGCTGTAGGAACCACAGCACCTCATTGCTGATCTTTTCGTAGTGCTTGCGATAGGCATTCTTGGAGATAACCACGTAACGAAGTTGCATGTTGTGTCCATTCAGTGGGGTTTCGAGCAAGCCTCCATTCTGCTGGGCCTCTTTGATTGCCAGGCGGTCGGCTTCGGTCATAGCCATAGCCACCCAGGTCACTTCCATATGATTGCTTGCATCGGTGAGGGCAGTCACCATACCACCGGAGCCTCGACGCTGTTTCAGCCTCCCATCATGGCTCAAATAATATTCGACGGGGCCACGATTTGAAGCAATGATGAGGCGATCGGCGTGGATTAGCGGTAGTTGGAATTGCCCTGGCGCAGCCCCAGTGGGCTTTAGCGTAGGCATGGATCTATCCTTTCTGAACGAGCGCTTCCTTCACTCGTCTTGCTCTCATCCTGAGATTATCTCTCTGATTGTATTTACCACTTCTCCGCATCCCTGCGCGCGAAATATCTGGGCATGACCTGGTCAGACAAAAATGCATACTCCGGTATACAAAAACCCTTAGTATCATAGCACATTTTCAAGGGAGACATTGAGAAGCAGCCAACGCTAAGACATCACAAACACATCACAGAAGCTACCTTCCTGCATGTGCTACCAGCATCTTTCGAGTGAAAGACAGCCGTAACACCCGAACTACTCACTTTAAACACGTGTTAGCCCGGCTAATAGTCTCGCTTAAATTCGGCATTTTCCTTCGATGCTCCGGAAATGCATGCAGCGCTCCCAAATTTGTAGTACGATAGAACAAACAAAAAGTTGGAAAGAGGGTAGTTCTATGGCACGTGTTGATGGACGCTCGCCTATCGAGCTTCGTCCTGTACGCTTGATAGTTGATTATCTAGATTTTGCCGAAGGCTCTGTGCTCATTGAAACAGGCCGCACGCGAGTGCTTTGCGCCGCCAGCGTGGAGGAGAAAGTGCCACCCTTTCTTGAAGGCACAGGGCAGGGCTGGGTCACAGCAGAATATGCCATGCTGCCACGCTCGACCCAGACGCGCACTTCCCGCGAGCGCGAGGGCAGGATCAGCGGGCGCACGCAGGAGATCCAGCGCCTGATCGGGCGTTCGCTACGTGCCTCTATAGACTTGCAAGCGTTAGGCCCGCGCACGATCACCCTGGATTGCGATGTCCTGCAGGCGGACGGGGGTACGCGCACAGCCGCTATTACAGGCGCCTACGTGGCACTCTATCGCGCCTGCTCGCTTCTCGCCAGGCGCGCTATCTTGCCAGCTCTGCCCATTCGCACGGCAGTCGCTGCCACCAGCGTTGGCATCGTGGATGGCGAACTGCTTCTCGATCTGTGCTACGCAGAAGATTCCCGTGCAGATGTCGATTTTAATGTTGTGATGACTGCCACGCACGAGTTCGTTGAAGTGCAGGGCACAGGTGAAGGTGGCGTGTTTAGCCGGGCCACCATGAACCGGCTTATCACGCTGGCCGAACAGGGCATCAGCGAACTGCTAAGCATACAACAGCAATACCTGTGAATTCCCGGAGACGACGGTACCAAAGTACCGTTTTACTGCTACTTCCCTCAGGCGGGCTGGTATGATACGTTTTAGGTAATCAGGAACAAGAATCATTCTGGGGCCTGCAAAAGAGGAGTTCGTTTTGAACTGGAACGTGAAGATAGACCGTCAATGGTTCAGGCGTATTTTAAATCTCATCAATCCGTTACGTGACCCAAGCCTGACCGTAGCTGTCGTACTCACCTTTATCGAAGAGGCCGGGCAACACGATGCCTGGTACTGGATTATCGTTATAGGACTCGTCAACTGGCTGGCCGTGCGAGGCATTGTCTGGCTGGTCGTCAATTTCACCTTTGCCAGCACATTCCTCTCGCGGCGTATCTGGTGGGCGATCAAACATCCTCGCCTGGCCTGGCGTATCCTGGATGCCGTGGGCCACGAAGAAATCATCATTGGCGGCTTACCTACCGAGGCCATGATGCTTGCGGATGGAAGCCTGCTGACCAATCATATGCTCAACGCCAGCGGCATTCATGTCATTGGCGAGATTCCGGCAGGCACAGAGGTGCCGATGATCGAACTCCCCAATGGGCAGACAGTTCCCAACTTTGCTGCCCTTTCGTCCTCCGGCCTTCTACCCGGAATACCTGCCGGCTTCTACCCCGGCAGCCCCTCCGGTTCTCTTCCCGGCCCCGCTGGAATGTATAACAATGGACAGCCACAGATGGGCTATCCTCCGGCCCAGGCAAATGATTTCATGAGCCAGCAGAACACCGGCGAGCTTCCCACAGCTTTCCCTCAACCTGCTTCAGAAGAAGAGGAGCGCCTGCGCCAGCAACTGGCCGCTTTGACTCGCTTGCTGGATGATTGGATCCAGTTCACCGAGGAAAAATGGCGTACCGTCAGCGATAGCCAGCTCGGATGGAAGCCCCTGCGTGGCCGCTGGTCAAACTGGGATGATATCTTCCAGGATGTCTATGCCGCCAAAACCTCAGATCCCATGGCGGAAGCGGCCCAGGCAGCAGGCGAAGCAAACGCGAGGCGCTTTGACAGCGCAAAGGAAAAAGGTTCCGCTGCTTCAGCAGTTGCCTGCTTCCTGCGCGATATGATGACTCTGCGTCGTGGCCTTGAAATGCAAACTGTGATTGAGCAATCACCTGAGACACCCACATTCCAGCAGGCGGTACGCCCCTCACAGCAAATGAAGTTTGGTGGAAACAAGCGAAGCGGCCCACTCTCTAATAGCGCTAGCAAGACCTCCCAGCGTAACTCGCTCATCCGGCGCCCTGCAGAAATTTTTGTAGACGCCGACACAGATAAATGAGTGAGCGGCGGGACGTGAGGGCAAGCGCCCCCACCGCGCCTCATCCCCGCTCCTTGCCCCTACAGCTACGAACGGCCTTGTCTCAATCCGTCCTACGCTGTACAATACCTCCACAGGCAAGGTTCAATTGTGAGGAACAATCCTTGACAGGTTGAACAGTTACACCATGTCATCCTGAGCGAAGCGAAGGACCTCTCTCGATCGGCAGCGGATGCTTCGCTTCGCTCAGCATGACATGAGAGACAGGCCTAATACATAGGGAGGTATCTTTTATGCCAAACAACATCAATGAGATCACCACCATCGCAGATGTCATAGCACGCGAGATCCTCGATTCGCGCGGTAATCCTACGATCGAGGTTGAAGTGCTGCTGGTGAGTGGAGAGCGCGGGGTAGCTGCTGTTCCCTCCGGCGCATCTACCGGTGCGCACGAAGCGGTGGAGTTGCGGGATGGCGACAAGAATCGCTACGGCGGTAAAGGTGTATTGAATGCCGTGCGCAATGTCAATGAAACCATCAGCGAAGCTATTATCGGGCTTGACGCTTCTGACCAGATCGCCCTCGACGAGATCATGATCGCGCTGGATGGCACCCCCAATAAAGCCAACCTGGGAGCCAATGCTATTCTCGGCGTCTCGCTGGCCGTGGCAAAGGCGGCGGCCAATGCCCAGCAGCAACCTCTTTACCGCTACCTGGGAGGAGTCTCAGCGCGCACATTGCCTGTCCCCATGATGAATATCCTCAATGGCGGCAAGCACGCCGATAATTCAACGGATATGCAGGAATATATGATCCTGCCTGTTGGCGCAACCAGCTTCCACGAAGCCCTGCGCATGGGCGCGGAGGTATACCAGGCGCTGAAAAAAGTCCTGCAGAGCAAGAAACTCAATACCAATGTTGGCGATGAAGGAGGCTTTGCCCCCACGCTCAGCTCTAATCGCGAAGCCCTGGAACTCCTCGTATCGGCCATCGAAGCTGCCGGCTACAAGCCCGGCGTGGATATCTTTCTAGGCATGGACCCTGCCGCCTCTGAATTCTATGAGAACGGGAAGTATGTGCTCGCCAAAGAGGGCCGCACACTCACTTCCTCCGAAATGGTAGACCTTTACGAGCAATGGATTCGCGAGTATCCTATCATTAGCATCGAAGACGGGCTGAGCGAAGATGACTGGGATGGCTGGAAACTCCTGCGCCAGCGCCTGGGAGATCGCATCCAGTTGGTCGGCGACGACCTCTTTGTGACCAATACGCAGCGACTCAAACGCGGAATCGAGGAACGAGCAGCCAACTCGATTTTGATCAAGCTCAATCAGATAGGCACGCTGACCGAAACGCTGGCAGCCATGGAAATGGCAAAGCGGGCTTCCTTTAGCGCTGTGGTGTCCCATCGCTCAGGCGAGACCGAAGACACAACCATCGCCGACCTGGTGGTTGCCACTAACGCCGGCCAGATCAAAACCGGAGCTCCGGCACGCAGCGAACGAGTCGCCAAATATAATCGCCTGCTCGTCATCGAAGATGAACTCGGCGAAGAGACAGCTTCTTACGCGGGTTTCAGCGCATTTTACAACGTGCCCGCCCTCTACGCCCGCGCGGGTGCGTGATCGTAGGGGCCGATTATGAACATGAATAAAATAATCGGGCTATCTGTAGGGGCCGATTATGAACTTTTCCGATCAAATTGGGTAATGAGGACCTGGATCGTACCTGTAGGGACAAGGGGTGGAGAAAAGGACGGGAGGGGGCCTTGTGCTTGTCCTCGTCCATCCCCAGCACACCACTCCTTCACCCTCATTACCGATCCTGGTCGTTAAAAATCATTATCGGCCCTGGCCACCACCATCATCAATTCATTTTATATAAAGAGAGGTCATCATGGTACAACAAACATCTGAATCCGAAGCACAGGTCAGCGGCCCGGAGCGCCACACAGCTCATGTCATTCACTACAATCTGAGCTATGTCGTTCAGGGAGCCGAACATGGTACCAACGGCCCAATCGTCCTCCTGCATGATTTCCCTGGCGGGGCTTTCGTATGGGCAGACATCATGCCCCAGCTTGCCAGCACAAACCGGGCGGTCTACGCCATCGACATGCTCGGCTATGGACAATCTGATCACCCCTGGCCTGCAGATACTTCTAACTGGGGTCAGGCCGATTGCCTGGAGTTCTTGTTCCAGCAACTCAATCTCACCAATATCATCCTGGTCGGGGTCGGCTTTGGTGGCGCTGTGGCGCAGGTGCTGGCCACGCGGCTGAGCAGGGATCGCACTGCCGCCCTGGTGCTGATCGATACTGCCTGCTACCTGTACGCCTTCGCCGAAAACTGGCCCATGACCAACATGAAAGACCGCCAGGCCTACGATGCCGGCTACAAGACCAAGCTCGACGACATGATGCACGACCTGCGCCAGACACTGCCTAACGGCTCGCAAAACCCGCAGCGCTTCCAGGCCTTCATAGGCGATTATATCGATTCCTGGAACAGCGAACTCGGCAAACAGGTGCTCTTCCAGCACATCCGCTCGTTTATCCCCAGCTATATCAATTCTGTCTCTTCGGACCTCAAAGACCTGGGGAAACCCGTGCTGATCATCTGGGGCGAAAAAGACCAGCAATTCCCATTAGAATATGCCCAGCGCCTGCACCGCGAAATACCAGAATCTCGCCTGGTCATTATTCCTGACGCCGGACATCTCATCCTATTCGACGCCCCTGATGCGGTCGCCAGCGCCCTGACAGACTTCATAAGCACCGTACCAAAACCATAACGTAGGGGCCGATAATGTACAGGAGGCTTTTCGGCGAGTAATGGTGAATCCCTTTTCATGCCTGGAGTGCCTGAAGGTGTACCAGAGGGTCTATCTGTAGGAGCAAACATGTATGGAGGGCGAACTCTGCATCAGGTCCTTTGAGAGTAACGACCAGGAGCAGGCACGTTGGCTGATCCTCGAAGGGCTGGGCGAGCGCTTCGGCTACATCGACGAAACGCTCAACCCGGACCTCGATGATATTTTGCACAACTACATCATGCCGGGCCATATCTTCGTGGTTGCCTGTATCGGGCGGGAACTAGTTGGCACCGGGGCGCTCCTCTCTCACGGTAAGGGGATCAGCGAGCTGGTACGTATCTCGACGCGCAAGGGCTATCGCCGGAGAGGCATTGGCCAGGCGATCACCACCTACCTCATGAACGTTGCCCGGCAGCGCGGCGACCGGCGCATTATTGTGAAGACCAACGCCTCCTGGTACGATGCCATCCATCTCTACGAGCGCCTGGGCTTCATTGAGTATGAGCGCACAGCTCAGGTCGTGGGTCTGGAACTGCTGCTCGGATCAGGGGAAGTTGAACGCTCCAGTCCTATCATGTTGAGCGCGTGAGCCGAAGCCCTGAACGCCGTGAAGGGGAAACATCCGCTGCCGATCGACACAGATCCTTCGCGGAGTTTCCCCTGAGCGCGTGAGCCAAAGCAATGTCATGCTGAGCGAAGCGAAGCATCTGATGCCGATCGAGAGATCCTTCGCTTCGCTCAGGATGACATATTTGGCATCTTATGTTAACGCCTATGGGGGCGACCCTCCTATGGTACGCCTCGGCCAAAGCCGCCGTCACCATAGGAGGGGCGGTGGCTTGTCCCCGCCCTGCTTGCGGCGCCGATTCGCCTCCCCATCGCATTCGCCAACAAAGTCCTTTATGGTCGCCCCTCCTATGGTGACGGCTCCGCAGGCCGATTCGTATCATAGTAGGGGCGAGGGCGGTTGTGGAGCGGAGTGGTGGGCCTTTATGGTCGCCCGCCCGTCGTCCCCTATTGATGCCCATCACGAAGCCAGCTTTTTGCGCTCCTGGCTCCTAAGCTGCGATAGCTCCTCAGAGGCTTCCAGGCAGCGATTGTATTCCTCAACCGCCAGCATGTAAGCGTTGTACATGCGCTCGAGCACCTGCATGGAAGCCCCGCTCTGTTCCGCCATCACCAGGTCATACCATTTCTGTTGCATGCGCTGCTGCGCGTGTTCAAGCGGCACTTGTCTCATCGCGTTTTCTTTCTACTGGCGCCTTGCTCCTGCTCTGCCTGTACTCGTGACTGAGCTGGGTGATCAACTCCTTCGCGCTCGCAAAGCTCATGGCTTCAGCGTTTTCAGGCTCCGGTTTACCCAGGTGCTCGCACAGCTTGCGAATACTCGCCAACTGCTGCTCGGTCACAACGGCATCAGAAGCAGCCTCCGGCGCATCGGCAACGCGGCGGCTATTGCCATTCGCTACCGGTCGCACTGCCGCAATGGAACGGTAACCACTCCCATTCTCGCTGCTGCTCTCAGGGACTGTTTCACCCCGGTCTACGGGCGCATCCACAATGCGGTGCCCTTCATTTAGCTCAGGCGCAAACTGCGTCCCATAGCCTAAGGCAGCCAGGGCGCGACCTATACTTCCGGTTTCAGCCTTCTCTAAGTAATCGGGGAACGAGGATGCCTTTTCCATCTTGGTGCCGGTTGCAACGCCGCCTTTCCCATCTTTCACAACGGCGCGCACAACGGCTATTCCTCGCGCCGTCTTGACAACCTTTTCGCTGCGCCTTTTTTCACCATTCCAGACGTAGGTCTCTTCCTCTGTCTCCTTATCGATGTCCAGGTGAACTATTTCAGTTTCTATTGTTCCATTCGGGCACTGCTCCCTGAACCAGACCAATCTCCACTGTACCGGCAGGTAGTCGGCGCTGCCACCCCTATTTTTGATCTGGATAAGGTGCTCGTTCGGATTAAATGTGCGAGTTCGCTGCTCTTGTAGCTGGTCACTCATCATGCGCTCCTTTTCTTTTTAGAACAGTTTTTTGAAAATTTGTTCTAGTCCATTATACAGGTGACAGCGTGTTCTGTCAAGTCCTGGACACGAATCTATTCTTTTTGAGGGCGGGAAAAAGGGAATCGCCTGCGGCTAAGCATCCTACCCTCCCCATGTGATATATTTAGATAGTATCCATACTCAATGATTGAGTATGCTTCGGCATACTCAGAACCATCTCACACATACGCGACCAGTCGAGGAATCAACAGGCATGAACACCACAAGCATCTACAACGAAATACAGGCAGCATTGAAACGGGGCGAGCGCATTGCAGTCGCCACAGTAGTGAAAACGATTGGGGCAGCGCCATGCGGCATTGGCGCCAAAATGCTGGTGCATGCTGATGGCAGCACGAGCGGCAGCTTCTCCGGCGCAAAAGTGGACGCTGGCGTGGCGCAGGCTGCAATGCAGGCGTTACGCGAGAGCCGCTCTTCCGTCACCCATGTGCATATTGACCCGGACCAGGCTGTCGGCAGTTGCGGAGCAACCCTGGAATTGTTCATCGAAGTGCTCCATCCCGAACCTCGCTTGATCATTGCAGGCGCAGGCAGCGTAGCGCAGTCCCTTGCTCGCCTGGCCGCCCAACTCGATTTTCGCATCGTGGTGGTTGACGATAGACGCGACCTGGCCGACCCGCAGATTTTTGGCAACAGGGTGCAACTGACCTTTGGCGATATCCCCCAGACTATTCGCGAGCTTGAGCCCGACGAGGCAAGCTGGATCGTCATTGTCACGCGCGGCCACCACCTCGACACGGATGCGCTCAAGGCCGCGCTGGAAACGAATGCTCGCTATATCGGCATGATCGGCAGCCCCGGCAAGATCAAAAATATCTTCCGCCACCTGCTCGAAGAGGGCTTCCCGCGTGAGAGGCTGGCCCAGGTTCATACGCCCATTGGCCTCGATCTCGGCGCAGAGACCCCCGACGAGATCGCGCTCAGCATCGCCGCCGAAATGGTCATGCTGCGCAAGAATGGCACCGGCGTCCCCCTCAAGGCGAAGCACAACTTCCTGGATGAGCTGGAAAGCGATACAAAAGCTGCTATCTAAGCCTTTCCCATTTTCGTTTGGAAAAATCCTGGATATATTCAAAAACGCCATCATAAGGACCGGACAGTGAATAATGCGCTCCTCATATGCCGTATACGACCGGCGCGCCGCAAGGCTCAGGCAGTCGCGGTAGCAGAGGCTCTCTCCTTACTTCGGGACCTCCATGCTGTCGCACAGAGCGGCGGCCCTTTAGCAGAGCAAGGAGGAGTTTTCTGGATTGCCATACCGCCAGATTGCCTTGATGCGGCCATCGCGCGCTTACCCCGCCTCGGCTACACCTATGCAGCCGATACGCTGGAGCCGGTGCCTGAGCAGCAACCAGACCCTAAACATAAACGTCATTCCGATCCACAACTGGTGCGCTGGCACCACAGGCTGTATCGCCTCGTCCGTGTCTATGAAGAAGATGCCAGGGCTATGCGAGAGAGCGCACCAGACCGCCGGGATTTCTTGTTCGGGACACGTGAAGGTGAGCTGCGCCTCGTGCATGGATATCGCGGCGACAGCAACCCCTTAAGCCGGCGCGGGCTGCCCGTCTACGATGCTCGCATGCTCGTCAACCTGGTCTGGGCAGGAGAAGGAACGCGCTTTCTCGATCCCTTTGCCGGAACCGGCGGCATTGTCATAGAAGCGCTGGCAAGCCGTTGCAACGTTGTGAGCGCGGATATCGATCCTGCCCTGCGTTACGGGCTTTCTCACCTGAGTGCAGTGCACCAAGTTGCCGATGCGCGCCGCCTGCCATTCGCCAACGAAGCATTTGACGCCATCGCTACCGAGCTGCCGTTTCATGAAGAGGCCAATCTTATCGTAATCGAAGCGCTGCATGAAATGCACCGGGTTCTCAAAGAGCATGGCAGGCTGGCCCTGATGTGCGGCGCCTCGCAGGTAGATGCACTGCGCCGGGAAGCCGCTACGCTCGCATTAGAACCTTACCTTGATTCACCCATCAACCGCAAAGGATTGGATGTCGTGGTGCTGGCATGGGAAAAATAATTCTTATTTCTTCACCCCCCGGATAAAGCGCACGGTTACCGTTCCAATCAGGCAATAGGCAATGGCCATTGCGAAGAGCAACTGGTAGCCGAGCACGGGATTGCCTGCGCGGGTAAAGCTGTCGATGAGCGGGCCACCCATGATGGGCGCAACCACCTGCGGCAGCGAGAGCGAGATGTTCCAGACTCCCATATCGCGCGCATAGTCACGATGCGAAGGCAGCACATCGGCCACCAGAGCCCAGTCCACGCTAATATACGCGCCGTAGCCCAGGCCGAAGATGGCACCAGCCGCCAGCACAATAGGCAGAGACTGCGTGATGATGAAGATGAGGCCAACCAGGGCCATAAAGCCACCGGAGACGTAGACCATGCGCTTGCGCCCGAAGCGATCCGAGAGCCAGCCCACTCCAAAGGCACTGATCAGGCTGGTAAATGAGAGAATGATGATAAAGTTCGTCGTCTGCTGCTCTGGATGCGCTACTCTCACTGCATCGCGCATGTAGAATTGCAGGAAATCCTCCACGAGATAGATGCCCAGCATCATTACCAGGCGGGTCAGGAACACCCAGGCGAAATCGGGGTCGCGCCGCGGATTGAAATCAAAGAGCCGCAAGATACCAATGGTCGCAATCACTTCCAGGATCACCTGCTGCACGTCGCCGCTGATCTGCAGGTGCGCAATATGCAACACATTCCACAGCGCCATGATCCCCCACACAATAGCGACTGCTACCAGCGTCCATGCGACGGTCATCACGGTTCTCCGCGAAATTAGCGGCCCGGCACGCGAGCTGCCACCCCTTGGGGGTGGCACTACATTTTCCCCTCCTGATGCGGGTTGAAATGTAGTGGCCTCCCTTGTGGAGGCCGGGTTCCCGGCGGCCAGGTTCGCCATTTGCGCGGATATACCCCGGCGTTCTCGCACGGTTATGATCGTAACCAGCATTAGGGCAACGAGTACAGCAATGATAATGCCATAGGTCACCCACACACCCTGGTAGTAAGCCGCGACGGGCAAGGAGGAATTGACGAAAATGCCGGCAACAACGACGCCTCCAATATTGCCCGCAATAGAAAGGAGGCCCATGACGCCGGAGGTGAGGCCGCGCTGCTCAACCGGGACAATATCGGGCAGCAGGGCATGAAAAGGGGCAGAAGCGGCATTATTGGAGAACTGCACAATGACATAAGCGATTGCCAGCGAAGGGATGTCGCGGGCTGCCGCCATCCAGAGCAAGCCGCCCACATTGACGAGCGTGCCCAGGAAGATATATGGGCGGCGGCGTCCCCAGGCCGCCAGCCATCCTCCAGTGCGATCGCTTAGCATGCCAAAAAGGGGATTGGCGAAGAGTGCGACAAATGCGCCTGGAACGAGCACGTAGGCCAGGGCATTGCCCTTGTAGAAAGGCCCCACAATCTTGAAAACCTGGCTGGGAAGGATGATAATACCAAGAGCAGCCCAGTGAAAGTTCAAAGCAAGCCAGAAGATGCTAATCGCCAGGATGTGCGTCCAGCGCAAGCGGGGAAGCTGGATCGCCAGGCGCCGCTGTGACACAAGCTTTTCATCACCTTCAAGGGTAGCCATTTGCGCCTCCTTGTGCTGACTCCGGTTCCGTACACAACAATACCATATCTGAAGCCTTGCGTCTATATTTTGCATTTCCTGATCAAGGTGACTCCGTATGACCCATTCATAGAGGGAGAAATGTGGTATTATGGTATATAGTATTATTGCATTTCTTCCCCCGGAGGGTCTGTCTATGAAACAGGATCAAGCGATCAAAAAATGGTCGGACCTGCGTGGCATGGCGATAGTGAGTCTCGCTAACGGTAAAAAAATTGGCACCTGTGATGATTTCTACTTTGATCCTGAGAAGCACGATATCCTCGCGCTGCGTGTCAAGACCGGCCTGCTCGGCCATAAAATATTGCCGGCAGCCGATATTAACGGCATTGGACAGGACGCCATCACAATTGCCGATGAGGGAGTGTTACACCGGAAGTTAGAGGGTAAAACGGCAGCATCTGCACTCTCGGGCCAGGACTTACAGCGTTATCGAGTAATGAGCGAGAGTGGAACGCTGGTGGGTACCATTGGCAATATACTAATTGAAATCAAAGCGCCAACAGAATTGCAGGTGTGTGCCCTCGAACTGGCCGGTGGCCTGCGTGAACTAATAGGGAGCCGTTACCCAACTTTTCCTGCAGGCCAGGTGACTAATTATGGGCAGGATGTGCTGATCATTCCTGACGAGGTAGCTCGATCTCTCCACTAACAGGCATCAATTCCCGGCGGCCATCATGTTCCTCGTGGTATAATGCAAGCATGGCAATAACATCACTAAACGTGGAAACTGGCCGCAAAACGGATCTGCTTGCATTTACTCTCCCACAATTACAGCAATGGCTTGTAGAGCGTGGGGAAGCGCCGTTCCGGGCCAAACAAATTTATAACTGGATATACCAGCACCTGGTCAGCGATTTCACAGCCATGACCAATCTGCCGCAATCATTACGGGCAAGGCTGGCGGAGGAGGCCTGCATCGGGCCTATAGTCG
The DNA here is from genome assembly GCA_902812455.1 of Chloroflexota bacterium. Next base: position 18,594 of record CADDZH010000055.1, on the reverse strand, counting down.
TGCGCAGCGAACTGCATTCGAAAGATGATCGTACGCGCAAAATTTTGCTGGAATTGGCCGATGGCAAGCTCATCGAATCGGTGTTGATGCTCTATCCACCGCTGGGCGAGCATAGCGCGCGGGCTACCGCCTGTGTTTCTTCCCAGGCAGGCTGCGCCTTTGGCTGTACATTCTGCGCCACAGGACAGATGGGCTTTGATAGGCATTTGACTGCTGGAGAAATTGTTGCCCAGGTGCTCTACTTTGCGCGGGAACTGCGGGCCGCGCCCTGGAGGGCAGCGGGACTTCCCGGCAGCGCACCTATTGATCATATTACCAATATCGTGCTCATGGGCATGGGCGAACCCCTGCATAACTACAATAACGTCTTACAGGCTCTGCGGATTCTGAATAGTCCAGAGGGCTTCAATCTGGGAGCGCGGCATATGACGGTCTCAACCGTTGGCCTGGTACCCGCAATTCGCAAGTTGAGCCAGGAGCCGCTGCAAATCAACCTGGCAATCTCTCTCCATGCCCCAACTGATGAGCTACGCGGCCAGACCATGCCTGTGAACCGCAAGTATCCATTAAAGGAGCTACTAGCTGCCTGCCAGGATTATATTGCGGCGGCCGGGCGGCAAGTCACCTTTGAATATGTGTTACTGGCGGGCGTCAATGACACACCGGAATGCGCGCATCTTTTAGGAGAATTGCTGGCGCCCCTCAAGCAATTTGCTCACGTCAACTGCATTCCGGTCAATGCTACCTCGGCGAGCTATCGCGCTCCTGGCCCCGAGGCTATCCGCGCTTTCCGTGATATCCTTTTCAAACACGGTGTGAGCAACAGCGTGCGAGCCGAGCGCGGTGACGATATTGCGGCTGCCTGCGGGCAACTGCGCACGCGCTTCGAGAAGCAGGAGAAACGTTAAACTACTTGATTCTAGGAAGTTTTTCCAGGGGCACACCCGGTAACTTTGTCATCGTGCGCAGGCAGCGAGTGCAGATATTGAGGATGCGCGGTTTCCCATCAATGATAAGACGGCGGCGATGCACATTGAGCACGAAGCGGCGGCGTGTTCGGCGCTGCGAGTGACTGACATTGTTGCCGTACATAGGTTTGCGCTTACATACATCACAACGACCAGACATGACAGTTCCTCTCTATAACATAACAACAGGTATCTTGCTAATCCTTCGAATGGTTTGATATACTGCATGAGTCCTCTTCACGAACAGAAGGGGACATAAACGTACCATGCGAGTATACCATGAGTCGCTTGTTTTGACAAGTGCCGTGAAAAGAAGGGTCTCCATCCTTCCGGGTGAATCGTAGGGGCGCAATGAATTGCGCCCACTGCCGATTGATCGGCTACTTCCCGTCAATCACCCCAAAGGATGAAGATCCAAAAAGAAATCATATGCGAGAGACATCTGCTATCCAGCCGCAAGAGGGCACGCTCCCTCTTGGAAAAATAGAGGTATTGCCTAATGCCATCCATACCATAGCCATGCAGGCGACTGCTGGCTGCTATGGGGTCGTTGGCCTCACGGCTCCACGCCTGCGCAATGGGCGAGCTGTACTCTTACCTCCTGAGCGAAGCAACGAGGGGGTGCAGGTACGTGTAGTCAATGAACAGATCATCGTCGAAGTATATGTGGCCCTCGAATATGGGCTGCGCATATCCGAGATCGCACATAACATCATGAGCAGCGTCAAATTCTCCATAGAGAAGATGCTGGGCGTACCGGTAGCTCAGGTCAATGTCAATGTTCAAGGGCTGATTCACGGCCCATCATCTTCTTCAGGCAACACTAAAAGGTAGCATTATGCAGGAACAAATGTCTCGCACAGTACCCAGGCAGCGCCCGCGGCACATTAGCGTCTTTGATGGGCAGGACCTCAAGAAAGCGTTAGTTGCCGGAGCGGCCTGGCTGGAAGAGCATCAAGAAATTATTAACACGCTCAATGTCTTTCCCGTCCCCGATGGCGATACCGGTTCGAATATGTCCGCCACGATGCAGGCAGCCATTCGCAATATTGCCAGCAGCAATGAGACCTCGGTTGGGGCCATTGCGGCAAAGCTGGCGCAGGGCGCATTGCTTGGGGCACGTGGGAATTCAGGGGTCATTCTCTCGCAGACGCTGCGCGGGCTGGCGGAAGGATTGGACAAAAAGAAGACCTTCACAGCATCCGATCTGGCTGAAGCCCTACAGGAAGCATCTCGCTTTGCCCATCGTGCGGTGATCAGGCCTGTGGAAGGGACAATCCTGACGGTTATCCGCGAGAGCGCCGGAGCAGCCAAAAGGAGCGCCGGGCGAGGTGATGATCTGGTTGGCTTAATGCAGGAGGTGGTCACGGCAGCACGGCAAGCCGTAGCCAGGACGCCCGATCTGCTTCCCATCCTTAAGCAAGCCGGGGTGGTTGATGCGGGTGGACAGGGTTTTTGCACGCTTTTAGAAGGCATATGGCGCTATACGCGCGGAGAATCAATGGCAGCGCAAGGCGAAGAAGTAGGAACTCTGGCGCTGCCGGGCAGGGAAACGGCGCAGGAAGCCCCGCTAAAAAAAGGGCGCGTCGCGGTTGAAGAAGAGTATGGGTATGAAGTGGTGTTCCTGCTGCGCGGTGAGAAGTTAGATGTTGATACGATCAGGCAAACTATCATTGATATGGGCGGCGTTTCGACGGTGGTAGCCGGGGATGAGAAGATGTTGAAAGTACATACACATACGCTCTGGCCCGGCAAGATTCTTGATTATGGCGTGAGCCTGGGCAGCTTGCTGGATATCAACATCGAAAATCTGCAGGAGCAGAGCCTGGCGTATGCGGCAGCAAGCGCAGCCGAACACGCCCTGGATGAGCAGCAGGCCGAGGAGTTGCCGGCTCTTTCAATCGCTGTTGTCGCCGTCGTGTCAGGGGCAGGTTTTGAGAAGGTCTTCAAAGGCCTGGGAGTAAGTACCATTGTGCCAGGCGGGCAAACGATGAATCCCAGCACGGAGGAATTGCTTGATGGGGTGAATGCCGTGCAGGCCAGGCAAGTGATCATCTTGCCCAACAATAGCAATGTGATCTTGAGCGCGCGCCAGGTGACCAATTTAACAGATAAAGAAGTCTATATCGTGCCAACAGATACCATGCCCCAGGGCATAGCTGCCCTGCAAGCGTTCAATTTTGAAGCTGATTTCGCCACGAATTGCCAGGCCATGACTGCAGCGATCAAGACCATCCAGGTGGCAGAAATTACCACGGCAGTGCGCTCTGTGCAAATTGACGGCGTGCGCGTGCGTGAGGGCGATGTTATCGGCCTGATCAATGGGAATCTCGCAGTGGCGGGCAGCAGCAAAGAACAGGTGATCCGCGATACACTCCAGCGTATGAATATAGAGCGCTATGAGATCGTGACGCTTTACTATGGAGAGGACGAGAGCGCGCAAGATGCGCAAAAGATAGCCAGGCAGATTAAAGAGCAGTATTCGCATATTGAGATAGAGGTTGTGGACGGCGGGCAGCCTTATTATGCCTACATTATTTCAGCAGAGTGACAGAATTTCCTGCCGGAGATATGTGCTATACTATGTCCATCAGAAGAGTGCCAGCAGGAGATTGGCTATGGCCGTTCGTATCGTCACAGATAGTACATCCGATATACCGCTGGAGCAGGCCCGGGCGCTTGACATTGCCATTGTTCCGCTCACCGTCTTTTTCGGCGATCAGGCTTACCTTGATGGAATAGAGCTGGATAACGCGGGTTTCTATGCCAGACTTCAGACCAGCCAGGTATTACCGCGCACTTCGCAACCTTCACCGGCAGCTTTTCAAGAAGCGTATGCCCGCCTGATTGAGGAGGAGGCCGATGCGATTCTATCAGTGCATCTCTCTTCTAAGCTCAGTGGCACCTACCAATCGGCCTGCACCGCGCGGGATAGCCTGCCGGACGAGCTGAAAAAGGTGCCTATCGAGGTGATCGATTCGGGTACTGTTAGCATGGGAATTGGAATGCCGGTGATGCTGGCTGCGGAAGAAGCAAAGCGGGGGCTGCCACGCGAAGAGATTGAGAAGAACCTGCGCGACCGGTTAGCACGAGTTCGTGTCCTGGGCGTCCTCGATACACTGGAATACCTGAAGCGAGGCGGGCGTATTGGCGCTGCACGAGCATTGATGGGCAATATGCTCAGCATTAAACCAATAATCTCCATCAAAGATGGCATTGTGGTTCCGCTTGAGCAGCCGCGCACGCGCAGTAAAGCCTATGCTCGCATAGCCCAGTTGGTTCAAGAGATGAAGCCGGAGCGGCTCTCTGTAATTGGATCCAGCGAGGAAGTGTGCCGGCAGTTGGCGGAGGCGCTCAGCACAAGCTACCAGGGTGAGATGCCTGAGTACCTGCTTGGCGCAGTTCTAGGCACATATACAGGCCCAGGCACCGCCGGTGTAGTCATGCTCCTTAGACGTGAAGGCTAAGCAAATGGGGGCCCGAGCCAGGACAGGGGTGGCCAGAGGCGGAGCCCTGTCCCTACTCTGGACGTGTGGCAAGCCGAGGTGTCGAGGGTAGGGGCAACCCTTGCGGGTGCCCTGGAGCGTGCGGGTGCCCGAAATGCAGGTTAAAATTACGGATAGCAGCCACCTGACCATTGACTATCTACCAAGTCTCACGTACAATAGTAATATCGATTGATGTACGTGCGTACTATCATTCAGGTACCTGGGTATGGATCGCTAGAAACGATTCAGTCAGAAGGAAAGTGTTACTAGTGTACGTGAGGTTTCTGTTCCACGTAGTTCGTTTTTGTACATCGGCGCCTCTCTTCTTGGAGTGAAAAGCTTTTGGTTCACTTCAAGCACGAGATGGGTAGCCTCTAAGTGTGTTCGTTGAACGTTGCCTTTTTGGCGTATTCTACGAAGGAGGAACGACTGTGGGAATGTTACGGGTGATGTCACGGCGCGGTGATGACCGTGTCACCTGGGACGAGCAGAAGGTTCTGGCGGGTGACCCCGAAGCCATGGCTGCTGTTCGAGAAGCAGAGCGCATATTTGCGCAAGAGCGTGCAAAAGGAGCGACTGCCTTCCGAGTCGAACCCGGTAAACCGACACAGCGCATCGAGCAGTTTGACCACACGGCTGAGCAGATTATTATGGTCCCGCGAGTCGTTGGCGGATGAGCTACATCACTCAGGTGCTAACCGCCCTGGGTTGGATTGTCGTTGCGCTCGCCATCTCCCCCATGGTATGGTTGATCTTGCAACCATACTTCAAAGGCTGGTCGCGAGCAGAACGACGTGCGGCTGATCTTTTACGCGATACGCTGACGCCAGAGCAATTTCACCAGCTCGTCTGGCGAGGCTACCTCGAGGTTCCTAGCCCGACCGAACCACAACGTGTGTATCGTGTGCCACGAACCAAAGGCTATATCCAGGTAATCGAGAATGGCCGTGCGGTTATGCGCCTTTGTGTCCAGCCGGTCGAGTGTTTGCCTGATGCGGATGTTGTGGTGCTTCATAAGCTGATGATTGAAGCCAATGAGGAGAATTATCTTCAAAAGGCAAACAAATATGTTTGTATTGAGTAAGTAGCCAGGGGCAGAGATCTACGTACAGCTTTTCTGGCTGCAATGCGTTCAACCCAGGCTGGAAACAACAAAGAAGAAGGACGCCTGCGTGTCTTAGACTAGACAGGCGTCCTTCCTCTTTGTTCTTCTTCTATTCTTCCTCTTCGTCCTCGTCATCTTCGATGACCTGCACAACTTCATAGTGCCCATTCTGCTTGACACAGGCGTGAGGACCACCGTCAAGTGGGGTCTGGCAAAGAGGACAAACGGGTCGTCCGCTGCTCACGAGGACATTGATGGCGTTAGACAAAGACTGCGCCTGTTTCTGGGTAAACAGGAATGAGACGCTATCCTCCTCGCGTACCAGGGCCTGTGGCTCCTGCCCCGGCTCCATGATAATATCTACCGGGGCGACCACCAGTGAGAAAAGATCATCTTGCCCGTTATAGGCCAGGCCTATTTGCGCCTCCCGGAAATCGTATTCGGGAGATGTGGGAAAATCCGGGGGCATACCTTCCGGCGCGGGCCGGCTGCCCGTCTGCGCCTCTGTACGCAATATCTGCCCCTCGCTAAGTTGCGCCAGAGCACGGTCTATGGCTATCGACAGGCGATTGAGCTGTTCCTTCTCCATCCACATGATGGCGGAGCCGCGATAACTACGCACGAAAAGGCAAAAACGCCGCTGGCCAGGCTGGCCAATGGCCTCAGCTCCGACTAATTCTGCAAGACCCAGTTCTGTGCTCATATCTTCTCTTCACCTCACATTAGATTAGTATCCACGTGCCGGATCATAGCGATTGCGCAGGGGTTGACCTGTGCGGTAACGCCGCAGGTTATCAGCAAAAAGCGCTGTGAGGCGCTGATCATAGCGTTCACTGTCTCCTGCAATATGAGGGGTCAGAATCACGTTGGACAAGGAGTAGAGCGGGCTATCTGGCGGCAGCGGCTCCGGCGAGGCGACATCGAGACCGGCGCCTGCAATCCAGTGTTCCTGAAGAGCCTGTATCAGGGCATTTTGATCAATGATGCCTCCCCGGGCGATATTCACTAAGTATGTATCCGGCTTCATCGCTCGCAGTTCCTTCTCGCCAATGAGGTGTTCCGTTTGTGCTGTTAATGGCACGGCAAGCACGACGTAATCGCAAAGGGGAAGCATCTCGTGCAATTGCTCCATCGAATAGAGCCGGTCAACATCTGGATCGCTGTCGCCTGGGCGCGCCGAGCGCCGTGTGGCAAGAACGTGCATACCAAAGGCCCGGGCAAGTTGCGCAATCCTTCGCCCGATATGTCCTAACCCGACAATGCCTATGGTCTGGCCTTCAAGCTCGCGCGCCCTCAGGTTATACCAGCTTCCGCTGCGCGGCCAGGTATGGCGATCCTGCAAGCGTACCATCTGCGGCCAGTTGCGGTTGAACATCAGCATACTGCATATCACGTATTCGCTGATAGATACGGGGTGAATTCCCGTTGCTGTGGTGACTATGACCCCGCTATCTGCATCGAGGATGCCTGTTGATTGTAGCCTGTCGATGCCTGCCCCTGAGCTTTGAAGCCAGCGCAAGTTCGGCGCCAGCTCCCTCCAATTATCAGGCATCCAGTACGAGCAGGCAATCTCTGCTTCAGGCAAGTGGGCCAGGAAGTCCTCCGGGCTTGCGGCGCATATGACCTCTGTTCCTGCCGCTTTGCGCAATATGGCTTGTGATTCAGGTGAAAAATGATATGCGCTTATCACGATACCTGAAGGTGTTCGACCTTCATCCCTCATCGTCGAATTCCTCTTTTTATATGTACATATAATACATGCGAAATGGATACATGCCAGCACCTATTAGTGTAACATGTTATGCTTGTTTAGTCTAACTGAGCATACGTTCATGGTTGCACGTGATAGTTACTTGCGGTGCAGAACTGCTGCTCACTTTGTAAGAGAGGCGCAGGAGGATTTGTTGGCAAGGAAAGCCCGTTGAGAACATAGAGCCTCATTCCAGAAGGTGTTGTTGCCACAAGCGCGAATTGTTGCGAAAATTGGGGATCATTCTTTGCAAGGGCTTGCGCAATATCATCTCCAGGCACGAAAATCACCCAGTGAACATACTTCTGCGGTTGCTGTAACGCCTGTGTCCACAATGAGCCTGAACCTTCATAAATAACATGGCTGAAGTGAATATCCTCTTCCCCTTCAGAGAGAAGAAATGGAAAGTCTGTTTGCAGGATGCGGCCACCATCATAGTGCTCCGAGAGGTAGACATTGATAGGATAAGAGTTAACACAAAATGGCGGATTGGTCTGGGCAATGACCGTGATAACTCCTCCATACGCTATCCATGCCGATTGCAACACAATCAGCGTCAGAAGAATCGTTTTGCCAGAGATCACTCCCAACCTGCGCAACGGCGTGACGATGCCAGGCAATCTGGGTACCAGAAGCGCTACAAAGACCGCCATCGGAGCTACCATCTCCGAACCGAAGCGGCTATTGAGAAGATGTGGACTCTGGCTTAAGGGAATGATACCCAGCGGGTAGAAGACGGCCTTGCTGTCGAACAACTCGGCCTGTCCCGCAAACAGGGCAGCAATATAAAAGCCAAAAGGAGCCAGGAAAGCAAGCACAGCCAGCATCTCCGCCGACTTCCAGCGCCTAAGCACATAAACCAGCAGCCCCATGACGGCGAGCACAACCAGGCCAATTCCCAGCGTCTCGATGGTATCGATCGAATAGACTTGAATATCGGCGAGCAGGTTATGGTTCTGGTAAGCCTGCAAAGGATTATGGTAGAGCATGGTTTGGGCCTGCGCAGATTGAGGGCCTCGTTGGAAATAGAGGGGGTTGCCAAAGATAACCTGCCCCCAGATGAGCCAGAGGACGATGCCGAGAGCGCCCAGCGTGCAGAACAAGACCAGGTTGCCCTCGATCTTGCGCAGGGTATGATGCTTCAATAACCCGGTCGCGATGATGACTACCGGGAAGACCACTACAAGCACCCATCCATCATAGCGAGCCAGCGTCGCCAGAAATGTAGAGAAACTAACCAGCACCATATATTGCGTCTTGCCTTCCTGCACCCAGGCAAGCATGTAGTAGCAGGCAACGGTAAAGGTAGCCCAGCATACCGGCTCGGTTAATGGCGTTGCTTGCAGGTAGAGCACGTTCGGGTTGAGTACAAAAACGAGCGTTCCAATGAAACTTGCGCTGCTGCTGTGTGTCAGCCTGCGCGCCGCGAGAAAGACGTAGATGACGGTGACCAGGTAACAGAGCATGCCCGCCAGGCTGCCGGCCAGGCCTGTCTCCCATAGATAATCGTTCCAGGCAAAGAGGGCTATGAGCAAGTGAGGCAGGGGCAACCACACACCGCCGAGTTGAGCAAGCCCCGGTGTCGCATTGTCAAGCAGGCGGCGCCCGATCTCCAGGTGAGCGACAGCATCTTCGTACGCTAGCGTCCAATGTTGCTGGAACACATAGAGCATCGATCCTACACTCATTAAGACTGCTATGGCCAGCGCGGCGAGAAGCCAGCCATCTTTGAGAAAAGCCGGGAAGAACCGCCTGCGCCCCTGAGTATGAAGGGGAGCTTGCCTTCGCTGCACGGACAATGCTGCTTGTATCGCCGAAATCTCTTGCGTTGCTGTGTTGAAACTCGTGGGCAGCACCGGTCGTTTGAAGAGGCCTCTACTGACAATGGCAGGCATACGCATGGTCGGCAGGGAAGCCATTACATCGCGCCTGGTACCGGCTGAGTCGAGCAGGAGGGGTCCGTGTGCTGCGTATGCAGAGGAGGGAGGACGTCTTGCCTGCCTGAGATGGTTGCCATGCTCTGTTTTCTCCCAGTAATGGGGTTTGACGATGAGCTGGTAGAGGGCAATGAAGGCGGATATGCTCATGAGCGCCCAATAAAAAGGGATGAGTAAGACCCATTTAAGCAGGGTATAGTGTTTGCGGCGCAGGCAACCGATCATATGAAGATACATGTAGAAGAAGTTGCCAAAGACGAAGCAGAGTGTTCCCATGTAGAAGATAGGGGTAGGGAAAAGCTCATGGTACAGGGTAGTGGGCTGCAGGAGCAAATAAAGAATAGAGAGCAGCCACATGAAAGGATTGACAAGCAGGACGGCCGTCCAGCCGCCGACGATAACCTGCAGGGAAAAGAACTTGCGTATGCCCCGGCGGCGCAGGGTTTGCAAGGGATGGCGCATATGAACCAGGTACGTTTGCATATAGCCTTTGATCCAGCGCGATCGCTGGAAAAGCCACCCTTTAAGGCGCGAAGTAGCCTCCTCGTATGTTGTACTGTTCAGTACGGCTGTGGTTAAGTGGTACTGCGAGAGGCGCAAGCCGGCATCACAATCCTCTGTGACGTTGAAAGCATCCCATCCACCTAAGGCGCGAAGAGCATCGGTACGAAAGTGGTTGGATGTCCCTCCCAGGGGCAACGCCAATCCGGTGTGCTGGAGTCCGGGCAGCATAATATCGAACCACAAGCTGTATTCAGCCGTGAACAGGCGGGTCAGCAAATTCTGCTCAGGGTTGTAGAAGTTGAGCTTGGCCTGAACGCAAGCCAGATCCGGCCCATAATGAGCGAACGTGAGGATAGCCTTCTTGAGCTGGTTGGGTTCCGGCTTATCTTCTGCATCGAAGATCACAATGAACTGGCCGGTGGCCTGTAAAAGCCCAAAATTGCAGGCGCGTGGTTTTGTCTGGGGCATTCCCCTGGGCACCGTCAGAACGGTGAAGTAGGGAGGAAGATGCATCGATAGGAGCGCGGCGCGCGTTTCCTGGTCGTTTTCCTCGGTAAGAAACAGCACCTGGAGTTTATCTGGCGGGTAATTCAATGTCCGCATAGCTTCTACAAACTGGGGGACGACCGCTACTTCATGATAAAGCGGGCAGAGAATGGTATAAGATGGCCATTCTGCGCCCATTTGATCCAGGAGCGCAATGATCTGGTCGTCGATCTCCTCACCCGAACCTCCCCTTAAGGCAAGGGTAGCCAGAATGACGCTGAGCAAGAAGCCGCCAGTGTAGAGGATGGTAATCACGGCCAGGGTCAGGGTCAGCATCATTGTCTGAAGGAGAAGCAGGCCGGCGCTCCAGCAAAGCACGAGCAGGATCAGGAAGCCGAGCTGAGCAGGTGTAATCACCTGGAGGGCCGATAAATGCTCCTGAAAAGGTGCGAAGGTGCGTACTTCGCGCTTGCCGACCTTCTTTGGTGCCAGGCCGATCTCACGGTAAGCCTGGATCTTTTCTGGAGAATGCACAGATTTAGCCTGCCAGGCCAACCACTCCATATAGCTAGCCGCCTGTTGCTGGGTGCGCAGGTCGCTGAAATAGGCCATCTTGTCAGGATATTGTTTCAGTTGCCTCGGCCTGATCACAGGCATCTCTTGATGAAATCTCATCTGGCAAGGTTCTCGTGGTGATTATACAAGAGGTTGTTACGCATATATGTGCAGGGCATCCTTTTAGCTATCCTCACGTTAAATTTGTGGCGAGCTATACCACTTATGTATCACTGCCACTGCCGGCTGGCCGCTTAAGTCAAACTCCTCGACATTATCCCAGCCCCAGAAGTAAATGCCTGCAATGTTGGGGTCGGGAACGACGTTTTCCAGCGCTGCTTCGCAGGCCCCAGCCTGTTCGCTCGCATCAAGTGGAGCGTTTGATTGTGGGGCGTATGGTTGGTAAAGGGCATCGGCAGTATCGCCATAGCCGATTTCGGTGATGAGAACAGGCTTGCCGAGTTGCGCTGCCAGGGTATCAAGAATAGGCTTAACTTTTTGCGCCCAGAGAGCGGGCATAACGCCGGGATCAACCCGGATAGGGGCATCGACCAGGGGAATATATTCGGAGAACCCGATCATCTTCAAAAGAGGATTGCTCAACCAGGAAGGAGGAACCGGCTCAAATTGGGAGTTCCAATTCATATCATAGGTGAGGGTTCCTGGAAAGACCTCGTGGATATTAGCAATCAGATCATTCCACAATGAAGCAGAAGCATTTTCCTGTAGCCAGTCATCTTCAGTTCCAATGGCCACCTGTTCCACACCATTTTGCCTGGCAGCGGCAACGTAAGGTTCATAGGTTTGCCAGTAGCTTGCAAACCACTGCTGCTCTTGTTGATAGCTGGCGAAGTTAATATCTCCTGACCATGGCATAGGTCCTCCCACTTTAATGAGTGGAACCACAAAGACCTGAAAACCTAAGGCGTGCGCAGTGCGGATGGCATCAGTGAATGATGCCAGTGTAGGAGTATTCTCTCCTACGCTTACCGTTGTCGAAGTAAGAGAGGGCTGGGCAAAAAGAAGTGGTATTTCAATCCACCATGCTCCTGTCTGGGCTTGAATCTGCTGTAATCCTGCTTGCCAGGCAGGGCTGCTATACAATGTCGCATCCCATTCTGGAAAGACCATACCCGCTTGAAAATCGGGTCGCTTCACATTTTTGGGAGCAATGGTAGGTGGTACAGATTTTGGTCTCGCAAAAGAGGATTCAGGAGCAAAGGCAGATCGTGCCGGGCTATTCCCACCAGCATGAGATGTTGCTGGATCATTCAAAGCGTTCTCTCTGATAAGAAACCAGGCCAGGAAAGAGGCGCATAAGAGCATAACAATGATTAACATCAAGAAAAGAGATTTTAAAAAGAAGGAAGACCCCATATAAAAACTCCTGGGAGTGCGAAAAAGTCTATTGAACTATCTAAATTAACGCATAAGGAGGGGAAGCACCGGAATAGACATCCGTCTATTAGCAAAGTAGTACTATCTCCTTTTACCAGGCCGTTATATCTGTTAAAGAAGAATCAAAGGAATGATGATCTATGCTGGCAACAAGAGCAGAAACCGATAAGATTGCCGTGACGCACACCTTTGATGGCATTGAAGAAGCGGCGCACCGGGCAATCCAGCAGGTGGGCGGCATGGCTCCGGCGCTGAAAGGAGCCAGGATCGCCATGCTCAAGCCGAATTTTGTGGCGGGCCGCAGCGCGACGACCGGCTCAACCACCAGCTTTGCCCTGCTCAAAGCTGTGGCGGAAGAGGTGCGGGCCTGCGGGGCAGAACCCTTGCTCTGTGAGATGCCCGGTACCGAGTTTGATCGCGAGGCGACCTATACCATCCTGGGCGTCGAGCAGTTCTGCGCTGAGAACGGCATTCGCATCCTGCGCATTGACCCTGAGGGCGATGAGCGAGATTGGGTAGAAGTGCGCCCGGCGGGGGCAAAAAAGCTGCGACGCTTCCATGTGCCACGCATCCTCAACGAAGCATGCCTGATCAACCTGCCCGTGCTCAAGACACACGTCGTCTCGATCATGTCCCTGGGCATGAAAAATCCCATGGGCATCCTGCCGCTCCCCGATCGCCGCGCTATGCACACCTTTGGCATCGATCAGTGCATTGTTGATATGAACCGGGGCATCAAACCTGCGCTGACCATCGTTGACGGCAGTGCGGGGCAGGATGGCGATGGCCCGCTCTATGGCGATGAAACCAACCTGCAGGTGCTCGTGGCAGGGCGCGATAGCCTGGCAGTCGATCTTGCCTGCTGCCAGCTTGTGGGCGTCAAACCCGGAAGCGTTCCACACCTGAAGCTCGCGCTAGAACAATTCGGCAAGCCTTCGTGGACGGTCGTTGGGGAAGATATCGGCCTGATCAGGCAGTTCCGCCTCCCGGCGCAGAAGCCCCTCTACCGCTTTATATTCTGGCTGATGTACCCATTAGATTACCCATATAGCTGGCTGGCGGAGCGCGGCAAGCATTTCTGCACGATGCTCTATAGCACGGGCTTCGTCGGTACGCGCCCTGCAATCAAGAAAGAGAGCTGCACGCGCTGTGGCGTGTGCGTCGAGACCTGCCCCTTGCCGGATGTGATCGATCTCAAGACGCTCAAAGTCAACTATTCGACCTGCCAGCGCTGCCTGCTCTGCTATGAAGCATGCCCTGAGAAGGCCATCACTGTGAAAGGCTACTCGGGAGCGCGACCATGACGGTGCTGGTGACGGGCGCAACGGGTTTTCTGGGCTTGACCCTGGTGACAGAGCTGGTCAAACAGGGACAATCTGTGCGCGTCCTGGCACGCGACGAGGGCAAGGCGCGGGCACAGTTTGGCGAAACGGTCACCATCATCCGGGGAGAGATTACCAACTTGCAGCAGGTGCAGCGGGCGGTCGATGGCGTGACACATATCTACCATCTGGCGGGTCGCCTCTATCATCCCAGCATCCCGGCAGCCGTGTATCGCCAGGTACATGTCGAGGGAACGTGCACCCTCCTGGAAGCTTGCTGCGGGCAGAGCCAGTTGCGACGCATCGTGCATTGCAGCACTACGGGTGTCTATGGCATCACAGGCGACAGGCCTGTGACAGAAAACGCGCCCTTTGCCCCAACGAATCCTTATGAAGCAACAAAGCTAGAAGCGGAACTGCTTGCTCTTGCAGCATATAAAGAGCGGGGATTACCTGTTAGCGTGGTGCGACCCGGCCTGGTCTATGGTCCTGGTGACCTGCACCTGCTCGGCCTGTTCGTGGCTATCAAGAAGGGCTTCTTCCGCGTCATCGATGGTGGCAGGGCGAAGCTGCACCCGGTTTACATTGACGATATGATTGCAGCCCTCCTGCTGTGCGCCCAGCGGCCAGAGGCGATTGGGCGTTGTTACAATATCGCGGGTGATCAGCCTGTTACCATTCGCGAACTGGCAACCGCTATTGCACATGCTCTGAACAGAGAGCTTCCCGCCGGAAGTATCCCACTCTGGCTGGCCAATGTTGCCGCCAGCATCTTTACGTTTATTCCAGGCTTGCAGGGCGAGCAAGCCCCTCTGACACATAGCCGGGTGCAATTCCTCACCCATAGCCGTGTGTATGATTGTAGCCGGGCAAAGATCGAACTCGGTTTCAGACCACAGGTAGGCCTGGCTCAAGGAATAAAGCAAACAACAGAATGGTACTATAAGCACGATTACTTATGAGGCGAACATATAAGCCCTGCATTACAAGCGGGATAACGTTAATATGATATATGCCACTTCGTTGATCAAAGTGTGACAAAAACAACAAAAAACTGTAGTCCGAGGCTTTCATGCGGCAAGATAAGCGTCCGGCACAACCAATTCATCGCCGGACAAAATTGGTCGGGTACTCTACCCCCGTTACAAAAGAAGATGATATTGATGAGTTTGAAGATATAAGGGATGTGGCAGCGCAGCCAACACTGCTGATGGTGCCCATAGACAGTAACGAGGGCAAGCGCAAGGCCCCCACGCCGCCTCCCCGCCTCTCCTTGCCCCTACGGGTACGATCCTCTTCCCAGGCGGATTCACGCAAAAACCTGCCCATGCAAAGCATACCGGACACCGGCGACGATCCAGGCGTTACTGACATCAGCGCTCAGAGCACGGCCAGCTTAATCCAATTAAGTGGCATGATGCGAGCAATTCGTCTGCCAGAGCAGTACGCGCCTGAACAGGACGAGCAGCCTTTTACACCCGTTCCTTCCTTCATAGATACCGTTGAAGGGGAGTTCTGGCCTCATGGTATCCAGCAAACGGGGCCGCTGCCTGTGATCAATCTCTACGGCAGTGAGCCATTTGGGCGTATCGTTCCCCCTGTTGCTATCCCGCAAACGCCGCAGGTAAAGCAGCAGCCGGTGTGGAAAAGATTGCTCAGCGCACCCGCCGTAAGAATTAGCATTGGCCTGCTGATCGGCATTGCTCTGTTGCTCCTGGTCGCGCAATTTGTCAATGTGCCTATGACGATCCAGGTGCTGCGGCAAAACCTGGCGACGCCGCGAGGTTTGCTATTTGCATTGCTTTCAGGAATTGCCTTTCTCACTGCCTGGGGCTTGCGTGGATATCGCTGGAAGCTGTTCTTGAATCCCGTCTGCAAGCTCAGCACCTTCAGAGTCATTCAGCTCTTTCTCATCGGCACTTTCCTGAATTTCTTGCTGCCCGTGCGAGGAGGCGAGGTTGCTAAAAGCCTGATGCTCAAACGCATCGCGGGAGTTCCTATCAGCAAATCGCTGCCCACCATTGCTATGGACAAGGCCTTAGATCTCTTGCCTGCGCTGTTTATTATGGTCATCGTACCCTTCCTGGGTATCGAGATGGATATCAAAATCTGGCTGATCCTGATCGCCGTTGGGGGATTACTGGTGGGTATGACGCTCTTTGTAGGCCTGGCTGCCTGGAAACGCGCTTTTGCTATTTCGCTCCTGCACAAGCTGATCGGCATATTGCCCGCATTCCTGGCAAGCAGGATCGAAGGGTTTACCACAGGCTTTGTCGATTCCCTGCTCATGGGCGCCAGCCGTCCTAAGGTCTTTATCCAGGCCATCTTGTTGACCTGTGTCGCCGTATTCTTTGAAGGACTCTTCGCCATGCTGGCCTTCTGGACCATTGGCTTCCACATCTCTTATGGCGCGGCCATCTTTGGCTACACCCTCTACAACATGTTCTACATCCTGCCCACCCCTCCAGGGCAGGTTGGCAGCAACGAAGCTGTTGGCCTGCTGGTATTCACCGGGCTGCTGGAGCTGCCAGCCGATAGAGTGACGGCAATGTTCGTGTTCTCTCATCCCTGGGCTGCTCTCCTCATGACTACTATTGGCATGGCCTGCCTGAGTTCGCTTGGGTTGACCATTTCCAGCGCAATGAAGGTACAGGACGAAGACTCATAACAGCCTTGATCTTCATATTAGTATGTGCTAATATCTTAGTGAGAAGGTAGGAATTAACATATGCTACTTCTTACCCATGTTTTTGTTTGATGGAGAACAGTGCGATGAGCCTCTTCCATACTAACATAAAATGCGCTCTTTGCGAGAAGTCGCTCAGCGTGTGGAATGCACAAACCTGTACGCGGTGCGGCAAAAAGATCTGCCCGCATCACTCGCATATGCTAAGGAATCCCCATAGCTATGTGCTTTCCTCGGTCTGTGTTCACTGCTCTAAGCAAGCGGCGGCATTTCCACGTGTCCGGTCCCTCCCACAGAGGCAAGAGCAGACCGTCTGACCTCAGGCGTTGCCAAAGATAAGAGCGGCAGTAAAGACGAGCGCTCCTCCTCCAACGACCTGGAGTATTGAAAGCGCCCAGTTCGTGCCGAAGTAGCGATGGCGGATAGCGGCAATCAAAACCAGCTCAAAGGCCACGACGACGTAGGCGACGAGCAAAGCAAAGCTCAGGTTGGAGATTAAAAAGGGAAGCGTGTGCAGTGAGCCGCCGAAGAAAGTCATCAGGCCTGTAATTGCCCCTCGCACAACCGGACTGCCACGCCCGGTGAGTTCACCATTGTCAGAAAGCGCCTCTGAAAAAGCCATACTGATGCCTGCGCCCGTTGCCGAGGCTAAACCGACAAGAAAAGCAGTGAATGGATGATGTGTAGCAAAGGCTGTGGCAAAGATGGGCGCCAGGGTTGAGACAGAACCATCCATTAATCCCGCAAGCCCAGGTTGCACTACACGCAGCAGGAAGTCACGCGATGTAGAATCAGTAGCCCTCAGGCCTCTGATCAGCTCTGCTATCTGTTCTCGGACAGTGGGCGGCGTCTGCGCGATCAGGTTTTCTCTATTTGAAGCTCTTTCAAGCTTGTCAGCCACGCTTGTCTGATTCTCCACGCTACTGGAACTACTCATTGGTGTGTTCTGCTCTTCCGGAGACATATCATCACCCCTTTTATGTATAGGTATGAAAAAAGAGCGAGGGTCAGGCTCTTTTGCTAGTCTTTTATCCTTATGATGCGAGAAGCATCTCTCATAAATACCACGCTTGTCTTTCCATATTAGGGTATCCTAAGAATGATAATCATTCTCATTCCGATACAGACAGGATATGATCAGGGAAGGGAGGGTGTCAAGGTGTAATATGTTATGCTATGGTTATCAAGAGAAAGAGACTGAGATCCACTCATAATTTAGAGGTGCAGGGGACAGAGTCCCCTGTCGGGATGCGGGGTGTCTCCGCGCTCACTCTCTCCCCACAGCGGGCCGCAGGCCCGCCAAAATAATTATGAGTGAATGTCAGAAAGAGGGGATCACTGACATGAGTGAGAACCAGGAAAAGCTGCGATTATTATTTGTTGGTGATGTCATGCTTGGGCGGCTGGTAAATCAGGCGTTAAGCAGCCTGCCTCCCGTCTATCCCTGGGGAGATACATTACCGCTTTTCCAGCAGGTGGATGTGCGCGTATGCAATCTAGAGTGCGCAATCTCTGACCGGGGAGAGCCATGGTCGATCACCCCCAAGACCTTCCACTTTCGCTCGGACTCTAAAAATGTTGCTGTCCTCAAAGCGGCCAGCATCGATGCTGTTTCCCTGGCCAATAACCACGCCCTGGATTTTGGCTATGAAGGGCTACTGGATACACTGGATATCCTGCGTGCCGCGAACATTCAATATGCTGGCGCAGGAAAGAATATAGCTGAGGCATCCGAAGCGGCCATATGGGAAGCCAAGGGCAAAAAGCTGGGGCTTATCGCTTTGACCGATAACGAGCCGGGCTGGGAAGCCACAGAAGACCGTCCGGGCATACTGTATCTCCCTATTACTTTGAAGGGATCACGCACTGAAAAACTCTTTGAGGTAGTTAAGAAGACAAGAGAGCAGGTAGATATCCTGATCGTAGCTGCTCATTGGGGGCCAAACTGGGGCTATAATCCTCCGGCTGAGCAGATTCCTTTTGCTCACGCCTTAATTGATGAAGGAGTTGATATTATTTTTGGTCATTCCGGTCACATCGTGCGAGGCATAGAGCTTTACAAAGGCAAACCGATCATGTATTGCACAGGCGACTTTATCGACGATTATGCCGTTGATGAGGTCGAGCGCAATGACCAGAGCTTTGTCTTCTTCGTTGAAGTGGAGGGCCGCAACATCACTCATCTTTTGCTCTATCCCACAATCATTCAAGATTTCCAGGCAAGGCGCGCAGAGGGCAGGGTGCGAGAAGCTATTGTAGCCAAAATGCAGAAGCTGTGCGCTAACTTACACACAGCCACGACCTGGAACGAGCAGGCAGGACGGCTTGAGATTATGATTTTTACCAACCAGGTTCGGTAACTTTTCCGATCAAATGAGGGAATGAGAACCTGGAT
>CADDZH010000054.1 GCA_902812455.1 Chloroflexota bacterium | reverse complement strand
AAGCCGCCAAAACGTGGACTTGCTCGCTATCCCTGGGCCTCCACATTCCTGGGTTTGTTAATTGTTGGGCTGGGCGCCTATATGCTTTATTTTTACCATATCGGCCCATTTGCCCAGCCTTCGCACGCCAGGCCGGTGGTTAAGGCTTCGCCAACGCCGGTCGTGCCTACACCGACACCTTCGACCACCCCGTCACCCTGCTTGAAACTCGTCAAACAACTTACCGATACCGCACCGGCTCCGACGCCGGCCCAATTTAAGCAGATCCAGCACACCTATAGCAAGCCACCTCCCATGACCATCAATACCAGAGCCATTTATTGCGCCGGCATCAATACCAATCGTGGCCTGATCGTTGTAGAGCTTGATCCGGTACTGGCCCCGGTAACAGTCAATAACTTTGTCTTCCTGGCCGTGCGTCATTTCTACGATGGCGACGTTTTCCACCGCGTAGTGCCCGGCTTCATCATACAGAGCGGCGATCCCACCGGGACAGGCACGGGCGGCCCAGGCTATCATTTCAACGACGAGCCGGTCCTGGCAAACTACACGGAGGGCTGCATAGCAATGGCCAATAGCGGGCCGAATACCAATGGCAGCCAGTTCTTCATCTGCACAGCCAACGATACATCAAAGCTCACCAAGTCGTATAACCTGTTCGGGCACGTTGTGCTGGGTATGAACGTAGCCAAAGAGATTCAAGGCCCCGGCGATACGCCGCAATCCAAGAGCATTAAGCCGGATTACATCACACATGTCATCGTGCTTCAGGCCCCGGCGTCAAAATAGAAAGGACACAATATTCATGGCAGCCAAGCGCTACAGTGCGCCACCACCAATGCTGATAAATCCTGCGAAAAGGTACATAGCGACGTTCCATACGGAAGTAGGGGATTTCCAGGTGGAATTGTTTGCGGCCCAGGCGCCACAGACAGTAAATAACTTCGTCTTTCTGGCTCGCGACGGCTTCTATAACAATACTACGTTTCACCGCGTGATTCGCGGCTTCATGGCGCAGGGTGGGGACCCGGCGGGTACAGGAACAGGAGGTCCAGGATACAGGTTTGCTGACGAGCAGAGCGCGCTGGCCCTCAAGCATGATCGAGCCGGTATATTGTCCATGGCCAATGCCGGGCCGAACACCAACGGCAGCCAGTTTTTCATCACCTTCGGTCCAACACCTCACCTCAATGGCAAGCACGCTGTCTTCGGCCAGGTTATCTCAGGCATGGATGTGGTGAACTCGATCCGCGAGCGCGACCCGCAACGCTCGCGAGAGCCAGGCACACGCATCTATTCAATCGATATTGCTGAGAGCTAAAGTTTACTAGATCCCGGCATAATGCGGATGCCTCCTCGTAGCAATCCAGGCGCCGAGGAGGCTGATCAGGCCCAGGATGACCACGTAGATAAAAAAGAGGATCAGGAGGACAATGATGCCGCCTGTGATGACCTGCGCATTGCTCAGGCCGCTAGCTGCCTGGTTGCCTGGATAACCGGGGATATAGTGTGTCAGGAGCTCAACCCCACAGATAATCAGCCCCGCTATAAATCCTACAAGAAAACCTAGCCTGCGCTCAACCGCAATCCTTCCTGCAATAAAACCTGCCACCAGGCAGATCAACACGTTCAAAACAAATATCAGGATCGTATAGCCAAAAATGGTAGAGGCGATGGCACTTTTGACTGCTGGGTCGCTGGCTATGTCGTAGGCATGGTAAGTAGGAGCATTGACAAGGGTAATGATAATGCCCTGGGCGCAGCCGAGAAGGCCTGCTATTACGCCTAGAGTGAGGGCGTTCTTGAAGCGGTTACGCGGCAAACCGATACCTCCTGCTCGCTGGCGTAGTGGGCGGCGAGGTGTTGAAATGTCTTCTTCAAGTTGATCATCATCGCCCTCAAAAACGTGGCGACTGCCGGATCGCGTGTGCGGCTGGTGTAGTGGATATTCTTGCTCTGAATCTTGCATAGTAGGCTCCTTCAGGGATTCACTTTAACCTGAGCAAAGACGGAAGGATACGTATTGATAAGTTCCCAGTCGTTGACCGGCCAGTAGACCGCCACAGCCTTGCCGACAATATCGTACTGCGGAACAAACCCCCAGTAGCGCGAATCGTCGCTCGCAGGACGGTTATCTCCCATGACAAAATAATCTCCCTGGGGCACTACCAGGCTTTTTGCCGACGGGTTAGCAGGCTGGCTGATATATGGTTCATCGAGCTTGACCCCATCAACCCATACAGTGGTGCTATTGTATGTAATATGATCCCCTGGCACGCCTATTACTCGCTTGATGAAGTCTTCAGATGTATTGTAGGGATAATGAAAAACGATCACATCCCCGCGCTCAGGAGCGTGAAAGAGATACGCTATTTTGTTGACCAGCACATACTCGCCATCTTGTAGCCCTGGCTGCATACTGGTACCCTGCACGCGATAGCTTTGAATGGCGAAGCGAACCACCAGGAAGATGATCAAGGCCAGCGCTATAGTTTCGACTATTTCCCGTGCTAAATGCGAGCGTTTCAAGTTTAACCTCATCTAATTTGCGCTGCTTACCAGAGGGTAGAGCGGCATAGTATCTATTCCATCGCACATTATAGCGGAGGGCCAGGGGGATGACAAGCATCCCCTGCTGATCTGCTCACCCCTTGCCGATCATAATTGTTAGGCAAGGTTCAACTGAACGTGACAGTTCCTTATCAACGAAAGGTCCGGCTATGTCATGTTGAGCGAAGCATCTCTGTACCTGACGCACCAGATCCTTCGCTCCGCTCAGGATGACATCTGTAATTATCCTCCGAGCTGTTAAGGACTATTATTCACGTTTGAACTTTGCCTTAAAGTTCAAAAAGGGGTGTTCATAGAGGTGAAACGAACATGTCTGGTAGTTCTTGTGGTGGCGCTGGTTCTCCTGGCACAGGTGAACTGGTTCTTCCGTGCATCTATATTTGCCTCCTCCGGCGCCGCTCAGAATGTGCAAGGTCTCGCCACGACAGGCACCTGGAGCCAGCACAACTACGACCTTATCTATACAGTTGCCTTCAGCAGCCAGCAACAGCCCTACGGCCCGCTTGTGGTCTACCGGGCTCCGGCAGCCAATTTGCAACAGGCCATGCCCGTTATGGCTATCGCGCGCAAGCCGCAGCCGGTCACGCCTCTCTTGTTCCCTTCACCAGACGGCCGCTACCTTGCGCTGCTCACTCCCTCGCGAGATGGTTATAACACCTCCCTGAATGGGGCATCGCTCAGCATACTATCCACGGATGGGCAGGTCAGCTCGCTGCTCGTGCCCGGCGGCGTGGCTTATGGCGATGAAGTTATCTGGTCGCCTGATAGCCGGGCGCTGTATTACCATACAGGCAGGCAACAGCTTTCTTACGGTTCTGCCATGACCAAAGCCATTTCAATGGGTGCGCAGGCACTTACCCATACAATCCAGCCCGCACGCTATAACATACCATTGACAGGCTATGACGAGATCCATCGCGTGGATTTGAGCGGGCATGACAGCACCATTTTTCGCCAGCGCCAGGATGATAGCTCGTTGAGACTGGTTGGCGTTGATCGCTCCGGCAAATTGATACTGGCCCTGGCTCGCCCGCAGCAGCCGGTAGCGCTGCTGCGGCTGGATGCAGGTACCGCGCAGCAGGCTGCCACGTTCGTTGCTACGCTCCCGCCTGATATCCTGCCGGGAAATGTACTGGCAATGGGTAACGATGGAGAATCTGTTGTGTGCGAGCGGGTGCTGAGCTGGCAGCCGTTACGCTACACGCTTATACGTATTAGCCTGGCAGGCGGCGCAGCAACAAACATCCCTCCGCTCTTTGATGCCTCTCGCTTTGGCCCGGCAACAACGGCTCTCAATCGCTCTCATGATGGGCGAGTGCTGGTCATGTCCCAGGTAATGAGCATACGTCAAGATCTGGCCGCTCAGGGCATTGCAGGCGTGCCTGCCCAGGAAGCGCTTTTGCTGGCCGATACAGGCAGCGGCGCCACAGAGCGCCTTGTACTTCCTTATGGTGGCCAGATCGTGCAAGCGTTCTGGGCGGCGCCTGTTCCCCTGGCACATATACACAGGGTATCAGGCACTATCCAGGCGAATTTCTTTGGCTATCCTATTCATCCCATCGGCAGGAGACTGAATGCAAGTGTGTTCCAGCAAGATGAGTGGATGCTGGAAGGACATGCAGGGCATCTTGCCGATTCGCCCTCGCTTCCAACGATGTGCTACGGCACCTGCCCTGATGGTCCTGTGGGAGCGCCGCACGTCTCGGCAGCTATCCTGCATGGAGTGGCGTATGTCGAGAGCAACTGGCACCAGTTTAACACCTCCGATTACGATGTAAACGGGGAACCCCTTGGCTCGCCGGTAGAAAGTTTTGATGGCGGTTGGGGTGAATACCAGCAGACATGGGGTATGCCTCCGCAGTGTAAAGTGAGCAACAACTGCCGCAGCGACGCTTCCAGGATTCAAGAAGATCAAAGTTACAATATCGGTACGGGTGTGCAGTCATTGATCTCGGCCTGGAACGGCACAGCCGGGGTGGTCTCAAGCAGCGACCCGAACGATCCGTACAAGGCCAATGACTGGTTCTTCGCCGTCTGGGCCTACAACGGCGCCTATGGCAATAATCCCAACGATGTGCCTTCTTCGGTCTATGGGCACTGGTATCCGGGGGCCCCATTCCGCTCGATCTACGAGGAATATGTCTGGTACTTTGCTGCCCATCCACAATACCTGGCAAATGGCTGGACCGATAACTACCTGCCAAGCCTGGGCAGCTCGCTGCTGCCACCGCAATCAGATTTTACCAATACCAGCGATAGTTTTGTTTATTGCGTCACCTGTACTATCCCCGACTGGACAGCAGGCACTTTCGACCGCAACTGGGTAGGAGCCGGGGCGACAGATGCCACGATAGCCGGCTACTTTACAGCCACCTTCAATCAAAACGGGGGAGAAGATGTGGTAGGATTGCCGCGAGACAACGGCGGAGGAGCGGCAGTGCACAACTGGGGAGCAGGCCTGGTGCAGGATTTTGGTGGCGGCTCTGCCCTTCAGGGAATGATCATGCTGGCAAACGGCGCAACGACGGCATACTGGGTGTATGGCGGCGTCTGGACACGTTACATGCTGGTGGATCACGGAGTGAATGGATGCCATGGCTATCCCACTTCGGCGCTATTGCCCTACTCCGACCCTGGCCTCGGTTCAGACAGCTACTACCGGCAGGCATTTCAATCGGGCTATATTATATGGGATGGAACAGTGCATCAGGTAGCGCAGGATGTGTGCGCGTGATTATGTGGGGGCCCTCGCCCCTCACGATACCGGTTGATAGATGTCATAGCCATCAAAAACGAAGTGTCGATAGTGCTTACCTGATTGGCCTGCCTTCCTGGCAAAGGCGCTGGCTTCAGGAGAACCCACAGGCAGGACGTAAGAGGCACGAGGATCGGCCTGTACAATGCGTGTATAGGGAGGATAGCGATTGATACCGGGATTCAGTTGTTCATCAATCACACTGCAAATGATGCGCTCGTTGCTCAGGAAAGCGACGAGATCGCACGTCCAGTAATCGGTGTAGATGCGCGTAGCGCCGGTATGCTCCAATTCGCTCACCAGGGCCTGCCGGTGCTGGTTTACGGCCTGGGTAGGAGCAATAGCCTGCAATGTATTGACAGTTCCCACGAGCAAAATGGCAATGATGTAGAGCAATATGATGGCTCTGGCGCCGGCCCAGAGCTTTTCGAGCCAGGGAGCCGGCAACAATTTAAACGATTTAAAAACGATTGCTCCGTTCCAGAGCGGCGCAAGCACAGCAGGAGTAACGATACTGAGGCCTATCAGGTAGCGAGCGCTAAGCCCAGGCTCGAGAGCGGCAACGGGGCTATAGGTATAGAGAAGGATGACGAGGGCAGCGGTGGCCAGCAGCGCCAGGCGAGTAGCCTGGTTGATAATAGCGAGCCTGTGCTCTTGAGGTTGATCCTTGCTGGCCATTGCGCTTGTGCGTAGTTTCCACAAACTAGAGATGGCGAGATAAACTGCAATAACGTAGAGGACGAAATAACCCAGGCTCCAGCCGCCTTGCAGCAGGGTGCAATGGCGATAACCAGGCGTCAGTATCTGGAAATCTGGCATATGCAAATTGGTACAGAACAGGTAATCGCCTGTAGCCTCTGGCAGGGCAACCTGGAATGTACCTAGAAGCCGGTTTGACAGGGGAACTTGCTGCAGAGCCTGCCCTGTAGTGTCTGTGTTGTAGGTATGCAGGAAGGCATAGAGCGAGCCTTGCTCAAATGGGACATTGATATTGTAGAGGATGGTGGGTAGGATACCGAGAACGAAGCCCAGGATGAGAAAAATGGGGGCCCAGGTTTTCCATTCATGCCAGCAGAATATAAGGATAAGAAGGCCGGTTGTCAGAATAAAAGGTGCGATGAGTGTGTCTGACCACAGGCCAAATCCTGCCAGGTATCCCCACCCGAGAAAGCCGGCAAGGCGCAGCCAGCGCTTCTTTGCAGGTAAATCGGGGCTATATGAGCGAGCCAGCCAGAAAGCAAGCAGGAAGAGGAGCGCAGCACAGGGCAATAGTTCTGGATAGCCGCCGGTGGTGCGCAACTGCCAGTAGAACATCACAATATTCCCCAGGCTCAGGATACCCAGCACGATCAGCGCCAGGCTCTTTGAATAAAGCTGGCTCGTCAGGAAATACATGCCTACGAGGAAAAGAGCAAAGAACGCTGCCAGCCCAATGCGCAACGTGAAGAGAGAAGGGCCAAAGATGCGGAACAACGCCGCCGCGACGTAGGCTTCAGATGTGCCCATATAGGCCTGGCCATAAAGGAAGATGGGGTGTTCTCCATGATAGGCAATGTGTAAGGCCACCAGGCCCATCGTCGCGTCATCGCTATTCGGGGACGGCCAGCCAGCGCCGAGCAATACAATTCGCAGCGCTGTGCCTAAAAGGATGATAAGAGACGCCCATATAGCATGTATATGGTTTTTCAAATATTTCATGCCCTGATCACAGCCCATCATTGCACCACCGGTAAACATCTACAACAGAGAAGACGAAATGTTTACCTCGAGGTAACGCTGATAGTATATGCCGTGACTCACCACTGCCGGATGATCAAATGCCCCTGTGCCACAGCTCGTACAATATCCGCGCGACTTACAATGCCTACAAGGCAGCCGTTGCTTACCACCGGCACACGCTTGATCTTGCGCTCGCTCAGCAGCGCAGCAATATCGGCAACGGGCGTCTGCTCATCGACGCTAATAATTTCGCGGCTCATAATGTCAGCAACGCGCAGGCCCTCCCTGTTCACTTTGCTGATGATATCCGCCTCAGTGACAATACCGATAATTTTGTTGTCCTGGTTGACAACCGGCACACCGCTAATACGTTTCTCAGCGAGGAGTTGCGCTACTTCTTGCGCGCTCGCCTCCGGGTGGATGGTGTAGACCTTGCGAGTCATGATATCTTGTGCGATCATCGGGCACGCTCCTTCGGGTGCTGGTGAGCTGCTAGCAGAACGATACGATTCCTGCCTTGATCAATAATACCATATCCGCGTCATTTTTTAGCATCCAAGAGGAACAAGGGGGTTCCACCAACAATTGGAGGTTGAAAAATCAGAGAGGGGTTGCTACTGTAAACAAAAACTGAAGAATACAGGTAGGAACTTCTCATGTATGTGATAGTATCACTCAAGATCGAGCGGATGCAACCGCCAGTCTTGCACCCTCACGCCTAGCGAAGCGAAGCGAAGGCCACCACCTTTCCTTTCGGTGCCTTAAGAGTAGCCATTGGCCCTGGTTCCAGGCTAACAGCTACCGCATCATACCTGGTCACATCGCCTGTAAAGGATAGGCTTGCTGTGCCATGAACAAAGTTCAGCAGACCTATGCTGGTTACGGTTGTGACCTCTTTGCCATGCAGATGCAGTAGCCAGCCTTGATAGACGTGGGGTTCCTGCAATGGCGGCAGTCCATGTATAGTCAGCACTGTGAGATGTTGCTCAGGGAAGTAGAGTAGAGTACCTGTTATCCTCTGGGCAGGATCAGTGCCTTCGACTTGATAGGTCAATACACGTATATGTCCAAGCCGTTGAATGCGTACATGAGCAAGCTGTTGCTCAAGCGAACTGACTTGACGAGTAAGAGTTATATTCCAGGCTGTCATCCCAACAAGCAGAACCAGCATCAGTACAGCAGCCGCTGCCAGCAACTGTAGCGCCCATGCCTTCCTTCTTGTACGTGGCCTGGGTTGTATAGGGAGCGCAGCAGGGAATTTGCTTTCTTGCTGAAGAGTCGGGAGTAGCCGCTCCCACAAGGAGTCTGGAGGTTCCACTTGTTGGACGGCTAGCGGCAAGAACGTTACTGCTCCACGCAATTCTTGAAGCAAGCCCCTACATCTTGCACAGGTTGCAAGGTGTGCCTCTGCTTTCTGGCGTTCAGAAGATGTAACCGCATCAAGCGCATATGCCCCTGATATCTCTTCAAATTCCTGGCAGGTCATTAAGAACTCTCCTCCTCTCACATTTCATAGATGCCCATCTCTTCTAGTACTCGTTTGAGATGTATGAGGCCAAGGCGCATGCGTGTTTTGACTGTTCCGAGGGGGATATGGCAGCCCTCAGCAATTTCAGAATGCGTCCAGCCTTGAAAATAGGCCAACTCGATGACCATGCGTTGTTCGATGGGAACTTCCATCAGTGCTCTACGTACCTGTCCGCTTTGTACCGATCGCCAGGCTTCATGCCAAACATCAGGAACAGCGTTCCGTTCATCTTGTTCGACTTCCTCCCATGGAGTCTCTTGCAAGCTACTGGAACGGCGGCGCACTGCGCGTAAATAATCAATTGTGCGATGGTGGACAATGGAAAAAAGCCAACTGCGAACAGCGCCTGCTTGTGGCGAATACGACCTAGCATGATGCCACACAGCCAGAAAGGCCTCTTGTAAAAGGTCTTCAGCGACCTGGTGGTCGGCTACCATGTGGTAGACCAGGGAATAGAGCAAGACCCTGTAGCGCAGGTAAAGCTGTTCCATCGCCCAGACAGCACCGTTGGCAATGGCATTGATAAGACTTTCATCGCTTAACCGGCTGGTGGAGCTCGAAGTAGTCCCAGTGAAAGGGTCGCTATCATTGAAGTTCATTTCGACATCCGGGCGGGCAGTGAAATGAAAACGATATGGTACTTACACGAAACATGAAACACCTGTGGTGGAGCATAGCTCCACCATACCTTTCAGTTGCTTAGACAGTTGCTGGGTGCTGTGCTGGATAATCTCGGACAGAAAAGCCGATAATTGCTGCTGCCCCACCCACCACCAAGTGCAGGATGTTATCCTCCAGATTCAGAGCCATTATCCCAAGCAGATTCCCACCAGGATTAAGGGCAGGGATGAAGCCAAGTATTCCTACGAGTAAGTAAACAATGCCAAGTCCCCAGTTATAATAGCGTGACCATCCTGTGAATGCCGCAGTTATTCCCAAAATGCCTACAACGAGGTGAACGAGGTTGTGAACGATATTCACATTGAAGAGACCCAGCAGGGCTCCTTTCGTCGGGTCAAGAATAAAGCCTAAAATTCCAACGAGTAAAAAGACGACCCCAACAACCAGAGCAAAGAGCCGGTTGAGAGTCCAAACGGAAGTATTTACTGATCGCATAAAGTTCTCCTTTGTCTCAACTACTATATCTACCACGTGAGGTAACTCACCTCACTACAGACTACGCCTTTGAAGGAGAGATGGATTTATTTCATTAACCTCTCATGAGGCGAGAGCAGAGATACACATTAGATAAAGAAGGCTTGACCCTATAGTAGACGAGTAAGAACATCGCTGGATTTGAGAAATCCAAACGTGCCTATCTGGCGTATTTCTGTACAGAAGCGAGAATTGGGGGCGCTGGCTATTTTATATGCGCGGCACCATTTCCTTTTCAGTTTCGGTTTCTGAGATGCGCATCTTTTGAAAACAATCGCTTCTGGTTATCTATCGCGGATTACAGTTGATACGTCATTGCGATACTTTGTGCAGTGACCAACACATGTGCTCGCATAGAAGCGGGTACAAGCAAGAAAGGATTGATTCATTCATGAAGACACCTGAGGAGATGTCTCAAAAGACGCCGGTCGAAGAGGCGAAAACTGTTGAGTTAACCCCTGAGATCGCTACTACCAAACTGTTTGAATCGTTTAGCCGTCCGCGGTCACGTCGTGCGATTCTCAAAGGCGCTATTGCAGGAGCGGTAGGGGCAACAGGCCTGGCTATTGGCGCCGACGCACTTCTGACTCCTAAGAGTATTGTACATGCAGAGGCGCTAAGTGGATCGAGTTGTACTATCGATTCGATCGCGACGATCTTGAGCGTCGCGGCGACCGCAGAGCGGTTAGCAGTCACTTTCTACACGAATGGGGTGGCTAACTTTGGTAGGCTTGGCATCAGCGGAGCGGCAGCGGATGCCATAGAAGCCGCTCTGATCGAAGAGCAGATTCACGAACTCTTCTTTGTCGCCAATGGTGGCACACCCCTCGCGAGCACCTTTAGCTTCCCGCATGGCGACGATACGTTCGAGGATCTGAATCTGTTTATTGCGACGCAGCAGCAACTGGAGGGCGTCTTCGACTCGGCGTTCCTCGCGGCGATTCATGAGTTTGCGGCGATGGGCCAGCCAGTTCTTGCGCGGATTGCTGGGCAGATTGCCACGATCGAGTCTGAGCATCGTGCCCTTGGGCGTTTCATCGGTGGACTGGTTCCCGCCGATAACTGGGCCTTCGCACCTGTGTTGATCCCATCTGTTGGCGCGGCACCCGCCATCGTGAAGGAGGCCGGTTACCTGAGTCCAAGGCCTGGCAACAGCTACACTTACCATCAGGTGAGTACTGCCGATGAGGGCGTGATCTATCGGGAGCCCTTTGCTGTGGGCTGCTAATGTAGAAGATCCCCTTCAACGGTCCATTTAAGATTGACCCACCTCAGGGCGCTGTAGGCTGTTGGCATTTGGGGCATGTCCTATCAAAAACCTGGGGCTGGAATTCTCCTCACCGGGGAACACGAATCGCATCATGGTAGGGGCGACCGCAAGGTCGCCCCGGTCCGGCCCCGATAATTGATAGAACCGGACAAGGACGGTGCAAGTGCCCCACTAGCTCCTGGGAGCCAGTATCCGCTTATATATTTTCAGCAAGCGATAAGCATAGTTCCCCCAGCCGCTTTCTGCCTCTAGCGCTGCCAGCTCTTTTTCTGTCATGCGGTAGCGCAGCGTTTGCGCCTTCATGCAGGCCTGCACGAGCGATTCCTGGCGAGCAGGATCATAGAGCACGCTGGCGCGAGGCGGCAACATGCCGCGAAAGCGTGGAAGATTAGGGGCCACCACAACCAGTCCATAGGAGAGCGCAAGCATGGCAGTTTGTAGCATACCCGCCTTCTGCATAGCAAAATGCGGCAGGACAACAGCATCAGCCGCTCCCATATAAAGGTTCATATCCTCTTTAGTAGGGTTTGCCGGGTACAGGTGAATGGCCTGTTCGCGAGCAGCAAGCTTCAGAATGCGTGCTGATGAGCGTTTCTTCTCCTGTGGAGAACCAACAAGCAACAATTGAGGCTTCCCGTGTACCTTCTTCTGTGTTTTCATCTCATCAAATGCCTCGATCAGGCGGATAAGTTCTCGTTCCGTATGAGCGGAAGCGAAACAGAGATACACGAAGCAGGCAGATGTAGGTAGGCCAAGCTGCCGGCGAGCCTGTGTACGTTCTAGCGGCTGGGTATAGTAGCCATGGAAGCCTGGATGAGGCAGGCAGCGCACATGACGGCGCAGGTTCTTGTCAGGATACAGTTGTTCGGGCTGGCGAGTAAAAGCAAGCACAATATCACTAGAGTAGAGTAGTTTGCGCTCCAGAAGGCGACGCGAAAGGGAGCGCAGGCTATGTGTGCTTTGCCACCAGCCGCCAGCATCTGTAGTAACGATGCATATGCCCAGGCAGCGGGCCAGCCAGAGCCGGAACCACAAGCGCCGGCGCTGCCAGTGTGTCAATTGTAAAGCTCCGGGGCGATAAAAGTGGATAATGCCAATAGATTGCGTGTGATAGGCGCGATGCCGCCAGAGCCAGGCTAAAGGAATATCGGAAGTCACTTGCGTACAAGAAATGCCTTGCGCTCGCAGGGCGCGGGCTAATAGCTCGGCTGCCGGGTCCTGCTCTGCGGAGCCAACAAGCAATACGACAGGGGTGGCCACGACGTGGCGAAACCCTGCCCCTA
Organism: Chloroflexota bacterium; assembly: GCA_902812455.1. The sequence goes on along the minus strand of CADDZH010000054.1, from coordinate 21,839 downwards.
CCCTGGACATGATGCCAGCCGCTACGTCTAGAGTAGGGATACCCCTTGTGGGTGTCCTGGACTCTTGTGTATGATGCTCATCCCGCTTAAGCGGCAGCGCTTCAATGGGGGCACGATCGAGGAAGCGCAACCGCTGCTCTAAACGTCCCCATTCCCTGGCCTGTGCCATGGCTGCCTCTATCCTCTCGCTTGTGGGCTGGCCTGCTAGCCGGAGCAGGGGACGATGTAGCAATGAGAGATAGATGATTTGCTTCAACTCAGGAAGTATAGCTTGCAATATCTCTCGCGGTGTATTGATCCTGGCGTCTTCATCAGGACCATTCCTGCTATATTGTAAGAGCACCTCTGAACGCCCCTGCCAGTAGGCCCGTCCCACAAAATAAGCACGATTCAAGCGCGCAGCCGGAACGCGATGAACTACAATTGCTTCTGGCTCGTACCAGAGCGTGTAACCGGCTTTGCAAAGGCGTTCACAGATGTCCTGAATTTCCAGGATAGCGGGGAAATGCTGCCTCCTGCTCAGAAAAGGCGAGAAATATCCAATAGAGCGCAGGGCCTCGACCTTGACCGAAAAGTTACAGTTGCTGAAACTCGTTACCTGGCTGGCTGCCTGCAACTGCATTCGTGTAGGGGAAGGGGCAAAGTAGCCCAGCACATCCAGCAGATCATCAGTAAGCCAGTGAGGACGAGGCGCCTCCCAGCGCAGTTCAACTCGCCCGCCTATAGCATCTGCTCCTGTTTCTTCATATGCGGCAAGCAATCGCTCAAGGAAATGAGGCTCGGCAATGCTATCGTCATCGAGAAATACGGCTATTTCGCCTGATGCAGCCATCAAGCCGGTATGACGCGCATAAGCCAGCCCATTCTGTGGCTCTGACAGGCATTGAACCTGCCAGCTCTCTTCCGGCGATCGCTCGTGCTGGACTCCCGCACTCACGTAGGTGCGCACAACGTTGAGGGTATCGTCACTAGAGCCATTATCGACGACAATCACCTCAAATTGATCATATGCCAGGGTCTGGCGCCGCAGGCTGGCTAGCGCAGTGAGCACCAGGTCGCACCGGTTGTAGGTGCAAAGAATCACACTGAAACGTGGTAGGGTTTTTGGTCGAGATCGCTTGCGTATTTTGTTGCGAGATGTATGCGCTTCTGATTGCTGCTGGATCGTCATGAATAATCCTTCTACATGTGGCCGATAAATCAGCATTGGGCGCGATCAATCGGGCCCCTACGTCACCTGAATGTCAGGTAAACAAAGCTCTCTTGCAGATGAAGATTGAGCCGATGGCAGAGATAATCTGTGCTACTGCGCTGGCCAGCGCTGCACCTGTGATGCCCCATAGAACAATACCCGGCACGGCCAGAGCTATTTTCAAAAGCGCCGTAACCATACCCAACCGTACCTGGGCACGCCTGCGGTCAGCATTGGCAAGGTGAGTCAAACTTACCGTAGAAACACTGCCAAAGGCGGCGGAAACGAGCAGGATACGCAGGGGAGTAACTACCGGCAGGTAGGCCTCTCCAAAGCAATAGGATATGAAGTATGGGCACAGCAATATGCTAAGTACGCACAAGGGCACAGCGATGACGGCTACATAAAGTGACGTTTTCACAAAAGCACTGGCCGCATTGGTATAGCGCTGGCCGGGAATATAGCGAAAGAACAATGGCAAAATACAGGTTGATAGCAGCGCTGGGGAAATATTCATAACCCGGGTGCTTATGAGCGCGCTCAGCGCATAAAAGCCGAGGTCAGCCGTGCTATGTCCACGAGCCAGCAATAGCAACTCGCAGCGCTGCCAGACGATCACATCGAATGTGAAGAGGAGCAATGAGTTGCTTAAGCCCCGCGTCAGGCGATCTTTCAGGAATGGACCTGGCTGTATAGCCTGCTTCATGGGGAGTAACCGTATAATCGAGGCGAGCGCGGCAGCAAGTGCCAGCGAGTTGGCTATTGCCAGCGCCAGGAGCAAGACATCGATGCGCACGTCGTGGCTCTCAATCAGGAGCAACACGAGGAGCAAGGTAATTACTGTCCCGAAGAGGTGAATGGCTGCCAGGAGATCGAAGCGGTGCAGGCTGCGCAATGTAATGCTCACGGTACTATAAAGTAGGAGCGGTAGCACAGAAACGCCCGCCAGGAAGAGCAAGTGAGCGGGTGCGAGCTGGCCGTAGAGGCGAGAGAGCGGGACAATCAGCAGCAGGTAGACCAGGCAGTAGATCAGTACCCGGCGGTATTGCCGCCTCCATACAAACTGGAAGATACCTGCTACGACCTGCACCTTCTCACGTCCCTGGATCTCAGCGAGATGGCGGCTTGTCAGCGTTGACATGCCAACACCAATAGCGGGTGTGGCTACCGTTGCCAGCCATGTCACAAACATGTAGCTACCGAAGCCAGCAGGGTTCAGGCTGCGCGCAATAAGAATGAGTGTGCCTGCGCTGAGAAGACCAGAACAGGCGGTTGCGCTTAAGCTCCAGAGGCCAGGACGCGCGACGCCCGGCCTTCCTGGGGCTGTTCGCGCTTGCTGTAAAAGCATATGCTTTCCCCTCCACCCAACGTATCATCATCCTCCCAGGAAAACAACAGGTGCCAGACTTTCTTCCAGTATGCCACGTCCCAGAGAAATTCCTGGTGTGAATCCGGTGGGAATCGGGTTGTGAGTGGGTTGCAATCCGCGCCTATCCCGTTAAGGATTGAATATCCAGCATATTAGACGGCTCGAAGCCTGTAGGGGCAAGGGGCGATGGGGGCCTTGCGCTTGCCCTCCTGTCTCCTCGCTCACCCTAAAACCGGATCTAAACGGCGTGGCTTGGAAACTTCATGCCTGCAACGAGGCCAGTATTTCAGCAGGTTTGTATAATGAAAGATGTAGTGGTAACGTAGAGGAGGAGGATTTCATGGCACGAGTAGTGATAATTGGAATTGATGGGTTGGATGCTGACCTGCTGCGCGTCTATGGCCCCTCATTACCCAACCTGCGCTGCCTGATGCTGGAATCGCCGTTCCTCGAATTGAAATCATGCTTCCCCCCTGAGAGCGATCCTGCCTGGGCCAGCATCTACACAGGTCTTAATCCGGCTAATCACGGTATCTTGAGCAGGGAATATTATGTCAACAATACCGTTACCAATGCAGGCGCAGACAAGGCACCGGCATACAGGTTGCCTGCCGGCGAAGCGTTCTGGGACATTGCAGGGCGGGCCGGGAAACGTGTATGTATCGTCAATGCACGATTCAGTACTTCAGCCGGGTTGGTGAATGTCGAAATACACACCTTGCCTCCACTGGAGTTCAAGGGGAATATGCACCAGCATCAACCCGGCAATCTTTGCTCCACGCTGTATGCATTCACAGAACAGCAAGTTGAGCGGGGATTGGAGCTTTTCCAGCGCGAACCCTGGGATATCTTCTTCTTGCAGTTAGATGCGCTGGATTATGTCCAGCATGTACTCTGGCGATATAGCGACCCCGGTGATCCCGCATATCCAGGACGCAACAAACACTCAGGGCGTATCCTGGACTTCTATCGCCTCTTTGATCACAGTATCGGGCAATTTCGTTCGCTTATGGAGCGTGATTGCATCCTGCTGGTAGTGAGCGCACATGGGCACGGGCGAAGCTGCACATCGTGCCTTCACCTCAATGAATGGCTGCGCAGCCAGGAACTCCTGTTACCTAAATTGAGATCGCTGCGCCTCCTTAACCGGCACTATCTGGCCGAGCGGGCAAAACAACGTTCAGCGAAATTGCTGGCGCATTTTTATGCGCAGGATATGCTGCCACATGCCAATCAATGGATACTCACGAAGGATATCCTTGACCATTCCCGATCCAGGGCGTCTATACTTGACGAGCAGGCCACAATAGCCCAGGTCGTCGATCTGGCAAGACTAACGCCCTTTGGTGGGATAAAACTGAACCTTACAGCTATAGAACGCAAAGGGAAAACATATGAGCAGGTACGCCAATCACTATTGCAAGGCCTCGCTGAACTACGATTGAAGGGAAGCCCCGTCTTCAACTGGGTAAGCAAGCGGGAAGATATCTACAGTGGGAAATATGTGGGTATCTATCCTGATATCCTCTTCGAGCTGCGCAGCGATTTCGGTGTAAGTACCGCTATCTATACGCCATTGGCGACAAGTAATGCCAGGCACCAGGTGATATCGGGCGATCATCGCATGTATGGCGTTTTGCTCATTGGCAACATGCCAGCAGAGGCAAAGATAGAGGAAGGAACGCGAGAACCAACAATCATGGACGTAGCACCAACGGTACTCAACCTGGTAGATGTAGCGAGCGCTCATCATGACGGGCAGGGGCTCATTTTCCCCTGTTCTTCTAAAATGAACATTACCTATTAAACTTCCCAATGGTATGGTCCTCCCTTGGAGCCGATAAATCGGCGATGGGCACGATAAATCGGCCCCTACAGGCATTGCTGGCTTATGTTGTTCATCTTCATAATCGGCGCCTGCAGCTATCCCTGCCTGGCTCGCTCTAACACGCCCTCACGCCCAGCCCGCTGTTCCAGAGCAATAAAGTACTGGAGGCCCTGGCCGTAGAGATCGTTGCGGCGAGTTAAACGAGCCGCGTCGTGCTGCTGCCCCAGTGCAAGCAAAACACGATATGCTACCCATTCCGCGAACCCTTCGGAAATCATGAGCGATTGCTTTGAAGGAGCATGAATAGATTGCCAGGCGTGGGCAAGCTCGTGAGCCGCTACCGCGCGGAAGAGCATCTGAGGAAGCAGGCGCTCGATGTAGATACGACGATTCTCATCGATGCGCTGGAAGAAACCCAGCAAGTGCTGGTGTTCCGGTCCTAATGGAGTGCCAGCATCACCAATAATGCTCGCCTGCCGGTTCAACTCGATCAGGATAGCGCGTTCAACGATAGTGAGTTCTGGCAAGATGGGGATATCCAGGTGCAGTTCTCGCCTCAACAAGTCGGCCGTTTCCTGGTAGAGACGTTGCGCCTCTGCAAAGGTCGTGACCGCCAGGCGCAGGCAGGAGGCGCAGCGATTCGCTGTTCCACCTCGTTCAGGGAAGGTTTTGCCATGCTCATCAAGTGGCGCACGGCAGATATCGCAGCGCGGGCGCGTTTTGATGCACGATTCGCAGTAGGGCATGGGTGAATCGCCAATAAGGAAGTACTCCCCCAGGATGGGAATATGGCAGGCTGAGCACACGGGCGCTTTTTGCAGGCACGCAGGGCAGATCGGGACCCCACGCACCTGCGTGAGCTGGCGCGAGGGAATGCCGCAAAGACCACAGTGCGGCACGCTGGCATTGCAGCGTGGACATACCACTAACCCATTGTCATAGATGAGATACCTGCCTTGAAGCCTTTCTCCACAAAGGTGGCAGAAGGCCGGACGTTTCTCACGCATGTTTTTCATCTAATCCAGGAATGTGACCTTGACCGCCTCGGGCAGTATACCCTGCTGGTAGCCGCGTGTGAGCAGCTCAACAATAGCTCGCCGGCCATCCTGCCCCATATCGATTGTACGTGCGTTGACGTAGCGATCGATGAAGCGATCGGCAGTATCGACATCGAGCGATGGGTTATTGCGCAAGGCATAGGCCAGCGCTTCGCGGCGGTGATCCAGGCCAAAAAGGATGCTCTGCTTCAGCAAGTCCGAGATGGTGAGGGCGAGTTCAGGAGCGAGGTCGGCGCGGATCGCATTGATGCTGAGCGGGAACGGGAGGCCATGCGTCTGTTCGTGCCACCATTGGCCGAGGTCGGCGGCGAGGTGCAGCCCCTGCTGCTGAAAGGTCAACTGGCCCTCGTAGATGATCAAGCCTGCATCAGCCTGTCCGCTAGCAACTTCATCCAGGATGGTATTGAAGCGTGCCTGCCGGTACGAAATATCGCCAAGCAGGAGTCGCAAGACCAGAAACCCGCTGGTCAGCGTACCCGGAACGGCAAAGGTCATGTGGCGCAGCTCATCGAGCGTGCAGGGCTGGCGCGTCACGACGATAGGCCCGTAGTTTTCGCCCATACTGGCCCCGTGCGAAAGGATACGATAACGATTGCCGGTATAGGCAAAGGCGTGAGCAGACATGGCTGTTACCTCGAGCCTGCCCTCCTGCGCCCACCTATTGAGCGTCTCGATATCATGGGCGACGAAGTCAAGCGCCAGGTCTTTGCTATCGATCTGGCCCGTTGCCAGGCCATAGATCATGAAGAGATCATCGGTATCGGGGCTATGCCCGACGGTGATGCGTTTTGTCATTGTTTATTGTATTTCCCGGAAGAAAGAGAGCAGCAGGAATAAAAAAGGAGAGGCCGGTAACCTCTCCGTGCTGGGCTGGGGTGCAGGGATTCGAACCCCAATTGGCCGATCCAGAGTCGGCAGTCCTACCATTGAACGACACCCCAAGGTGTTCTCATTCGTGTGTTGTATCATACCCCAACACTTGTGCGTTGTCAAGTCGGATTGTATCTGCTGTTGCATATATTTTAGGCGGTGTGCTATAATCCACATGGTATAATTACGAGAGATGAGAGCAGATGGGGCTACAAGGATGAAAAAGAACGAGCCGCCCTCTGTTTGGGCATCGCTAGCACTGATGGCAGAGCTTGGTTTGGTGATAGCGTTACCCATGGTGATAGGTGTCATCGTAGGGAACTACCTTGATGGCATCACACATGCAGGTTCTCTGTACTTATTACTTGGGCTGCTGCTTGGCCTAGTCGTAGGAGTATTTGGGGCGTACCGTTTACTGGCACCCTTTTTTAAGAGATAGGATAGACGAGACGGAGCCATTAGCACGAAACGAATCTAGGCAGGCTCGGCCAATTAGGAGGATGCCGAGTGTCGCTCTGGAAACTTCTTGAAATAAAAATTCAACCGGATGTCATATTTACTACCCCGTTCGGGTTCTCGGTGACGAACACACTCCTGTGCACCTGGATATCGATTGTTGTGCTGGTAGTGTTTTTTTATCTAGGGAGTCGCCGGAGTGATTTGATTCCGAGAGGATGGCAGAACTTTGTCGAGTGGGCGGTAGAGAGCCTTTTGGGGCTGGTGGAAGGTGTATCGGGAAAGGAGAAGGGGAAAAAGTTCTTCCCGCTTGTGGCCACCCTCTTCCTCTTCATTGTTGTGTCTAACGCACTGGACGTTTTCCCCGGCGTTGATACCGTTGGCTGGATTAACCAGACCGGCGTGCAGCAAATTCAGCGCTCTGGTAACTGCGCGCCTGTGCTGGGCATTTTCCCCAGTTGCCAGCCCGTGGCGGGCTTCTTGCTCTTTGGGAATCTCTCGAACCAGCTTATTCCCTGGATACGCCCGGCGACGACGGATCTCAACCTGAACTTTGCGATGGCGATAGTCGTCATTATCACGGTGCAGGTCTTTGGTTTCATCACGCTAGGACCGTTTGAGCACCTGGGCAGGTTCTTCAATGTGAGGACGCTCTTCAGGTCGCTTATAAGGTTCAATGGGATGGGCATAGTGCAGGGCGTGATCGAATTTTTCGTTGGTCTCCTGGAGATCATTGATGAGCTTGCGCGCGTTCTTTCGCTGTCCTTCCGACTTTTTGGAAACATCTTCGCGGGTAGCGTCGTACTAGCAGTCTTTGCCTTCATCCTGCCGCTTTTCGCGGATATCGTCTTTATCCCATTCGAGCTTTTCGTGGCTTTTGTGCAAGCGCTGGTCTTTGCGTTGCTCTCGCTGATCTACCTGGAAATTGCAACGACGCCACACCATGCCGAGTCCGAGACCCCCGAGGAGGCGCGGGAAGAAACGAGGCAGAGGGAGGAACGGGCGGCGGCCACAACCCGTTAGTTAGCAGATATTTTTGTGACAGGGAATGCTACTCGCAGATATTTTTTGCTGCGATTGCATAGATTTAATTGAATCACTATGAGGGTTAAGAGTAATTTTCCCTCTAGCGTTTTAAGGAGGATTTTCGATGATGATCTTGAGCGCACTGGCGACGGTGCTGGCGGCAACACCGGCACCGGTAATTCCTAATTCGCTGGCAGTAGCCTTAGCCATCGGCCTGGGAGCGATCGGGCCTGGCATTGGCATTGGCATTGCGGCGGGACAAGCGTTCAATGCGATTGGGCGCAATCCTGAGGCGGAACCGCAGATTCGTATCAACATGTTTATTGGCCTGGCGTTTGCCGAAGCTATCGCTATTTACGCCTTGATTATCGCCTTCCTGCTCAGCGGCAGGCCGTAATACCCCTTTTGCGGTGCGCAGGGACGCGCAATGTCGTGGAGACTCTGGGTGTAATGCATGGAGAAGAGAAACGCTTACATGTATGAGGAAACATGACAGGCCGCGTCCCCGTGTCAGATAAAAGAGGTGGTATGGAACCCTTTGAAGAAAGGAGGCGCACATCGTGGTGCAAGCAGTTGTGATTGCCGATCTGTTAGGCGGCTTTGGTATCAATCTGCTGGCCTTCATCTCTCAGCTTGTCAGCTTTGGGATCGTGTTCGTGCTGCTATGGCGATGGGGATTTCCGGCCATTATGAGGACGCTTGACAAGCGGCAGGCCGTCATCCGGGAAGGTGTAGAGAACGCTGAGAAGGCCAGGCGCGACCTGGCGGAGGCGACAGCGCGTGCCGAGCAGGTGATGCTAGATGCGCGCAGGCAGGCGCAGGATACTATTGCGCAAGCTGCTAAAGCGGCAGAGGCGGAGGCGGAGCGCATTCGTGAGGAGGCTCGCACGCAAGCTGAGCAGATTGGGAGACAGCAGGTTGAGAGGATTCAGCAGGAAGCGGCGCGTGCACGCGCTGAGCTGAGCCGGCTGGTGGTGAATCTCTCAATCAATGCGGCGAGCAAGGTAATTGGCCGGTCGGTTGATGATAACGACAACCGGCGTTTGGTAGAAGAGTTCGTGAGTACGAGCGCGAACCAGCAGGGGAGCGATAATGCCTGATGGCGCGATAGCACGTCGCTACGCAGAGGCCATGTTCGATATTGGACGCAAGCAGGATACGCTTGATCGCACGCTGAGTGATGTTCAGGCGATAGCCCAGATATTTGCGAATCGCAAGCTGGCCTACCTGTTACGCGAGCCGAAGGTGCCCGCGCAGCGCAAAGAGACAGCCATACGCCAGGCGCTGGCGGATAAGGTGCTGCCCACATCGCTCAACCTTGCATTGCTGGTAGTGCAGCGTGAACTGGTCGATGTCATGCCAGCTATTGCGCGTGAGCTTGAGCGGTTCGTCATGGATTATAAGAACCAGGCCGTGGCGCAGGTGACAACGGCGACGAAGATTGACGATCAGGAGATGGCTCTTATCAAACAGGCTTTAGAGCGCAGGACAGGTAAGACCATTATCATGCAGACACGGGTCCAGCCAGAGATCCTGGGCGGGGTGATAGCGCGCGTGGGTGACCAGTTGATCGATGGAAGCATTCGCACGCGCCTGTCGCTGTTGAGAAGGCAGTTGCTGGTGAATGCCGAGGCTGCAGCAAGCAGCGGCGTTGAGGATTTTGTGACTGAAGAGGAGATTGAGAAGAGGTTTGCCGAGGAGGGACTGGTTCCCAATCCGAACAATTCGCAGAAGAAGACGGAGCCGAGTAACATACAATAAACGAGGAGGAGAACGATGGCGTCTTGGGCTGATGAAATCAGTGCCATCATCGAGAAAAATATTGCAGGATTTGGTGAGAGAGAGACCGAGGTAGCGAGCGTAGGCACGGTGATCTCAGTGCAGGATGGTATTGCTCGCGTGTACGGGTTGCAAGATGTAAGGTACCTGGAACTGGTAGAATTTCCGCGCACAGGCTTGATGGGGATGGCGTTTAACCTGGAGGAAGAGACGGTTAGCTGCCCGATCCTGGGTGATTTTACGCAAATTGAAGAAGAGGACGAGGTGCGAACCACGGGCCGCATCGTTTCGGTACCCGTTGGCGATGCCCTGATCGGGCGCGTGGTCAACCCTCTGGGTGATCCCATCGACGACCGGGGCCCGATTGTGACCGATAAGAGGCGCCCGGTTGAGCGCATAGCCCCCGGTGTGATTACGCGCAAGAGCGTGGACACGCCGGTGCAAACAGGTATCAAGGCTATCGACAGTATGATCCCTATAGGGCGCGGGCAGCGCGAGTTGATCATTGGCGACCGGCAGACGGGGAAGTCGGCCATTGCGATTGATACGATCATCAACCAGAAGGGCAAAAACCTGATCTGTATCTATGTCGCCATTGGCCAGAAGAACTCGACTGTTGCGCGAACGATAGAAACGCTGGAGCGCTTCGGGGCGATGGAGCATACCATTGTTGTGGTGGCGGGCGCTTCTGAACCGGCTCCCTTGAAGTACCTGGCTCCATATGCCGGCTGTGCTATGGGTGAAGAGTTCATGGAGCAGGGGCGCGATGCGCTGGTCATTTACGATGACCTGACCAAGCATGCCGAGGCTTATCGCAACATCTCACTGATTATTCGCAGGCCGCCGGGACGCGAGGCGTATCCAGGGGATGTCTTCTACCTGCACTCGCGCTTGCTAGAGCGGGCGGCTCGTATGAATGATGACTATGGCGGGGGATCGCTGACGGCGCTCCCGATCATCGAGACGAAAGCCAACGACATTTCGGCCTACATCCCGACCAATGTCATCTCGATTACCGATGGGCAGATCTTCCTTGAGACCGATCTGTTCAATGCCGGTATTCGCCCGGCTATTAACGTAGGCCTCTCGGTCTCACGTGTGGGCAGTAGCGCGCAGACGCGAGCCATGAAGCAGGTGGCCGGTTCGCTACGCCTCGACCTGGCGCAGTTCCGCGAGCTGGCGGCCTTTGCGCAGTTCTCCTCCGACCTTGATAAAGCGACGAGGGCGCGCATTGATCGTGGCCAGCGCTTGACCGAAATTCTCAAGCAGCCGCAATACCAGCCGGTGCCGGTTGAGAAGCAGGTGATGATCATCTTTGCTGGAACAAATGGCTACCTGGATGACGTACCGGTTGATAAGGTCAGCGCGTGGGAGACAGCGTTCTATCGCTACATGGATGCGAACCATCCAGAGATCGGGCAGACAATAGTCGAGCAGTCGGTGGTCAACAAGAACAAGATGTCAGATGAGCTGTTGCAGCAGTTGAGGGCGGCTATCGAGGAGTTCAAGAAAACGGCGGAGCCGCGCTAGCAGCAGGAGGGCAAGCCATGCCATCAACTCGAGAGGTTCGCAGGCGCATACGGTCCATCAAAAACACGGCGCAGATCACCAAGGCTATGCAGATGGTGGCGAGCAGCAAGATGCGGCGGGCGCAGGAGCGCGTGCAACAGGCGCGGCCCTATGCTGAGCAAATCCGGGCCCTTGTCTCGCGCCTTGCGAGTGGGACGGGCGAGGATATTGGCGAAGGAGTTGCTTTGCTCAGGCAGCGCCCGGTGCGCAATATCGGCCTCGTCGTGATTACGCCGGATCGCGGGCTTGCCGGTGCGCTGCCAAGTAATATCAACCGGCAGGCAATACTCACTGCGCATGAGGAGCAGCAGAGACTGTCGCAGGATGGTCACCTGCCGGGCATAGACTTTGTGGCCGTAGGGCGCAAGGGACGGGACTTTATTGTGCGCACGCAGCAACACCTGCTGGCAGAGTTCGTGAATTATGGCGATAGGCCAACGCTGGGCGATGCGAGGGCGATAGCCGAGGTTGCGGTGGAATCGTTCCTGCAAGGAGAGGTTGACCTGGTGTACCTGGTGTATGCGAAGTTTGTCAGCACAATGACGCAGCAGCCAGTTGCTGTGCAGCTCCTGCCCGTACAGCCGCCAACTGAGGAGAGTAACGAACGAAAAGCTAGAACTCTTGAATATATCTATGAACCGGATGCCAGGAGCATTTTTGAAGCTTTGTTACCGCGCTATGTAGATGTGCAGGTCTACGAGGCGTTGCTGGAAACGGTGGCGAGCTTTTATTCTGCGCAAATGATCGCCATGAAGAACGCGACCGATAATGCCAATGAGCTTATTCAAGACCTGACGCTGGCATATAATAAGGCCCGCCAGCAAAGCATCACCATACAGATTCTTGAGGTGGTAGCGGGCGCAAACGCTTTGTAGGGCCGGATTGGTTACAGGATAGGAGAAAAAATACATGGCAGTCGAAGTAGGCACGAAGGGGAAGATCGTGCAGGTGCTGGGGGCAGTTGTGGATGTCGAATTTCCCCCGGAACACGTACCAGACATTTATGATGCAATTCGTACACATATTGAGGGGAGTGAGCAGGACCTCATTCTCGAGGTTGAACAGTTATTGGGGAATAACTGGGCGCGCTGCGTAGCCATGGGGTCGACAGATGGCCTCGAGCGCGGAGCGGATGCCTATAATACGGGCCAACCGATTACCGTGCCTGTGGGAGACAAGACGCTGGGACGCATCTTTAACGTGCTGGGCCAGCCGATTGACAATAAGCCCGATATTCCTGATGCTCCACGGCGACCGATCCATCGTGAGCCGCCAGACCTGGAGGATCAGGCGGTAGAAATCCAGGTATTCGAGACCGGCATCAAGGTTATTGACCTGGTCTGCCCCTTCATGAGGGGTGGAAAGATTGGGGCTTTCGGCGGCGCGGGCGTCGGCAAGACGGTCATCATCCAGGAGCTGATCAACAATATTGCTAAGGGTCATGGCGGCTATAGCGTTTTTGCGGGCGTGGGCGAGCGCACCCGCGAGGGGAATGACCTCTATCATGAAATGCAGGAAGCAGGTGTGATCGACCGCCTGGCGATGGTGTTTGGGCAGATGAACGAGCCGCCTGGTGCGCGCCTGCGCGTGGGCCTATCGGGCCTGACCATTGCTGAGTACTTCCGTGACGATGAAGGGAAGGATGTGTTGCTCTTCATCGACAACATCTTCCGTTTCACGCAGGCGGGAGCAGAAGTATCGGCGCTGCTGGGCCGTATGCCTTCAGCCGTAGGGTACCAGCCGAACCTGGCAGAGGAGATGGGCGAGCTACAAGAGCGTATTACCTCGACGAAGCAAGGCTCTATCACTTCGATGCAGGCTGTGTACGTGCCAGCCGACGACTATACCGACCCGGCTCCGGCAACGACCTTTGCTCACCTTGACTCGACGATTGTGCTGGAGCGGTCGATCTTTGAGCAGGGCATCTACCCGGCTATTGATCCACTGGCCTCTACCAGCCGCCTGCTTGACCCGCAGGTAGTGGGCGAGGAGCACTATAATGTTGCGCGCGGTGTGCAGAAGGTACTCCAGCGCTACAAGGATTTGCAGGATATCATTGCTATTCTCGGCATTGACGAACTGTCGGATGAGGACAAGCTAACGGTTGCACGCGCTCGTAAGCTGCAGCGCTTCTTCTCACAGCCCTTCACAGTAGCCCAGGTGTTTACAGGCCTTGAGGGGAAATATATTCCCTTGAAAGATACTGTGCGCGGCTTTAAAGAGATTCTCGAAGGAAAATATGACCATATTCCTGAGAACTACTTTTATATGAAGGGCACAATCGAGGATGTTGTGCAGGCTTACGAAGCAGAGCGGCAGAAGGGCTAAACGATGGCAACACGCGATACCTTGCATGTTGAAGTGGTGACTGCCGAACGCGAGTTGTATAACGGTGAGGCAGACCTGGTAAGCGCGCCAGGCTCAGAAGGCAGGCTTGGTATTTTGCCAGGCCATGCCGCGCTCTTGACGACGCTGAAGCCGGGGGCACTGAACATCAAGCTGAGAGGAGCGGAAGAGCCGCTGTTCGTATCGGGCGGTTTCCTGGAAGTCTCACGGAACACAGTGACAGTGCTGGCAGATACAGCGGAGCACGCTGAGGAGATTGACCAGGCGCGGGCAGAGGAAGCGCGGCGCCAGGCGCGCGAGCGGCTGGAACAGGCGCAATCGGAGGCCGAGCGGGCCGAACTGCAAGGTGCGCTTGAGCGAGCGATGGCCCGTGTGCGGGTTGCAGAGCTGGTGCGCAGGCGACGCGGGCCACGCATTCAGCCGCCACCAGGGGAAGAGTAGTGGCGGCGTACGAGGCCAAAGATGATGACCCCGCCGATGGCCAGGATCAATAAGCCGAGACAGCAGAGGGTGAGTGGCGCGCTGGTGAGGAGTCCGCCGCTAGCCGGAGAAGAGGAATTGTTACCGCTGCCGGGTTGATTATTGTTGCCCGGGGCTACGGGGGCTGCACCCAGGTTACTGCGCAAGGAGCGAATGGCCGCAATGGTCGCGCCGGTGTAGTTGCCATGGCTGCTCGTATAGGTTGTGACGAAGGCGTTGACGGCCTGGCTATATTGAGCGTCTGAGAGAGGAACGCTCGCGCCACCAACAATGGCGAGATGATGATGTACCGTGTCGATGGCAATGACGATCAACACGGGGTTGGTGATATGGCTGCGCGCGAGCTGATCAAAGGCTGAGGCGCTGCCTGCGAAGGCGTTGGTGGTGTAGATGGCAATGGGATCTGGCAGATTGGCGGCTTCTGGTTTCACCTGGGCTACATTGAGGACGTGGGCGGCATCGTTGATCTGCACGGTATTGGCTGAGGCGCTGTACGTGCTGAAAAGAATTAGGCACAGTGCAGCGATAACTATTCCCATGTACTTGTAAGGCTGCAGGTGTAGCGGGGCATGACAACCGCAAGCATGGCGAGCACAAGCATGATGACCACAAGCATGATGACCGCGAACATGGCGACCGCAAGGGTCGCCAGTACCATACACGAAGCTGGCGCGTAGCCTCGTCCGTGTATGGTAGTGAGAGGGCTTGTCCCTCTCGTGGTGAGCCACCATGCTGCTCTCCCCTACATACAATTAGCGATACTCACTACTTCTCTCACTGCTCGGTGTTCTCATAGCCTCGTTGCCGGTGGTCTCGGTTTGCGTGGGTCTATTTTCCGGCCTGTTCGGTTCGGGATTATTTGCTCGCTGCGGGCCTGGGCCATTTACGTACTGATCAGAGGTTTGTAAGGTGCGGCCAAGCCGGCGGCGGCGTAGTATACCCACAACTGCCAGGGCAACGCCAATGACAAACAGGATCGCTATCACAATAATGATTATGATTAACCCTATATATTCTGCAGGTGTGTAAGGCATGTGATCTCCTCTTCTAGCTTCTCCTCTTCTAGCTTTCTCCTCTTTTTAACCTTCTAACCTTCAGCAAAATCTGTACATGTACTAACACGTGTGAGGCTGGGCATCGGATACTCAGGGGCAACCCCCTTTACATGGTACAATGAAGGAAGTTGGAAAGGTGAGAATCTGGCAAAAGGCGGGAACCTGGCCCCCACAAGGGAGGCCACTACATATGAGAGTAGCACTAATAGAAAACATAGGGAGTAAAGAGAAAAGCTTATGAGTACAGGGTCTTCGGGGCGGCCACGCCCATTTGTTTTGGTTGTTCTGGATGGTTGGGGGTTCAACCCGCGCAAAGAAGGCAATGCCATTGCCCTTGCTCGTACACCCAATATTGACAGGCTGGGCAGAGAATGGCCGCATACTTTGATCAAGACCTCTGGCGAGGCGGTGGGTTTACCGGAAGGCCAGATGGGGAACTCGGAAGTAGGCCATCAGAATATCGGAGCAGGAAAGCGTGTGCTTCAGGACTATACGCGCGTGAATGAAGCCATCAAGGATGGCAGCTTTTTCCAGAATCCCGCGCTGCTCAAAGCGGTTGAGCATGTGAGGAGGAATCAATCGCAATTGCATATCTGTGGATTGCTGGGCAATGGTGGAGTTCACGCGCATGAAACGCACCTGGAGGCTTTGTTGCGTTTAGCAGCGATGCATGATATCGAACGGGTGTATGTTCATTCGTTCACGGATGGGCGCGATACTTCGCCAACAGGCGGTATCGAGTTCATGAAACACCTGCTGGCGCGCGCCAGCGAGATCGGCGGGGAGCACCCGGCGAAGGTTGCAACGGTGAGCGGGCGCTACTACGCGATGGATCGCGATAATCGCTGGGATCGCACGGCAAAAACCTATTTTGCGATGACGCGTGGAGAAGGACTGAAGGCCAACTCGCCCATAGAGGCAATCCAGCAGTCGTATGACAGGGGCGTCACTGATGAGTTTATCGTGCCAACGGTGATTATGGAGAACGATCACCCGGTGGCTGTGGTCAAGGCCGGCGATGCAGTGATACACTATAATTTCCGGCCAGACCGCGCGCGCCAACTCACAAAGGCCTTCGTGATGAAGGAATTGCCACCGCAAGCCGAGGGGAAATTTGATCGGGGACCGCGCATTCAAGACCTGGTGTTTGTGATGATGACGGCATACGAGGAGGGGCTGGACGCGGAGGTGGCTTTCCGGGCCGACGAGGTGGAGATGCCGCTTGCGCGAGTTGTGTCAGAGGCCGGGCTGCGGCAGTTCCACACGGCTGAGACGGAGAAGTACGCGCACGTGACGTATTTTATCAATGGGAGGCGCGAGCCACCGTTTCCAGGCGAGGATCGCTTGCTTGTGCCCTCACCAAAAGTGCCAACCTATGACCTGCAGCCGGAGATGAGCGCGGCAGGGGTAACGGATACGGCTGTTGAGCATATCCGCAGCGGAGAATATGACCTGGTGATCATGAACTATGCGAACGCCGATATGGTCGGTCACACGGGAGTGATTGAGGCGGCGATCAAGGCGGTAGAGGCGGTCGATGCGGGCGTTGGCCGCGTGGTGGAGGCGACGCTGGCAGTGGGAGGAGGATTGATCATTACTGCCGATCATGGGAATGCGGAGCAGATGATCGAGTATGATACGGGCAAGCCAATGACGGCCCATACCACGAATCCGGTGCCGCTGTACCTGGTTGTGCCGCAGTATGCTCATGCTCATTTGAGAAGTGATGGCATACTGGCGGACGTGGCGCCAACGATTTTGCAGATTATGCATATCCCGCAGCCCAAGGATATGACGGGAAGGTCGTTGATTGTGCCGTAGGCTCCAACCATGTCATGCTGAGCGCAGCGAAGCATCTGCTGCCGATCGACAGAGATCCTTCCCCTTCGTTCCTTAGGGCTGCGGCTCGCTCGCTCAGGATGACATCCTATAAGGTACTTAGGCATGTATTTGAAATGATGAGGAGACATTATGAAACGAAGCACAGAGAGGATTCTTACTACCCATACGGGGAGTTTGCCGCGTCCTGCTGACTTGCAAGAGATGTTGCTCAAGCAGGAACGTGGTGAGGCGGTTGATCAGGAGGCCTTCGAGGCGCGGGTGCGAGAGGCGGTGTACGAAGTTGTGCGCAAGCAGGTAGCGTGTGGAATTGATGTGGTGAATGATGGTGAGATGAGCAAAATCAGCTACAGCACGTATGTCAAGGAGCGCCTGACGGGGTTTGAAGGGAGCGAACATCTCAAGTTCCAGCTTGCGGCAGACCTGGTAGACTTCCCGGAGTATGCCCAGCGGCTGTTTACAGACCTGGCTGATGTTGTGGTGCCAGCTTGTGTTGGCCCGATTACCTATACCGGAATGGCGCAGGCGGAGCGAGATTGTGCCAACCTCAAGGCGGCTTTGCAAGGCGTGGATGTTACAGAGGCATTCATGACGGCCGCATCGCCAGGGGTTATTTCGCGCTTCCTGCCGAACCACTACTATCCAAGCCATGAAGCCTATCTTTTCGCGCTGGCAGACGCCATGAAGATTGAGTACGATGCTATTTACCAGGCCGGCTTCATTCTACAACTGGACTGCCCCGATCTGACAGGGAATCGCGATATTCCGGGAGCCGCGAAGGGCACCGGCTATATTGCGATGCACGTCGATGCCCTCAACTATGCTGTACGGGATATTCCGGCCGATCGTATGAGATTACACCTGTGCTGGGGGAACTATGAGGGGCCACATCACAAGGATGCACCCTTGCGAAGCCTGATCAAAACGGTGTTACAGGCGAAGCCGGTGGGCCTGTCGTTTGAAGCAGCCAATCCACGGCACGAGCATGAATGGAAGGTCTTTGAAGACGTGAAGCTACCTGAGGGCAAGGTGCTTATTCCGGGTGTGCTGGATTCGACGACGAATTTCATCGAACATCCTGAGTTGGTAGCGCAACGCATCGAGCGTTTTGCTGCGCTGGTGGGGCGAGAGAACGTGATCGCGGGCACGGATTGCGGTTTTGCGACGTTTGCAGGGATGCATACGGTTGATCCCAGGATCACGTGGGCGAAGCTGCAGGCGATGGCAGAGGGCGCGCAAATTGCAACAAGCGAGTTGTGGTAGAGGATATTTTTGCGTTAGCGGCAAAACAAGCAAATGACTTATCCACATATTTCTCTGTAATATGTGGATAAACAGATTAAGAATGTGGATAAGCAGTTAACTGATGCGTTCGATGAGTGCAATGGGGACGACCAGAATAGAGCCATCTTCGAGGCGAAGACGGGCAGCACGAGCACGCACGCCGGAAGGAAAGACCTGCTCGTGCGAGAAAAGATATTCGATGCTGCCAATAGCTCCCTCGTAGTCGCCACTGCAGACGCGCACCTGTATGCCTAAAGCTAGCGAGGGGTCGGGCTGCACCGGTTGCCAGTATTGCTGAGCTTCTTTGGTGGGGAGGGAGATTACCAGTTCAGGAAAGATGCCCTGGCGGATCGAGGTTGCGCCGGAGAGCAAGGCGATGGAGCCCTGGTAGTAGCTGAGCAGGTTCATCGTGCGGGTGGGCATGGCAATGGTGCCGAGTCCTTCAGTGAGGAGGATGGTCACGGGAGGGAGGTCGGCCTGTGCCCGCTCTATATCGATTCTGCTGATGAGCTGGATCAGATCGACGTGGAGAAATGCTTCTAAATCGCGGGAGGAAATGCTGCTGGCGACAACGCCGGCAATGCCTGAGATGAGGGTCTGGCGGAGCATGGCGAAGTTGAGCGGGCCGGGAACGACAAGAATGGCGCCGGGCGGAATAGCCTGTTGTCCCTGGTAGCTGCCGGGGGTCTGCCATATTGTCAGGATACCCGCGACCTGCTTGCCTGCCCCAATTATCCCGCGCACGACGGCAGAGCGGCTCTCGATAACAACCCCTCCGCGACTCGTAATGTCGATGACGCGACCGCGCAGGCCGGCAGGAACAACTTCGCTGCCCTGGTGAGTATCACCCTTTACGGCCGGATGTTCGGCATCAGTCGGTGTATCGGCAATATCAGGAAGCGAGAGACGCGGGATACGGCCAAGGGTATCAGCAGGTTTCGCCCTCTGCCTTTCCAGGCGCATTACGGGTTGATCGGGCAGAACATCCTGGCCTGGGTAGACAAGCGGAATAGCCCTGGTGTTGTAGCCACCGGGCCAGCGCTCTCGCCTGACAAGTATTTGAGGGATGACCGACCAGCCGAGGAGATAGGTCATAGCGGGTGCCTCCCACTCCCACATCAGGCTCCTATCGCTTGCATCCACTGCAACAGGCGTGCCTGGCGTTGCTTGTCGTTGTCAGGAAGCACAAGCGGCCTGCCACGAGCATCGATGATGAGGCCGATAAGTCCTCCATCGATCTCTTCAGCAGCTCGTGCTCGTTCACCTGGCCCTAACCCTACATCGACGCCTGGAGAGGGGAAGAGAGAGAGCAACGCCTGTTCATTTGGTCGCAGCGGGATGACTTCAATAGAGCCACCCATCACATCAACAGTAATTTGGCGCCCATTGGTATATTCGACACCCACGCGGATGGCGATTTCTCCCTGTGGTATGGCCCCAAAGGGAATAACGCAGGTGCCAAGACGCATAGTAACGGCATCGTTCTCGTTGACCTGCACTGCGGCAACCGGGGCAACGGTAGCGACCGCACCAAGTTGCGGGATGAGCGCAGTACGATCCAGTACCAGCGAGGTAACGCCCTGGGGCTGAAGGGCATCGAGCAAGATTAATGCAACCTGGCCATATTTTGGGGCGTGAGCCAGCACGCCGCCTGTGCCCAGGATGAGATCGGGTTGTAGCCAGCCAAAATCGTTTTGTTGCACCGCTTCAATCGTGAGGAGCAGGGCCTCACGCGCAAAGGCATGGGTAATCTGGAGATCGCGCAAGGTTGTTGGGATGACCTGGGAGTGCAGCATGCGGTTGAGCACATACTGGCGCAGCTCATCTTCAGTGACATCGAAAGGCAGCCAGCGAGCAATGCGAGCTATGCCAGCCTGTTGAAAGATCGCTCCCACACTGGGGCCAACCCCTATGCCGCTGTTTACCTTGGGGATAAAATTGCCGTTTTCGCCAGCGAGCATGAGGGTCGTGGTTGCCCCTCCGATATCGACCGCGGTGACGTTCATAGCGTAGTGTTGGGCAAGGAAACGTAACAGGCTGCTCAAGGAGTTGGAAGTGGTGATAGGGTTGCCGGCAGACCAGGATCGCAGGTGATCATAGCCGGGAAGACGCTGAACGATATCACGATCGTAGATCGCCCCGGTGGCGATACTGAGGGGTCTCAATTGCGCCTGGGAGACGAGGGGATCAACGCGGGTGACTTCAGCAGCGTTTTGCAGCATATCGCGTACTGCGTTCACATATTGAGGCGCGCCTGCATATAAGACCGGAAAGAGATGGGTCGCCGCCTGACCTTGAGCTTTGTGAGCGGCTCCAGTATATGGCCAGTTGAGTTCCTGCGCAGCGTGTAAGATGAGCTGGCAGGCCTCTTGCAATGGAGTAGGACCGGCAGGCCCATCGGCCATACCAACAATCAAGGCGGCATGAGGCTGCAGCTCGCGCAAGCTTTCTATCTGCCGTTCCCATTCTAAGGCGATCCGCTCGGGCGTCCATGCCTCCTGATTTGCTGTTGAGCCGGTACCTGTTGCGACGCCAACGGGAACGGGCGCTGGAGCAGGGGAAGCTGCAAAGGCCGGTGAAGGGAGGGCATGAATTTCGGTATACAGACCAGAGAGAGCCTGGGCAACCAGCCGCTCTATTGAGCCGCTGATACCTCCCAGGACAGCTAATCGCAGCGGGCCACCGGCGCTAATGGTTGAGATGAATAGATCGACGCCATCGCCAGTCGGTTGTTCAGGAGAGACTATATGGCCATCGGAGACAAGATGACGGCCTGTAATGAACTCGATAACATTAATTGCCTGAATAATACCTTTTGTAATATCATCGTAGGGACGAGTGATCGTTGTGGGAGCTTCACCGCGGGCCATGAGGCGATACTGGCCCTCGACAAGGCCAAGCAGTGAGACTTTCGTAAATACGGTCCCACAGTCGGCAACGAGTATTGAACTGATGGGTGATGGGGACTGGCTATGAGCAGGTTTCTGTCCCTCTTCCGAAGTCGGTTGTGAGTACATCTCCGTATGTTTCTCCTCTGCAACTAATTGCGCGATAGCCAGTCACGAATAGCTTCGAATATACTGCGGCGGCCTTTAGGTTTCGACTGCCCTTTGTTCGCCGGCTGCCCTGATGGTGCGCCGGTCCCATTATTTGCTGGCAGACCAGGTATGTTATTTGGGGCGGGCACTGTAGCAGGTCCCTGTCCCTGGGTGGGTGGAAAGCCTGGATAAGCTGGGGGCACGCCCTGTATACCCGGCATAGAACCTGGAGAACTGCTTATCCCGGCATTCACATTGTTTTGCTGCTGTGGCGGCAGGGGCTGTTGAGGTGGCACCGGTGAATAGCCGGGGGCGCTATTCGATTGTTGCGCAGGAAGGTAGGGAGCTGCTGAGGCTACGCCTATCATGGAGGCAAAGATGTTGGCGGCTACTTCATTTTCTTCATGTGGCACAGCCTCGCCCCGGGGGCGACTGGGAACGCGTATATTCTCGGCGCGAGCAGGATTGCCAAATGAGGGCTGGCCTGCCATATTTGGCCCTCGCGGCTGATCTGGCGAGGAGTATCCATACTGTTGTTGTTGCCCGGCAGCGCGCAACCAGTCGGGGAGCGCATCCATATCTATAAAGGATGCGGCTGCCAATCCGCCCTGTAACCCAGGCGCCTGTTCTTGTCCGGAGAAGGGCTGGCG
>CADDZH010000053.1 GCA_902812455.1 Chloroflexota bacterium | reverse complement strand
GTCCCCGTCTCGGCTCCCTCCGCTCCCTCAGCTTCCAAACACGCAAGTGCTGCTGCTTCCACTGATTCTGAGACTCCCTCGACCATGCTCAGCCATCGCCCCTTCTCCCTGGTCAGCGACCTGCCCCTGCTCGAAGCCGTCATCCATCGTTCGCACGCCCACCTGGTCATCCTCGACATCCCCGAACTGGCTCGCGACGCCCTCTTTCGTCGCCTGGTGCCTCAACTCACCTTGCTCGCCCAAGAGACTAACTGCGCCATCGTCCTCATCCGTCCCCTGACCCGCTCGCTCCCCAAAGTCCTGGACCCGGCTCGCCTGCAGCATCTGCCTGGCCTGCCTTCGGTGCATAGCGCGCTCTTGCTCGCCCCTGACCCTGACCCTGAAGCTGATCCCGTGGACGACTCCCTGCGCTTGCTCGTGACCCCCAAGCACA
This sequence comes from Chloroflexota bacterium, assembly GCA_902812455.1. The sequence goes on along the minus strand of CADDZH010000053.1, from coordinate 33,852 downwards.
GCCTGGCGGCCTCCTCACCCTCCACGCTCTCCTTCAGCATTGGCACCGAGCCTTCCACCCTGGCGGCTCCCATCATCTGCTGGCACCAGCCGCCTGCTGGCGCTCTCACCTCGCCTGCCCTCACCTCCCACGAGCGCCTCACGCTCACCCAGCACGACATCTTGACCGCCTTACGCGCCCATCCGGCTCCCATGACGGCTGTGCAACTGGTCGAGCAGGTTCCTGCCGGCTATGAGGCCATTCGCAAGACCCTCCAGCGCCTCTGTCACTCCGGCAAGCTCGTCTCTCCTGCGCGTGGCCTCTACACCCTGCCTGACCATCCCTGCTTGCAGCAGCCTCCCTTCAACACACTTTCCAATAATTTTGGTGTCCCACCGTCCCAATCGTCTCAATCTTGATATGATCACCCTTTAGCTGCACAACCACCGACCGCCACAACACATAATGCAACCACACAGGGTACCGTAGGTTCCCGATGTATCGTGGAACCCGATTATGTAGGTTAACAAAATAAGCCGCCAATCACCTGATGAACTTTTCCGATCACATGAGGGAATGAGGAACTGGATCGTCCCTGATGATTTTTGACACCCGAATAGGGAAAGGCTGTAGGGACAGCGCCTTGTGCCTGTCCTGCCCGGGGGTCCACGAGAGGGAGCTCCTTATTCCCTGTTTCGGTCGTCAAAGTTCATTAGGGACAAGGGGTGGATGGGGGTAGTGGCTCAAACTGAACTGAACTATAGTATCCAGGCGCGAACAGGATCGCACGGGAGAACCTGTTGTTCGCCATCACTTGCCGCCGCTGCGGCACTCTGATTTCGGCTAGTATAATCTTGCCAGCCCGGATGCGTCCTTGACCTCCGTGCTATCATGGGCAGAGGAATAGGCGGGCGCACATCCTGTGAGATCGGTATAGATTGACGAATGTCAAACTACTTCTAGTTAGGATGCTATGCTTGTACCAAGCCGAACTCAATCTTGGAGCACCGAATCATGAAGGAAATGGTATACACGCTCGCCGCGTGGCGCGTGCAAGAAGGTCGACAACAAGCGTTCATCAGCGCATGGAAGGACCTAGGAGAGGCCTTCCATGCGCTGTCCGATCCTCCCGGCAAGGGAGTTCTCATCCAGAGTACGTCGGACCCCACTCTGTTCTACTCATTTGTTCCATGGAATAGCATGGAAGCGGTGGAAGTCATGCGAAACGACCATCATGCCAGGGAGGGAATCAAAAGGCTCGAGGGACTATGCACGGAGGCCACCCCGGGGGCGTTTCACGTCGTCGCCGAATCGCCCTAGCAGAGTGCACCGGCAAGCGGATTCCGACACGATGAAGAGGCAATGCAGCATCCTCACAAGTCGTTCCACCCGACGCCGCTGCGCGTCGAGCGAGATCAGGCGTTTTTTGGCATCTGGAAGCACACGAATGTTTTCCCGATCTAGAACGGCGGCGCGGGTGAATGGCATTGCGTTGGGCGCCCATCCCTCCCGAACGGTGGTACAATCTCAGATAGCCGCTGACTCTCATCTTCGGGCTCACTTTCATTACTGATGGAGTGCGCCATGGGGCTGGATATTACGGCCTATAGCCGCATTATGCGCGGTTTCACCTGTTTCCTTCCCAACCGGACGGTGGCGCTTGGATGGCAGCACCTTCGCATAGGGCTCCCAGAAGTCACTAGAGCATATCGCACGTTTGCGATAGCCAGGCAGGAGCGATTCCCACAGCTTGCGACACGTTTCGGTGGTACGATCACCAAAGGCCAGACCAACAATCCGGCGCGTTTGGCGTTCCAAGGCAACCCAAATCCAGACCTGCTGGCCTTTGGAGCCGACAAATGACCACAGCTCGTCGAGTTCAAGGATTGGGCGCAAAGCTTGGGGGTGAATGCTCTGCCCAATCGCTGTCAAGGCTTTTTTAGGATAGCGGCCACCGCCGATTTATCGGCCCCTACTACTCTGTCAACCTTCATGCGAGCGGTCATATGTAGTGGCCTCCCTTGTGGGGGCCAGGCAACCATCGATCACATGAAGATTGACCGTGCACTACAGCCGATAGTTGAATTATTTCGTCAATAACATAGGGTATAATTAGCCAGACGCCATAGAATCAAAAAGAGCAACAAGGAGAGGTTCACCCATGCCGCAGGATGAAGCAGCGCCAGGCCCAGATACTTCCTATCACTATATCCATATGACCCCACAAGAGCTTGAGCAACTACCGCCTCATGAACAGCTCCAGGCGTGTCTTGAGTATCGCAGCCTGCTCCAAGCACTTATGGGAATACTATTAACTCCTGATGTGAGCCTGACCGTGCGAGCAGTGGCAATCGATCTTCTCTACCGTCAGGCCCAGCATATTGCGGAAGAGCATGCATCCGGTGCCGGCAGGGAAGTGGTCTACATCAAGAGCGTCAGCGAGCGCTTAGGTCTCCGCCCCGCTGAAGTGAGAGCTGCCTATGAGCAGTTAGCGAAGATGGGAGCGATCCACATCGACCAGAGGCAGTTTCCGCCTTATATGAAGCAGCAACTCTCACTTCCTCTTGATGAAGAAAGCCAGGATAAAACCAACGAAGAGTGAGGAGTTTCTATTGTGGATGATTACATGCAAATCAATCGGGAATGGTGGAACGAAGCCGCTCAGGTGCATGCTCAGGGGGATGCCTGTTCTTTCATGCCCACTACGCTGTACAATGTCTCCACACGCGCAGACGTATATGGTAGGGATAGGGCTTCGCCACATCGTGGCCACCCCTATCCTGATTTGCCGTATAATAGCGTCAGGGGACGGCCACAACGTGGTGAAGCCCTGCCCTTACCCTAGGAACAGGGGCGGCAAGCAGGCCTGATTGGAGGGGAGGATAGTAGGACAGGGACAAGCCCTGTCCCTACATTGCAGGCTGGTTCGTGGTCATAGTAGGGAAACCCCTTAGTGGAGCATTCGACAAGTTCGTAGGGGCCGATTTATCGCGCCCACTGCCGATTATGAAGATAAACAAATTACTCGGAGGAAAACTGTAGGGGCCGATTGATCGCGCCCACCGCCGATTTATCGGCTCAAAGGCAATCCCTCATATTACCCTAATTAATTTGTTAACATTCATTATCGGCTTTCGTCAACATCAACGTATTTTCCGAATACACCGCTTAGTAACAAAGAAAAGAAAGGAAGACAATATGCAACTTGGATTGGTTGGACTTGGACGCATGGGGGCGAATATGGCCAAGCGCCTGCTGCGCGATGGTCATACCGTCGTTGGCTATGCTCGTCATGCAAGCACTGTGCAGGGACGCCTGAAAGAGGGAGCCATCACTTCAGGAGCGAGCTCGCTGGAAGACCTTGTGCATCAACTTTCTACCCCGCGCGCTATCTGGCTGATGGTACCGGCGGCATCCGTAGATGATACGCTGGATCAATTGATACCACTGCTTTCCGAAGATGATGTCGTCATTGATGGCGGCAACTCCTACTACCATGATGATATCCGGCGCGCGGAGAAGCTCAAACCGCACGGCATCCACTATCTTGATATCGGAACAAGCGGCGGCATTTGGGGCCTTGAACGCGGTTACTGCTTGATGATCGGCGGCGAAGATGAGGTCGTGAAGCGCCTCGACCCGATCTTCGCGACCCTGGCTCCTGGCGTGGAGGCAACGACGCGTACTCCTGGGCGAGAGAAAGTTGGTGGTACGGCAGAGCACGGCTACCTGCACTGCGGCCCGCATGGAGCTGGCCACTTCGTCAAGATGGTTCACAATGGCATTGAGTACGGCGTCATGGCGGCCTATGCCGAGGGACTGAATATCCTGCGCCACGCCAATATTGGCTTACAGCAGCAGAATATTGATGCCGAAACGGCGCCATTGAGCGATCCGGGATATTACCAGTATGAGTTCAACCTGGCGGATGTCGCGGAAGTCTGGCGTCGTGGTAGCGTCATTGGTTCCTGGCTGCTCGACCTCACGGCCACCGCGCTCCTCAAAGATCCCAATCTCAGTGATTTTAAGGGCCATGTCTCAGATTCAGGCGAAGGGCGCTGGACAATAGCTGCTGCTATCGACGAGGGCATTCCGGTATTTGTGCTGAGTTCGGCACTCTATGAGCGCTTTAGCTCGCGTGGTCAGGCTGACTTTGCCGATAAAATCCTCTCGGCCATGCGCTACGAGTTCGGCGGCCACCTGGAGAAAGACGAGACATCCTAAAAGTAGGGGCAAGGAGTGGTATGGAGTGGTGTGGGGCCTTGCGCTTGCCCTCGTCCTTTTGGTGCAGGAGCAGACGATCCTGGCGGCGATAAATGCATATGTTTCAACAGCTCGGTGAGAAAATCCCAGGCGTGCGTAAAATAGCCGTGTTGCGCGCTAATGGCCTGGGCGACTTTCTCTTTACTCTTCCCGCGCTGGAGGCCTTGCGCGCGGCATATCCGCAGGCGGAAATCGTTCTCCTTGCGAAAGCGTGGCATGCGAATTTTCTGCAGGGAAGGCCCGGCCCCGTTGACCGGGTAGTCGTTGTTCCCTCGTATAGGGGTGTGAGTGAGGGCGAGGATGCTGAGCTGGCGGAGCATGCTGCCGGGCAGGAGCGTTTCTTCCAGGCCATGAGGGAAGAGCGTTTTGACCTGGCTTTGCAATTGCATGGCGGCGGCAAGCATTCTAACCTGTTCATCTTGCAGTTGGGCGCTCGCGTCACGGCTGGTCTGAAAACGCCTGGCGCGGCTCCGCTCGATCGCTGGCTTCCGTACATCTATTTCCAGCCGGAGATCCTGCGCTATCTTGAGGTCGTCTCGCTGGTGGGTGCAACGCCCATTGTGCTGGAGCCGCGTATTGCGCTTGTGGAAAATGATATTGCCGAGGCCAGGCGTGCTGTCCCTGAGGAGGGACAGCCCCTGGTAGCGATCCATCCGGGAGTTCAAGACCCGCAGCGGCAATGGCCGCCGGAAAAATTTGCGGCAGTGGGAGATGCCCTGGCGGCCGCCGGCGCGCATGTGCTCGTTACCGGTACACCAGAAGAGAAGCAGCCTGTCGAGGCAGTTGTTCAGGCGATGAGAGCCAGGGCGCAACCGCTCTGTGGCTGTCTTACGCTTGGAGGGCTTGCCGGGCTGCTCAGCCGCTGCCGCCTGCTGGTTGCCAACGACTCCGGGCCGCTGCACCTGGCTGCATCAGTAGGAACGCCAACAGTAGGCATCTTCTGGTGCTTCAACCTGGTGACTGCCGGGCTGCTCACCCGTTCGCGCCACCGCCCGCTCGTTTCCTGGAATGTGCGCTGCCCCGCCTGTGGAACTGATCGCAGCCAGAGGCCCTGCGACCACCGCCCTTCATTCGTCGCAGCTATTCCAGTGGAAGAGGTGAGCACAGCAGCCCTTGACTTGTATTCGGGTTAAGGGCATCTGGGCCGATTTTGAACTTGTCCAATCTCGTAGCCCGTAGGGGCGAGGGCGGCTGTGGAGCGGAGTGGTGGGCCTTGATGGTCGCCCGCCCGTTCCCCCTGGCAGGCCGATCCGTATATCGTAGGGGCGAGGGCGGCTGTGGAGCGGGGTGGTGGGCCTTGATGGTCGCCCGCCCGTTCTCCGGGTATGACCGATCCTGGTTGGTAAACATCATCATCGGGAACCTACGGGCCGAAGAGGGTTCGTGTGAGGTTGGCTCCCGTGAGGTTAGTGTTGATGCGGAGTGTTCCCCTCAGATCGGCCTCGCTCAGATCGGCCCCGCTCAAGTCGGCACTGCTGAGGTTGGCCATGTAGAGGTCTGCGCCGCGTAAGTTAGCCCCGCTCAGGTTCGCCTCTCGAAGATTGACTCCACTCAGATTGGCTCTACGCAAGTCAGCCGATCTTAAATCGGCCTGCCTGAGGTCGGCATCTCTGAGCATGGCTTCTTGAAGGCTGGCGGCACTGAGATCAGCTTTGAGGAGCAAGGCCTGGCTGAGATCGGCTCTGTTCAACGAGGCATGGCTCAGATTGGCCTCGCTCAAGTTTGTTTCAACGAGATGTGCTCCGCTTAAGTCGAATCCTCTCAGATCGAAGCCGCTGAGATCCATACTGCTGAGATTGACGCCACTGAGATTCGCTCCTCTGAGATCGATCCCCTTGAGAGGCACTCCCCGCAGGTCAGCTCCCCGCAGATCTACTCCGTTGAGATCTATGCCGCTGAGGTTCACGCCGGAGAGGCTTACTCCTCTGAGGTTCGCACCATAAAGGATTGCTCCATGAAGGTTCGCCTCGCGCAAGATGGCCTCCTTGAGGTTAGCCTCTCTGAGGTCAACCTTCGTGAAGAACCCGCCACTGAGGATGGCCTGGCTGAGGTTCGCTTGAAAGAGAGTAGCTTCATTGAAGAGCGCTCCCCCAAGGTCTGTTTGAGAGAGATTGGCCCTACTCAGGTTGGCCTGGCGCAAGTTCGCGCCCAGCAGATCCACCTTTCTCAGATCTGCTCCGCTCAGATTGGCCTGGTGCAGGTCGGCCTGGGAGAGATTAGCCCCATTCAAATAGGCCCCGCTCAGGTTCACTTCTCGAAGATCGGCCCAATTCAAGCGAGCATAGCGCAGGTCGGCCTCTCTGAGGTCTGCACAGTAGAGATTGACTTCTCGGAGATCGGCCCCGCTCAGATGAGCGCGACGCAGATCGGCCTCCCTCAAGTCCACACGGTACAGGTTGGCCCCGCTCAAGTTGGTTCCCTTAAGCTGTGCCTGGCGCAGATTAGCCCCACCCAGATCGGCCCTGTAGAGGTTGGTCTCGCTGAGATTTTTTTGAGCAAGATAAGCCCCGCTCAGATCGATGAGGCTATCTGCATGTTGCTCTCTCCACGTATTCCAGATATGCGAACCTTGCAGGACAAGATGCAGTTGCTGCCGATTTGCCAGGTGGTCTACCTCCCGCTACTGAATTTCCAGGCTTCATTTGATCAAACGGGAAACTCCTGCATCTTGTGTACAATCGGGCTGTATATTAGGAAATCGTGGTAGGTTGGGAAGCGCGAGGGCTTTTTGATATCAAATCCGGTTAAATACAGACGGAACAAGCAGGAGGTGCAGGAGGGCCGCAGGCCCTCCTGCCGGGGTTTGGGGTGTCCCCAAAGAATCATCATTTAAACGTATTTGATATGACACCCGAAACAGGTCATTGCGGAAGGGTCGTCGCCTGATGAACTTTTCCGATCAAAACCGGTAACGAGGAAACGCTTTCGTAACCTGTAGGGGCAAGGAGTGGCAGGGAGGTGCTGTGGGGGCCTTGTGCTTGCCCTCACGCTCCTCCCCTCCATGCCATTCCCCTCTTCGGGTGTCAAAATTCATCAGGCTACGGTCGAAACGATGGCCGGCAAACTCGATTCCCGGATCAGCTTGTTGAATGTCGCTATCTCTGTACCAACCAGGTCGCGCAGCCGCTGGATCTGCTCATCCAATCGCTGCGAGAGTTCTTTGAAGACCCGCTCGGATTGACGTGTTGGCGCGGCATCTGCGCTGGAAACCACGGTGAACAGGTAGATGAGTTTAGCGTCGAGCTTCATGGGATAATCCAGTACATCCATCTGGTCCTTGGCCTTGACCTGGAACAACTCTTCCTCGATCGCAGCCAGCTTTTGCTTGATCTGCTTCCCCAGCTCTGCTATCGCTTCATAGGCATCGTTTCCTTTGGCACGCCGTTCCCACTCCTCGACCTGCCTGCGCATATCGCGCAGCGTGTTGATGGCGCTATGGCTCTCCGAGACCTTGTCGCGAATCGCCATCATCAGCTCGAAGCGCGCCTGTAGCTCCTCCTGCGTGGTTGCTGTGTTCGGGTCCTTGCGGACCTCGAAGGAAGCTGTATAGCTCTGATCGCCAACATTAAGCCGCACCTGGTAGGTTCCTGGAGGGACAGGCGGTTCAACTTTCATATCTTCGCCACCATCTCCCTCGATCTTGGTGGCATCAGCATAGCGCGTATTCCAGACGAAGCGGTTTGCACCTGCCTCCTTTGGCACGCGCGGCTCCTTTTTTTCATCTTTCTTTTCTTTGCTCCCGGCTCCCGTCTCACCGGTTCCAGGCGTCTCCTGTTTTTGCTCCTTGCTTTCCTCACTTGAGAAGCGTTTGATCTCTTTGCCGTTCTGATCGAGGAACGTAAGTGTAACTTCACCCTCCGGCTTCTCCTTGAAGAAGTAGTGGATGATAGCGCCATCGGGTGGATTTTGCCCGGCATCGAGGTATTTGTCCACTTTTTCGCCGCTGGGCTTCTCTTCCTGGCGGTAGGTGACAACGAATGCGCCTGTGTGCTTGTAGTTTTTGCCTTTGGTGGCCGGATAGTGGTAGCCACCGCTCGCCGCGAAGCGAGTGAACGGGCGCGGCGTGAACAGGTGGATCGTGGCGCTACGTACCTCATCTGTCAACTGGCGTAGCGGCGAAATATCATCCAGAATCCAGAACGAGCGCCCATGTGTCGCCACAACCAGATCGCTATCCTTGATTACGAGGTCATGGATGGGCACGGCTGGCAGGTTCAACTGCAAGGGTTCCCAGTGTGCGCCATCGTCGAAAGAAACATGCACGCCGGTCTCAGTTCCCGCGAAAAGCAGCCCACGCCGCTCAGGGTCTTCGCGGATCGCGCGAGTAAAGACATTCTCCGCGAGGCCGGTCGTAATCTTCGTCCAGGTTTTACCATAGTCATTGGTTTTGTAGAGATAGGGCTGGAAATCGTCGAGCTTGTAGCGGGTTGCGGCAAGATAGGCTGTTGCCGGATCGTGCGGCGACGGCTCGATGATGCTGATCAGCGCCCACTCGGGCAGGTCTGCGGGAGTCACATTCTGCCAGCTTTTGCCGCCATCGCGCGAGATATGCACCAGCCCATCGTCCGAGCCTGCCCAGAACAGCCCGCGCTCCAGTGGCGACTCGGCGAAGGCAAAGATCGTTCCATAGTATTCGGTGCCGACATTGTCTTTGGTGATAGGGCCGCCAGAAGGCTCCATCTTGCTCTTGTCGTTGCGTGTCAGGTCAGGGCTGATCTCCTCCCAACTGCCTCCCTCGTCTGTTGAGCAGAACACGTGGTTGCCGGCAGCGTAGAGGACGTTCGGATCATGAGGCGAGAGGAGGATCGGGAATGTCCACTGGAAACGATACCTGGCATCTTTTGCCGGTGCTCCCTGTGTTATCTCCGGCCAGACGGTAATATCGCGCAACTGCCCGGTGCGATGGTCATAGCGTGTGAGATATCCCAGGTAGCTTCCCGCGTACACAATATTTGGATCGTCAGGACGTACCGCGATATAGCCACTCTCACCGCCGCCAACCTCATAATAATCGGCCAGGGCAATGGCTGCGAGCCGCGAGCGACTGGGAACAGTGATGGTGCTGTTGTCCTGCTGCGCTCCATAGACGCGATAGGGCACCTGGGTGTCGGTCGTGACGTGATAGAACTCGGCTGTAGGCTGGTTATAGATTGATGACCAGCTTGCTCCGCCGTTGAAGGTTACGCTTGCTCCGCCATCATCCCCCATGATCATGCGCTGCGGATTGCGCGGGTCGATCCAGAGGTCGTGGTGATCTCCGTGAGGAGTGGTAACTCTGAAAAAGGTCTTCCCGCCATCTGTCGATTTGAAGCATTTCTCGTCAAGTATCCAGACAGTCTCCGGATCCTGCGGGTCGGCGTAAATATGCATGTAGTACCAGGGACGCAGGCGCAGGTCGCGATCGTCGCTGAGCCTCTCCCACGTGTTGCCCCCATCATCAGAGCGGAAGAGTGCGCCATTCTCGGCCTCGATATTGGCCCAGACACGATCTGGCTTTGCACCTGAAACGGCAATGCCGATCTTGCCTACCGCTCCTTCCGGCAGTCCCTTGTTATGCGTAATCTCAGTCCATGTATCCCCGCCGTCGGTTGACTTGAAGATACCGCAGCCTTCGCCGCCGCTCTGCAGGGTATGTGGCAATCGCCTTGCTCGCCAGAAGGCAGCGTACAGGATACGCGGGTTATTCGGATCCATGGCGAGGTCGTGAGAGCCGGTATCCTCATCGCGGAACAGGATGTGCTCCCAGGTCTTGCCGCCATCGTGAGAGCGATAGATGCCCCGCTCCCTGTTCGGCCCATGAGCGTGCCCCAATGCGGCAACGTATACCAGGTCGGGGTTCTGGGGATGGATGCGTATCTTGCCAATGTGCCGCGTGTCCTCCAGGCCCAGGTGCGTCCACGTCTTCCCTGCGTCGGTTGACTTGTAGACGCCATCGCCATGAGAGACATTGCCACGAATGCAGGTCTCGCCCATGCCAACATAGATGACGTTGGGATCGGAGGGCGCAACGGCTATCGCACCAACCGAGGCTCGCTTGAAGAAGCCATCGGAGCAATTCTCCCAGTATACTCCGCCATCGCTTGTCTTCCAGACACCACCTCCCGTCGAACCGAAATAAAACACTTCCGCATGTTGCGGGTCGCCTGCCACCGCGACGACGCGCCCGCCGCGATACGGCCCGATTGATCTCCACTCGAGCGAGGTAAAGAAACGGGGCCGGGTATCACCATCTGAAGCAGGTGTCATGTTTGAGGTTTGCTCGGTTTGCTGGCTACCATACGATTGACTTGTGGAACTCACGAGATGTTCTCCTTTTCTGCTTGCTTGATTCTAAAGACAGCATACTATAGTGTAGCATATGGAGCGCGAGGGCAAGCGCAAGGCCTCCGCACCATGCCGCCCTACCCCTTGCCCCTACAGGCGACGAAGAAGCGCGTATACTTGCGTGGCGATTGTATCGTTTTCTTTAGTAGAGAAGTCTTAGAGCTTCTTCGAAAACTGGAAGGCTACCTAACTTGTCATGCTGAGCGAAGCGAAGCATCCGCTGTCCCTCGAACGAGATCCTTCTGCGCTCAGGATGACACGTGTGGCAAATAACGACCGGGAGGTGCGTACATGCCTCGAAGATACAGAAGATCGTATAGAAGGTCGGCTCGTTCTACTCTTGGAAGCGGTATTGTTCTCCTACTTATCATTCTGGCATTGTACTTCCTCCTGGGAAGGCATACCATCAGCATTTCTAATATTCCCATTTCCATTCCTGGCCTCAATGGTAGTGGGGGGATCAGTACTGGTGGGGGCCTACCAGGTAGCAGCCAGTGCCAGGCAAATTGCAATCCGGGCGCCGGGGTGCATGGCGTGGAGGTGTTTGTCGAGCCTCAAGCGGGCGATGGTTTTATTATCAACGCTATTCGAGGGGCACAGAAATCGGTCTGGGTGGAGATGTACCTGCTGACCGATCACGATGTGATCAACGCCCTGGAAGCCTCTGCTCAGCAGGGAAGAGATGTGCGCGTCATGCTGGAGCCACATCCCATAGGCGGGAGTAGCTCAAGCACATTGAGTGAGCTGAGCGCAGCCGGCGTTAAAACAGAGACCACCGACCCGGCCTTCTCTTTGACGCATGAGAAGGGCATGATTATTGACGGAAAGACGGCCTTCATCATGACCTCAAATTTTACCCTCTCGGCTCTTGGCGGCAGTAGCAGCGTCACTAATCGTGAATATGACATTGTCGATAGCATTCCGCAGGATGTGCAGGCAGTTAGCGCCATTTTCCAGGCTGATTGGAATCGTACAACGGCCCATTTCAACGATCCCAATCTCGTTGTTAGCCCGGTCAATTCGCGGAACGACTTCACCTCCCTGATTAACAGCGCCCACCATACGCTACTCATCGAGGCGGAGGAGATGCAGGATAGCGGTATCGAGCAGGCCCTCATCAATGCGGTAAAGCGCGGCGTCAAGGTCGAGGTGATCCTGCCGGCTCCGAGTGGCTCATCGGGAGACAGCAACAGCCAGGGAATTGCTACCATCACCTCGGGAGGAGTGCAGGTTCGTGAGGATACGCATCTCTATATGCACGCGAAGATGATCCTGGTAGATAGCAGCAAAGCCTTTGTTGGTTCAGAGAACATCTCTACGGAATCGCTGGATCAGAACCGGGAACTGGGGATCATCGTCTCAGATAAAGGCGTTTTGAGTACCCTCCAGCAGACTTTCCAGCAGGACTGGTCAGATTCGCAAAGCGCGTAGTGCTGCGTCAATGTCATTTGATGAATAAAAACCTGGCCCCCACAAGGGAGGCCACTACATGTTATCCACCTCCTGAAGGTTGACAGCACAATAGTGGATATGCTTAAAGTTTAAGAGATTTAAGAAAATCTTGCACGGTCTTCTGATCCATGCCGGCCTTCTGGGCGTAAGCGAAAATCTCCTCTTTCTGGCGAGCATACATCTGCTTGAGTAGCTTGCGCTTCGATGGATCGATACCTCTGGGAGAAGACTGGCTAATTTCGTAGAGGAAAGCAATCATATCAAGCAGTTTGAGTTCGTCACGCAGCGCCTGATCTTCTTCGATACCAAAGGCATGCAGGATATCCTGCTGGATAGCCTCAATGGCCTCTTTGACAGCAGCCGTTTTGAAGAACGGCAGGATATCCCCGATAACGGCCTCATGCACATCATGAACCAGCGCCAGGGTGACGAGCCGGTCGCGTTTTTCGGGCGGGTAGGAGTGAAATGAGGACCAGTAGAGGGCGAGAAAAGCGACGGCAACCGTATGCTGGCCAACATTCCATGTGCCAAAGCCGGAGACGCTGTACACCCTGGGGATGTTGAAGATATTCATCAAGAAATCCAGGTCAGGGTGCTTGGAGACATGACCAAGCATGCCCTGAGGGGTAAAGATTTTCTCGTAATCGATGCGCTCGTTCATCCCTTTGTCCTGATGAATGTAGTTTACCCTTATTGTCAATATGCTCTGGAACCCAAAATGCCTGAAATAGCTGTAGGTTCCCGATTTATCGTGGAACCCGATGTATCGTGTCCACTGCCGGTTCAAAAGAACAGCAAATTGCGCTTGACATCTTCTCCGTTGTGATGTATTCTTAGCACAAATAAAGACAGCAAACGCGCCGATCAGGATCAGTAGGCGATGGAGTAGCCGGGCAGCGAGCCGGGAGAGTGCAAGCCGGTAGGCGATACCGCGCCGAACCCACCTGAGAGCGCCAGTGAGAAACTGGCCGGAGCCTCACCGTTAGCAGGAGGAGCGGTTATCTGCGCATGGGTGCAGAACAAAGACCGCGTGAGTGGAATTGTGCCGCGAGGCGCAATTCAATGAAGGTGGTACCACGGGTAATAATCTCGTCCTTTACAAGGGCGAGTTTTTTTATGCTCATTCTCATCTTGTAATTCAATCAATCAAGCAAGAAGGAAAGGTGGAACAAACACATGGCAGGCGAAGAAAAGTACGTCGAAGAACTTGTTGACCAGGAAGACAATTTTTCACAGTGGTATAACCAGGTGGTGCGCAAAGCAGACCTGGCTGACTATGCGCCTGTGCGCGGCTGTATGATCATCAAGCCGTATGGCTATGCCATCTGGGAAAACATCCAGCGCCTGATGGATGCGCGTTTCAAAGAGACCGGCGTGGTGAATGCTTACTTCCCGCTACTTATCCCCAAGAGCTTCCTGGAGAGGGAGGCCGAGCACGTGGAAGGCTTTGCACCAGAGGTGGCCTGGGTCACGCGCGGCGGCAACGAAGAGCTGGCAGAGCCTTATGCCATTCGACCGACCAGCGAAGCCATTATCGGCCACACCTACGCCAGGTGGATACAGAGCTATCGCGATCTGCCTCTCTTGATTAACCAGTGGAATAATGTGATGCGCTGGGAGAAGCGCACGATCCTGTTCTTGCGCACAGCCGAATTTTTGTGGCAGGAAGGCCACACCGCTCACCGCACTATCGAGGAGGCCGAGGAGCGCACGCTGATGATGCTCGATGTCTACCGGGCCTTTGCCGAAGAGGACGCGGCCATGCCGGTCATTGCCGGGCGCAAGAGCGAAAATGAGAAATTTGCTGGCGCTATGCGCACATATTCTATCGAGGCGCTGATGGGCGATGGCAAGGCCTTGCAGGCAGGGACAAGCCACAACTTCGGCCACAACTTCGCGCAAAGCTTTGATATCCAGTTCCTGGATAGCGATGGGCAGCGCAAGTACTGTGCCACGACCAGTTGGGGAGCCAGCACGCGGCTGATTGGGGGCCTGATCATGGTGCATGGCGACGATGCCGGGTTGATCTTGCCGCCGCGTCTCGCACCGTACCAGGTTGTGGTGATCCCGATCTGGCGTAGGGATGCTGAGCAGTCGGCGGTCAATGCGATGATAGAGCGCGTGGAGAAGATGCTGAAGGGCAAAGTTCGCTTCACCGTTGATAGGAGCGAGAACACGCCGGGCTGGAAGTTTAACGAATGGGAACTGCGCGGCGTGCCTGTGCGCATGGAGATCGGGCCGCGCGATGTGGCGAACGAGAGCGTGACGCTGGTACGCCGTGACAACCGGGCTAAGGAAGCGGTAAAGGTGGAAGCCCTGGAGGCGCGCCTGCCCGCATTGCTGGAGGAAGTACAGAAGGCGCTCTTCCAACGGGCACTCAAGTTCAGGGAAGAGAATACGCATTATACCGACAGCTACGAGGAGTTCAAGCGCATCATAGCCGAGGAGCGGGGCTTTGTGCGCGTGAAATGGGCCGAGGATAGCGAGGCAGAACTGGCCATCAAAGAGGAGACTAAGGCCACGCTGCGTGTGATCCCGTTTGATCAGCCGGAGGGTGGCGTCCACGGGAAGAGCCTCTATACTGGCAAGCCGGCCACATGCGAAGCCATTTTCGCCAGAGCGTACTAGCACATGTCCCCCTTCTGGAGGTGAACAATGAGAGGGTTCTTCTCTGTATATTGTAAAATGAGATAGCAGTACTTTGATACTGCATCTATTGGTAAATCCTGCTGTGAGATTTGAGCAAGCTGGAGGGGTATGGATACAACAGCCGGTCGTGTGTCAATTTCATCGAGCGAGGTCGACGAACTCATCGCTCTGCTCCGCGCCTGGGGAGTACACTATCTTGTGGGCCTGGAGCCTGCTGATCAAAGCTCCAAAGTAGATCAGCAATCGCCAGTTGTGCTACTCCAGCGTTTAGCCCGGTGTGAAGAGCACCCACGTGTACGCGATGCTATCATTTCGCTGCTTCTATTACACCCGGAGCTTGCCGGAGCAGTCCAACAGGCTCTTCGTGAAAGTGAGCCGGAGGTTGCAGAGCGTCTTGCTGTTCTCACGCTGGCAACACTTTATCTCCAGAGATTATGGTCAGTACGCCTGGCAATCGCTCTAGGGCATCCTCCTGATTTTCCCGAACAGCCATTCGCCTATCTCTGGCAGGAGCGGCACTTGCCGCCACCAGCTTTACATGATGGCGTATGTGGACTTCTAGCGCTGCAAGATGCCGAGCAGAGGCGAACGGGGTTGCCATTCACGTTTCTTGGTGATTGGCAGAATCAAGTAGACCAGCTTCTCTTTCAGGAAGAAATTAAGCGTCATAATAACAAAGTTTCCTTGCCGGTGCTTACTCGCCTGCTGTCAACAGAAGAAGAACGTCAAGGGCAGGAGTCATGTATGAGTATGCGACGTAGTGTGGATAAGACAACTATCGAGTCTTTTCTTCAGGAATTAGGGCGAACTTTTCATAAACCTGGGCGCCTCTATCTAGTGAGAGGAGCCGCTCTTGTCCATTCAGGGGTGCGTTCCGGCTTTACCGAAGACATTGATGTACAGGTAAACGGGGCTAATGAAGGCGACCTGATCGTGGCTATTCAGAAGCTGATAGAACGCTTGCAGATCAATATAGAGTTTGCTGCTCCCGGGGATTTTATGCCCCTTCCTTCGCAATGGGAGGCTCAGGCTCGCTTTGTAGGTCGCTATGGGTCGATTGATGTGTTCTATTTTGACTTCTATAGTATCGCCCTGAGCAAGATAGAGCGGGGGAATAATCGTGACATCGCCGATGTGAAGCTGCTTGTTCAACAGGGAATCATCACGCTTGATGAACTTGACAAGGCATATCAGGAGGTGCTGGCACAGCTAGGAAAAGGCCGATACCCCCGTGTTACACCCCAACGATTTGCCGAGCGCTATCAGGCTATACGCCGCCTGCTCTGAATTCTGGTTCGAGTGAGATGGCCATGATCACATACGACCATTTTGAGAAAGTTGATATTCGCGTTGGGCGGATCATCGAGGTTGAGGACTTCCCGCAGGCCCGCAAGCCTGCCTACAAGCTAACTATCGACTTCGGCCCCTTGATCGGCATCAAACGTTCGTCTGCCCAGGTTACAAATTATCCAAAAGAAGAACTGCTTGGTATGCAGATTGTGGCGGTCGTCAATTTCCCTCCCAAACAAATCGGGCCGTTCATCTCCGAGGTGCTCACGCTGGGCGTGCCCGCTGCCAACGGCGAGGTGATCCTGCTGGCGCCTACCAGAGAAGTTCCTCTTGGTGGCAAGATGTTTTAACCTGGAAGGGTTCTACCAAAAATAAGGGGCTGGGATAGAAGCCGAACCGTAGGGGCCCGATAATGAACCTTCATAAAATCATGCCGGGATACCTGTAGGGGCCGATGTATCGTGCCCACCGCCGATTGATCGGCCTACATGCAACCCACAATAACCCCAATGAATTTATTAAAGCTCATTATCGCGTCTGCCTGTCCAAGTCCCTGTTTTTAGTAGAATCGCTTTGTTCAGTTGTCTTGGCCACCTTAAGATGCTATATTACGCTCAGGCATAAAGGAGTTAACGAAGTTGTCTACTGAAAGAAAATGGAACGCATATCAACAGAAGCTGGCGAGCAGGAGCAGCCGGAGAGCATAGAAGCGCTCCGGCAAAGCGAGCAGCTCTTCCGCGCCCTCATTGAAAAAAGCTTTGACGCGATCGTGCTACTTGACCATCAAGGGATCATGCGCTATGTCAGTCCCTCCATAGAACGTATACTTGGCCACACTCCAGAAGAGCTTTTGGGCCGTACTCCCTTTGAATTTGTCCATCCTGATGATCGTGAGCAAACCATGCAGGCCTTCGCTGCGCTCATGCAAGACCCCGCAACCAGCGTGACAGTCGAATATCGCTCGCCGCATAAAGATGGAAGCATTCGTTGGATGGAAGGGGTAGGAACCAATCTCCTGCACGATCCCAAGGTAGGCGCTATTGTTGGCAATTTCCGCGATATCACCGAACGCAAGGAACTCGAACAGCGCAAAGACGAGTTCATTGGCATGGCCAGCCATGAACTGAAAACGCCTATCACCAGCCTGAAAGGCTTCACCAATTTGCTCCAGCGCCGCTTCCTCAAAGAGGGAGATGAAGAAGCCCTGAGCTTGCTGGACAGAATGGATAAACAAATCGATAAGCTAACCAGGCTCATCAATGAAATGCTCGATATTTCGCGCATACAGACCGGCAAGCTCGAATACCACGAAGAACCGTTTGACCTGGCGCAACTGGTGCAGGAAGTGATGGGAAACGTCCAGGGAACGAGCCGTACTCACCGCCTGCTGCTTGAGGAGCAAACCCACGTCCAGGTGGTTGCAGATCGAGACCGCATCGGGCAAGCGCTCATCAACCTGCTTACCAATGCCATCAAGTATTCTCCTGGAGCGGATACTGTGATTATCCGGCTATCAGCCAGCGAGAGCGAGGCCCACGTGAGCGTGCAGGATTTTGGCATCGGCATAGCCAGGGAGCACCAGCAGAAGATCTTCGAGCGCTTCTACCAGATCACCAGTGCGGAGGAAAAAACCTTTGCCGGGCTAGGCATCGGCTTATACCTGTCCAATGAGATCATCAAGCGGCATCATGGCCGGCTCTGGGTAGAGAGCGAAAAAGGGAAAGGCGCAACCTTCCATTTCACATTGCCACTTGTAAATAAATGAAACTTACCTCGTTTTGACGACCACAACCAATGGCAATCTTGTCGCCGAGTCAATCGCGATGTGCTGGCGACCCGCGTTCACATACAGGCCGGTTGAGGCGCCGCCATCAAGATTAAGGGCCGCTACTATGGAGAGGTCTGAAGAGACGAGCAGGTCCGCCAGCTCACCCAGCGAGAAGGCATTGTTGGGGCTAACGATGAAGAGCAGGCGTCCTTGCTTATCCATAGCCACAATGCTGCGACGCGAGCTTGAGGCATCCGAGGAAAATTGCGTGGCTTTGCCATCCAGCACCAGCATGGGAGATGATTGGGTCGCCTGCTCCAACTGCTCGTTACCAGGATCATAGGGCTGCTGTTGCAGCGAGCGCAGGGTGGTCTGCCCCTGGGCATCAACCGAGAGCATCCCGCCAAAGCCGTTGTACGATTCCCCGAAAGCCTGCCCGTTAGAGACAACCAGGGCCGTAGCATGGTCATCGGCATCGAAGTAACCACCGTTGATGATGGCAATGGCATGCTCCTGCTGCATCCACTCCTTCATGAGCAAAGGATGATCAGGCTGGTAGGCGACACTCAACGCAACGTAATGCAAATCGAAACGAACGATAGTGACCGTATCTTCGTCGCCGCCAGGGCCTTTCCAGTCTTCATAGCGAATATCGACGCCCGGCGCCGCCTTGTACCACATATTGAGCTGCGGCGTGGCCTGGCTGGATGGACTGGAGGGCGATATCACCGGCGTGCCATTGACCGTCACAGATGGCAATGCGCCACAGGCCGCGAGAAAGCAAAGTATGAACGCCAGAGGCATCTGGATGTTCAAGGTCCGTTTGACCTGCATCTTATCAAAGCATAGACGTAATCGCATCAATCACCAGTTCCGGTTGTTCAAGCTGAATATAGTGGCCACTGCGTTCGGCAATGATCTGCCTGCTATTGGAGGAGAGGTTTAGCAATTCTTTCTGGAGTGTGTGCCATATCCCGGCGGCATGTTCATCTCCATACTCTGTTTCTGGACGCTGCGTGAGGACGACCAGCGGCAAAGAGCCGAACATTGCTTTACGCCTGCTTTCGCGCACCTGGACAATGGTCGCGTCGAAACCAGCCAGCTCGTTGGAATTTGCTTTAAAGAAACGTGGTCGGGCGTAAAGCGCTTTTACGACGGGCAAAACTTCGGGTGGATAGCTCAACTTATTAATGGGCGTCTGTCCGGCTTGCAAGAACATACGGGGTATGCCGAAGGGAGCCAGGTATGCCATTGCTGTCATTGTGACCTGGAGAGTCCTGTTCTCCTTTGCAAGTTCGGGCATTTGTTGGTGTAAGTCCTCGGGAGTTGAATCGACCAGGACGAGACCCGCCACATCACCTGGATAGGTAGCAGCGAAGTAGCGTGTATATAAGCCGCCGAAGGAGTGCCCGACCAGGATGTATGGGCCTGGAATACCGGCATTAGCCAGCAGAGTATGCAGATCCTTTACTATTTGCTGGCCTGTGCGCCGTCCTGCTACATAGTCGCTCCATCCAAAGCCGGCTCTATCATAGGAGCAGACCTGCGTAAAGCGAGCTATCTCAGGCTGCACTTTGCACCAGTCAAGACAGGTGGCGGGCAAACCGCCCTCAAGAATGACAGTTGGTTTATCTGTCTTTTTTCCCATGCAATAAAGATGCAGGCGATGGCCCCCTACCTCTACAAGCTGGCCCGGTGGTGGGTACTTGCGCGCATCAATGGCGCTGGCGATAGCTTGATAGAGCAGCCCGGCAACTGGCAATCCTAAAGCAGATATTCCCAGCAACAGCAAGAGATTCTTTCTCAAAGGCACTCTCAATCTCCTTTTATTGCTGCTCGTCGAGCAGGGTATGTATATCGTTCCACCCGTAGCCGCAGTCATCGAGGGTAATACCGGTATCAGGAATGCGATAGGAAGCAATCTTCACCAGTTTTGCGCCCAGCCTTTCATAAAACCGGCGGAAAGGATTGGCGCAAATTACCCATACAATCATAGAATCGATACCCTCCTCCAGGAGCTTTTTGACGAGCGTTTGCACCAGGCGCCGGCCAATATGCTGGCCTTGATAGCCTTTGAGCACATAAATAACATGCAATTCGCCCTTGTATTCTGGCGCGCCTACATGGACCGGCCCTCCCCAGATGAAGCCCACAATATGGCCCGGCCCATCCTCTGCTACGTAGACAAAGCCGTCGGAGGAACTGAGAATACCTCTCCAGCGATTGGTATGCTTCTCATAAGACATGCTGGCAAGGTACTCAGCGGGCACGATCCCCGGGTAGGTTGTACGCCATCCCTCCACATAGACCTTCGCGATCCCGGCGGCATCTTCCAGGCGCGCAGGCCTGATCGTTACTCTCGTTGTCTCTGTTCTCCTATGAACTTTCATGGTGTTACAAGCAGTATAGCAAACGCCGGCACGGTGAGCAAGCCGTAGGGGCCCAATTCATTGCGCCCCTCGCCCATTGATCGGCCCTGCTGGATCTGCTCGGTAAACCTGGACATGCGTGATATACTGCATTAGGGCATGCCCTCAGAAAGAATAGTAGCATTGGGAGACAAATTATGGCCAAAGAAACAGCAACAAAAGAGACCTATAAAGGTGTATGCAACTTCTGCCATGCAGAGGTTGATAAGTCCAAAATGACACAGCACCTGAAATATTGTAAAGAGCGGAAAGCGAGTATCGAAGCAGAGGCAGCAAAGGCGGCGCAATCCCAGAAGCCGCGCAAGACGAAATTATTCCAGATACTTGTTGAAGGAACCTATCTTCCTATGTACTGGATGTATCTTGAACTGCCGGCCTTATATACCCTCTACGACCTCGATGATTTCTTGAGAGATACCTGGTTGGAGTGCTGCGGGCATTTGAGCGCGTTCAAGATCGGCAAAACATCCTATCTCTCGCAGGCGCAAGAGGATATTTATGGGGGATTTTCCCTGGTGAATACAGAATTAGAAGGCCCGGATGGCGCTGAAGGAGCCGCCAGCGAAGAGGAGTACGAGGAGTACGAAGAAGAGGATGAGGAAGATGAGGAGGATAACGAGGAATTTTACGGCGACGATGAGTCAGAGCTAGAGGGGCGAGCAGAAGAGGCTGAAGAGCAGAACCTGGCAGGTATTGACCTGCAGAATATGTCACCGCGTGAAATGGTGCAGAGTTTGAATACGCTTTTGTCGGATGAGTTTCAGACAAGCGCTGCCAATATGCCGGTAGAGGAATTCAAAGAGCGCTTCTTAGAGCTTATCGAAAAGCGCCTGCAGGCCGAAGCACCTGAAGGCGAGAGCGAGGGTGAGGCAGCCATGCCGCCTGAAGTGCGCAAGCAGTTGGAACAAGTGGCGTCCGCCCTGCATACGATGTTCCAGTTTCCCCTCTTAGCAGATTTTGTGCTGCCACAAGAACAGGATATGGGATACGAGCTGCGCGGGGTGTTGAAGGTTGGTGATAAGTTCAGCTATGAGTATGATTTTGGCTCGACAACCGATCTGCGCTTGAGAGTTATCTCCGAACGCGAAGGGTACTTCTGGAAGAGTGAAGACCCCGTGCGTATCCTTGCCAGGAACCTGCCGCCAGTAATTCCTTGCCGTGAGTGCGGCAAGCCTGCAACAAAGATCGAGCCTGGCTACTTCTCTGCCTGGGAAGGGGCATTATGCGATAGATGCGCAAAGAAGGTAGGGGATGTAGAGTGGTTCTTACCGGTCGTCAATTCCCCCCGAACAGGCGTGTGCGGCTACACCGGCTAAGATCAATCAAAGGAAGGGGCAGCCCACGGCTCGCATAGCCATCCCCCGTAGTGGCAGAGCTTGCCTCTGCCATCGCTCCCATCCTGTGCCATCACTCCCTTCCCTGCTCTGGCTGGTGTTTCGTCTCTGGCTATCCTACCCTGCAAAACCGCCTATTGGAACAGCCCCCAGAAGCAGAGAGGAAGATCACTCCCGGAAGTGAGGCATCACTTCCTGGGCGAAGCGCTCGATCTGCTCCACACGCTCTGGCCAGCGCGGAACGATGAACTGGAGGGCGAGGTGCTCAAGCCCAATGTCGCGGTAGGGTTTGAGCGCTTCCACCAGTTGCTGTGGCGTGCCGCGCAGGTAGTTCTCATCTTGCGGGATAGGTTCGCGCGTCACTTCGATCTGCCGGCAGGCAGTAAAGTGGATTTGCTGTGGGTCGCGTCCATACTCTGCAGCCATACGCAAGACATTATCAAAGCCTGCCCGTAACTCTTTGGGTGTGATCGTGATATAGTATGGAAACCAGGCGTCGCCATACTTCGCGGTACGTCGCTGTGCCGCAATACCCTCACCACCGACCCAGATCGGGATGCGCGGCTGCTGGATCGGCTTGGGATAAAAGGCCACATCCTGGAAGCGATAGAACTGGCCGTTGTAGCTGATATGCTCCTCGCTCCAGAGGTGAGCAACGATCTCGAGTTGCTCATCGGTCATTTTGCCCCTATCCTTGAATGGCACTCCCAGGGCCGCAAACTCCTCTTCCATCCACCCGACGCCGATACCCATGATCAGCCGTCCATTGGATAGCCGTTCGATAGAAGCCGCCACTCGCGTCCAGTAGAGGGGATGGCGATAGGGCAGTACCAGTACGCTGATGCCCAGCCTGATCTTCTCGGTGCAGGCAGCCAGGAAGGCCAGGCAGGTGAACGAATCCAGGAAAGGTCTATCGGGCGGAACAATAAACTCGTGATTCTCGCTGTATGGATAGAAGGTATTGATCTGCCAGGGAGTGACCACGCGATCGGCCGACCAGACTGCCTCGAAGCCTTGAGCTTCCGCACTTTGCGCCGCCTCTTTCAGGGTATCAGGCCCGGTAGCGCGGCCCGAAATCGGTAGAAATACGCCAAACTTCATCTTGTCGCTCCTCTCTGCTTCCTTTCATGACTATCTAGGCTATAGTATAACACCTCATTGCGCTTACGCGCATAAAGATGCTTATTTCTAAGCATACCTTTCTTCAAGTGTTATACGTGTACACGTTAGAGAAGAAATTTGCAGGCTCTCCATCCTTGCA
Source organism: Chloroflexota bacterium (assembly GCA_902812455.1). The sequence goes on along the minus strand of CADDZH010000053.1, from coordinate 11,103 downwards.
GGTAAGCCGTAGGGCCCGATTTATCGTGGCCACCGCCGATTGATCGGCCTGCCCTCGTAGATCACACCAAAGGATAAAGGCCTAATTCGCAAAGCATGTATTGCATCGTATCGTAAGTGAGGGAAAAGATACCATGAATAAAACTGAGATCGTGAAAGCATTCATAACGGCATTGCAATCGGGAGACCAGGCTCTGGCCGCTCATTACATGGCCGATAACTTTACCTTCAGTGGTTGGACCCAACAGCCCATCGATAGGGAGGAGTTTTTAGCCATCCAGAGCGAGCTGGAAGATGCTATGCCAGACTTCTCATATAATTTGAGTGATGTTCATGAAGAAGGGGATAAGGTAGAATCGCTCATTCAAATAAGCGGCACTCATTCTCATGACCTTGCCTTGCCAATGTTAGGAGTCCCCTTGATACAGGCGACCGGCCTCGCTGTTTCCTTGCCACAGGTACACGCCTTATATACGTTTGACGACTCCAGGATTGTACAAATGAGCGTTGAGGAAGTACCAGGAGGAGGCCTGGCAGGTTTGCTCCAGCAATTGGGACGCGAGCTGCCGGTATTACCGCGCTTGAGAGAATTCGCTCAAATGGCCGAATCGCCCCTCTATCAAGAGATAGAGGAGCACGATCAGCCCGCTCCCTGGGGGTCTAATATCACTTTCCCGGATGAGCCTGTGGGCCAGTAGACTTCATGGCCTCAGAGATTCGGGAGGATTGATGATACCTGGCCGTGTTGTTGCATCATATGCTCCATACTGGCGTAAGATGGCAACTGCCTCATCATATCCGCTCTCTGTCTTCACCGTCACAATGGTGCGGCCAGCCTCTAATTCTTGCTGGTAGAAGCGGGCGTCGGCCTCCGATATACCCATGCCTACCAGAGAGGCGATGAGGCCTCCAGCCGCTGCACCAATCGCTGCGCCACCTAATACGGCAGCCAGAATGCCGCCCGCGAGCACGGGTCCAAATCCTGGAATAAGGAGTGCCGCTGCCGCTCCCAGCACTCCTCCAATAAGCCCGCCTCCAACTGCACCGCTGGCTGCATCGCCTGCTACCTGCTCTCCTGTGTCCGCTACCTCGGCGCGTGTTAAAAAGCCAACCTCATCATCACTGAAGCCAGCGCGCCGCAATGCGTCTATGGCACGTTGCGCCTGCACACGGTCCGTAAAGACGCCCACCGCCACAACATGTTGTATCATTGCCATAAGCTACTCCTTTCATCTGCACATGATCTCATGACCTATGATAGTGGACGCCACTTAAAAGAGCAAGTACCAGCTAAGTCCTCGCGCTTAATCCCTATTCAAAGACACCCTACCGCTCTGTTGAGCCGCATTGTGCTGGCTTGAGACGCTCTCGACTGGTTGCCCTACAGGCTGCACTGTAGGAGGGCCGGAAGCAACGCTAGCAGGCTCAGGTTGCGCCGGCGTTGGGCGTACCCGTCTCCCTCCGCGCACAGCCGAGCAGCCAAGTGCGATCAGGCAGATGGCAATCGAAGCCATGAAGGCATGGCTCATGGCGCTGGTAAAGGCGAGCGAGATGGCGGGCGCCAGGTGACCTACCGTGCCCAGAAAGACCTGGTTCACCAATGCAGCCGGCATCGAGCCTGCCGCGACGGCCAGCGCAACGGCAAAACTGAAGACCATGCCAACATTGCGCATTGTATTCAATGTTGCCGATGCCACCCCTAGCCTGTTACGGGGTGCAGCGCCCATCGTTGTGCTGGTGTTCGGCGACCAGAAGAGGCCACCGCCAATACCCATCAAAACCAGGGCCAGGGCCAGAATCAGGTAAGGAGTAGTGGGAGTCAGGAAAGCCAGTACCAGCAAAGCGACAGACTGCAAGGCCAGACCCAGCGTTGCCGGAATGGCCCCGCCAACCCGATCTGCCCATCGTCCACCCAGTGGCCCGACAACAGATACGAGAATAGACAAAGGCAGGATGAGGAATGCCGTGGTCAAAGGGCTATAGCCGCGTACTCCCTGCAAGTAGAAAACCAGCAAGAAATTCACTGCGAAGATCGCCAGCGATTGCAGCGTCGCCGCGGCAACGGAGAGCGCATACAGGCGATTGTCAAAGAGATGCAGGTCAAGCATCGGGTATGCCACGCGCCGCTCGCGAATAATAAACACGACGAGTGTAATGGCACCTATGACGAGCAGGGCTAGAATGGGGGGCGAGAGCCATCCCGAACCAATACCTCCGGTAATCCCAAGCAAGAGGCAGAGCAGGGCAACACTGAAAAGTACAGCCCCGATCACATCGAAACGCTCTCCACGTGGGTTGGGGGCGATATCGTGTAGAAGTACATAGGCTGCCAGCGTCCCGATAATGCCAATGGGCAGATTGACCAGGAAGATCCAGCGCCAACTCGCAACCGCCAGGATAAGCCCACCGAGCACCGGGCCGAGCACACTACCAGCGCCCCAGGTGATGGCGTTGATCCCCATCGCCTGCCCGCGCTGGTTTGCGGGGAAGACCTCCGTAATAATGGCCATGGCGTTGGCGGCAAGCATAGCCCCACCGGCCCCTTGTAAAACACGCGAGCCGATCAGCATAGAGTCGCTCTGTGCCAGCCCACAAAGCACAGAGCCAATTGTAAACACAATGAAACCCAGGTTATACATCCTCACCCGCCCAAACATATCTGCCATGCGCCCAAAGGTCAGTTGCAACACCGTGCTTACCAGAATATAGCCCATGATAATCCAGGTCATACGCACAAGGTCAGAATGCAAGTCCTGGAGCATGTTTGGCAGGGCCAAAATAACAATGGTGGAGTCAAGGGCTACCATAAGTGAGCCAATAGTTGTAACCGAGAGTGCGATCCATTTATACTCAGGTTTCTTCATACACATCTTCTTTCTAATGCTTTTTCAGAATTCATGGCTTATTATTGTATCATAAAGTTCCTGGCTGCTTACCTGTCCTCTTGGACAGGGTTCCTTGCTATCCACACCTGTACAGTTGAGCAAAACAATGCTATACTCAATGCACGGATGTTTCACGTGAAGTGGTGCGAATAAATGTTGTTTTAGGGCGTGCATCAATATACACGATGAGCAAGCGAGGTTAGTATATGCCACTTGAGACCCTGCAACAAGGCCGTTATCGTGTCCTGCGGCCATTGGGTAGTGGAAGCATGGGAGAAGTCTATCTTGTGGATGATACCCGCATCAACCGGCAGGTCGCGATCAAAGTTATTCGCACCGAGGCTGTGCCTTATTCTGGTTCCTCTATTGGTAGCCAGGAGGCCTCCCGCCTTTTTGAACGGGAAGCCAAAGCTATCGCCCGGCTCAATCATCCGAATATCTTGCCTCTCTTCGATTTCGGCGAGGAAAAGGTAAATGGAACGTTACTGGCCTACATGGTTATGCCTTATTGTCCCGACGGCTCGCTTGCTACCTGGATACAGCAGCACAGCGAAAACGCTATCCTGCCTGCGGAGGATGTTGCGCATGTTGTGCGGCAGGCGGCTGATGCCCTCCAGCATGCGCATGATAACGGGATCATTCACCAGGATGTCAAGCCCCAAAATTTCTTGCTGCGGCGCACCGGCTCGCGGCTTCCCGATCTCCTCCTCGCTGATTTTGGCATCGCCAAATTGACGCTAGGTACTTCAGGCTCCAGCCAGGCCATTCGTGGCACCCCTATCTACATGGCCCCGGAACAATGGGAAGGCAATCCTGTTCCGGCATCCGATCAATACTCCCTCGCAGTGATGACCTATCAACTACTAACCGGGCGTCCTCCCTTTGAGGGTGGCCCCAGCCAGATGATGTTCCAGCACTTCAATGTAGCACCATTGCCGCTCAGCAGCGTGAATCCTGCTCTCCATGAAGATATCGATGCAGTAGTGCTCAGAGCGATGGCAAAGAAGGCCGAAAATCGTTTTCCTACCGTTGCAGCCTTCGCTGATGCTTTCCAGAAGGCAGTGGTGAGCGCTGGCTCAACTATTGTGCAGCCACAAGGAGTACAGGCAGAGGCCCCTATCCAGGCAGCACTGGCCATTAGCAATGCTGAGGCTATCAATGGTACGAGTCGCACGCTGACTCTGGCAAACGGGCGCAAAGTACGGGTGGAGCTTCCGGCAGGTGTTCACAATAACCAGGTTATCAAGGTTCAAGGCCGCGACCCTTCCGGGAGCGGAGCCGGTGCCGTCATCCCCATGCTCATTACGGTGAACATTGCGCCCGGCGACTCAGAATATGCCACGCTGCCTGCAGGCGGGGATAAAGCACTCCAGGAAGAGGAGCCTACCGCTTATCTGGCTGGTGGAAGAACGGTTATGAGCGGCATGCCTACTATTTTAAGCCATAGCGAGAGGCCTGCAGGCAACAGAATCATGCCACCACCGCCTTCCGATGGGAGAACGCTGTTCTACGATGAAAGCGTGGCCGGCTCTCAAGGCCCTCAACCACCTCCACGACGCAGAACTCCCTCAGCCCTGATCATACTGACTATTGCCCTGGTCATTTTACTCATCCTGGGAGGCGCAGGATTCATCCTTTATTCCTCTTATGTCAACTCTTCTGCTAACAATAGCAATGCCACCGCAACAGCCCTGGCGAACAATGCTACGGCCACGTTCCAGAGCAATGGCACCTTGACTGCTCAAACCGCCACAGCTATCGCCCAGGCCACCAACTCCTCTCTCAACAGTTCTCAAGCTACGGCCACTGCCAATGCCCAGGCCAGCGCAACCGTGAACGCGCAAAATAGCGCCGATGCCACAGCAACAGCCGCTACCCAGAACAATATCAATGCCAACGCCACAGCCACAGCCCAGGCTAACGCGAATGCTACAGCCACGGCAACCGCTGCCCATCCCATCATTTCAAGTAGTTCTGGTACCATACAGGGAACCTACGAGTTCGATTTCGACCAGGGCCAGCAAACTTCTACATCAGAAGCCGATGTCTTCTGGGATCAGCATACCAGTACCGTGCGCACCATGGATCCGATCAATGGCGCAGAGATTGTGAACCTGGGCGTCGTGGATTTTAATTCGATCACCTTTGACCAGTTGCAGGACGAAAGCTATAGCACAAACTCCATTGATGGCAATGACGACTCCACAAACCAGCTCGTGAACGGCGATGTGTTTGCTGTTCACACCACCGATGGCAATTATGCTAAAGTCCTGGTAGTGAGTTATGGCTATAACTTGCAAATCCAGTGGGTGACGTACCATGGGTGATCAACGATGAGAACACAATCGATAGACACCAGCCCCGAAGCAGAACGCGTACAGATAGAACTCATCCGAAAGGCGCCGATCAGCAAGCGATTTGCTCTTTTACAGGCCTGGAGCCAATTCCTCATAGGAATCAATAAGCAGGGTATTCGCAAACGGCATCCACAGGCGAGCGAAGAAGAGGTCAGGTTAATCTTTGTTGCCAATAACTATGGACAAGCGCTAGCAGATAGGCTACGAGAGGTATTGGCAAAAGGGGAAAAAGCAGTGAAGGAATCAAATATAGAGCTTGTAGTTACTGCAATGACGCCCATTATCGAAGCTTTAGAAGACCTCGGCATAAATTATCACATCGGCGGATCTGTTGCCAGCTCATTTTATGGGAGCATTAGTGCGAGTAGTAGCCTTGATATTGTTGCCGATCTGAAATTGGAGCACGTCCAGCCTCTGGTGAAGCGCCTTGAGCCGGATTATTACATCGACGCGGATGCAGTCAGGGATGCCATCAGGCGAAGAGCATCGTTTAACGCCATCCACTTTGGCACTATGCTGAAGGTCGATATATTCATACCGAAGGCCCGCTTATTTGATCAGGAAGAGTTCCGCAGGATGCGAAAAGAAACGCTGGTTGAGGGAGCCCGCCCTTTTTACATGGCTTCGCCGGAAGATACTATTCTGCATAAATTGGAATGGTATAAGATGGGCGGCGAAGTATCGGATCGCCAGTGGAACGATGTGCTCGGCGTGCTCAAAGTGCAAGGCGCCAATCTCGATGTGGCCTATCTTCAAAGATGGGCCATCGTGCTGGATGTTGCCGATCTTTTACAACAAGCCCTCGAAGATGCCGGCCTGTAGGGGCCCTGGAACTACCTCCCCGCCAGAAATGCAAGCAGGCTCGTGGCTGCCGGGCTGGCCAGCGCCAGAATCACCTGGGCTATGAACGTGATCACGATCAGCGCTGCTGTGGTCAGCGCAATGGATGAGCCGAGGCCAAGCGGCGTAACGATGTGCTCTTCCTTGAGCGGCGCATCAAAGTACATAGCTTTCACCACCCGGCCATAGTAGACCAGGGAGACGATAGTATTGATGAGGGCGACCACCACCAGGACGATCAACCAGGTGCCCGTTAACACCTGCCCCTGGCCGATCAGCGTTTCCCCCTGTCCCAGCGCAGCCAGGAAGATAAAGACCTTGCTCATGAATCCTGCCATCGGCGGTATACCACCCAGAGAAAGCAAGCACAGTGCGGTACCCGCGCTGAGCAGCGGCGCTCGTCTGGCCAATCCCCGGAAATCCTCGATGCGCTCACCGCCCGTCGCGTTCGCCAGTGCAATGATGCCGGAGAATGCGCCCAGGTTTGTCAGCACATAGACGAGGATAAAGAACAGGACAGCAGCATTGCCAATCGAGCTGTTCCCGGCAAAGCTGGCAGTGAAACCGACGAGAATATAGCCGGCCTGGGCAATGCTGGAGTAAGCCATCATGCGCTTGACATTGGTCTGCACGGCGGCAACGAAGTTACCCAGCGTCATGGTGAGGATGGCCACAATCGAGATCACTGTGACCAGCGCTGCAAGGTTGACCTGCCCGACACCTCCATCGATGAAGATGCGGATCAACCCGGCAAAGCCCGCCGCCTTGGAACCAACCGAGAAAAACGCTGTGGCCGGGGTTGGTGCTCCCTCGTAGATATCTGGCGCCCACATATGAAACGGAACCGCCGAGATTTTGAAGCCGAAACCGGCCAAAACTGCTATGCAGGCCACCAGCTCCATAAAGTTACCCTGCAGCGAGGTGATCACGTTTCCCGTATGGATGCCGCTCTTAATGATGCTGGCGATACTCGCCAGATCGGTTGTACCTGTCAGGCCATAGAGAAGCGCGAAACCGTAGAGTAGGATTGCCGAGGACATGGCCCCCAACAGCACATACTTGACGGACGCTTCCGCCGATTTCTCGCTCGTGCGAATCAGGCCGGCCATGACATAAAGCGGGAAGCTGGTTAGCTCCAGCGAGATATACAGGGAGATCAGTTCGCTTGTGCTTGCCAGCAGCATCATGCCGGTCACAGAGAAAAGCAGGAGCGCGTAAAATTCACCGTCAGCCCTGACATATTTGCCCATATAGCTGTAGGAAGCCATGATCATCACGGCGGCAATGATCAGGAACACGATCTCAAAGAAGATGGCGTACTGGTCGATCACCAGCATATGGAAGAAGGCGTGATGAGTCCCTGAGAGAGTGACCGCCTGCGAGATAGCCAGAGCGGCTGGAATAAACAGGCCAACGAACGCCACCGTAACCGTCACGGCGCGCTTTTTGACAAATAGATCAACCAGTATGACCACCAGGGCTACCAGCGTGAGCGACCACTCTGGCGATAGCAGGTACAGATCACCGGCAACAATTGGCTGATTCATAAAAACTCCTTTCCCTCCCTTCTACCTATGGATGAATGGCCACCCCTGCCACATGTACAAGCTGGGTCAGGGTGGGAGTGAGAATACTGATCAGAAATGCAGGGTAGATGCCGACAAACACGATGAAGGCCGACAGCGAGACCAATGGAATGGTCTCGCGCAAGGTAGCGTCAAAGAGGTGGTTCCAGCGCGTATTGAATGGGCCGTAGAAGACGCGCTTGAGCATCCAGAGCAGGTAGGCGCAGGTGAGGATCATGGTAAAGACGGAGAAGATGGTGACCGTCGGCCAGATCTTATAGCTGCCCGTGAAGGCCATATACTCTGCCACAAAGCCTGCCAGGCCGGGCAGGCCAAGCGATGCCAGCCCTGCAAAAGTAAAGAGCGTTGCCAGCAAAGGCATTCTCCTGGCAATACCGCCGAAAACAGCAATTTCGCGTGTATGGGCGTGATCGGAGATCACACCGACACAGAAGAAGAGCAAGCCGGTAATCAGGCCGTGACTGATCAACTGAACGGTTGCGCCTGTCAACGCTGCCATGCGGAAAGCTGTGTCTGCCCCACTGCCAGCCGCGGCTGCCACGCCGAGCAGCACAACACCCATATGGCTCACGCTCGAATAGGCGATAAGCCTCTTCATATCGGACTGCACCAGGGTGATGCCAGCGCCATACAGGATATTAATGGCTGCAAGGACGGCCAACCAGCCGGCGAATTCATGCGCCCCTGCCGGGAAAAGCCCCAGGCAGATGCGGATCAGGCCATAGCCTCCCATCTTGAGCAGAATACCGGCCAGGATCACACTCACCTCGGTCGGCGCATCGGTATGCGCATCGGGTAGCCACGTATGGAACGGAAACATCGGTATCTTGATGGCAAAGGCCAGGAAAACCAGTAAGAAGGTGAGCAACTGGAGCGTGATGGGGATGCCCAGTATGAGCGTGCTTCCTGTCAGGATATGCGGCGTTGGGAAAGGGCATTGCATAGCCGGTGTGATGGTCGTTGCCGAGAGGCATTGCATGCTTGCCGTCAGGCCGCCCTCCCTGAAGTAAAGCACCAGGATGCCGATGAGCATGAAGACGCTGCCAAAGAATGTGTAGAGCAGGAATTTCCAGGCAGAATAGATGCGCCCAGGCATGCCGTGCTTCGGGGTGTCATAGCCCCACATGCCTATCAGCAGGAACATCGGGGCCAGCTCGACTTCCCAGAAGAGGAAGAAGAGCAGCAGATCCAGCGACAGGAACACGCCCATCACGCCGGCTTCCAGGATGAGCAGCAAGGACATATACTCCTTGACGCGGTTCTTCTCCCAGCCACCGATAATACTGAGCATGGTGAGGAGCGCGTTGAGAGCGACCAGGGGCAGGCTCAGGCCATCAACGCCCAGGAAGTAGTCTATCCTGAAATGGATTGGCCCTAGCAAGATATTGATCCAGGGCAGGTGAATATAATCCGGCAAATGGTAGAGATCGCCGAAATTGTAGCCGTTGGCAGCAATACGCACAAATATTGCCACAGAAAGCGCAAAGGTGGCGGCGCTAAAGAGCAGCCCCAACCAGCGCGCCATCGTTCTCGGCGTAATAATCACCGCCAGCGCGCCCAGCACCGGCAGGAAGATAATCCATGTCAGATCACTCGTAAATATCACAGCTTTATCCTCTTGGGCCGATAATGCACATCAACAAAATTATCCAACAATGATGTAGGGGCCGATTTATCGTGCCCACCGCCGATTCATCGGCCTTCATCCCGGTCATCACTGGTACTGGATCCTTTTGTTAAAACCCATAATCAGGGCCCTACTTCACAAACGTAATCAATACAATCACAAAGATTGCCAGGACAGCAACGCCGCCGAAGAAGCCCACCATGTATGATTGCACTCTACCCGTCTCGACTCGCCGCAGGTCGCGACCCGTCGCGGTAACAAGCTCAGCGACGCCGTTGACGATGCCATCAACGATGTAGGTATCGAAGGCCTGGGCCACATGGCAGGCGCCCAGCACGACGTAGCGGATAAGCAGGTTATAGAATTCGTCCACGTAAAATTTGCGCAACAGGATGCGATGCGCGACACGCAGCGCTGCATGGCGCTCCACGAAAGCTCCTATTGCCGCAAATTCGAATCGCGTATAGAGTGTATAAGCCCAGCCAAGGCCGGTTAATGAAACGGCGACGCCCACCCACGTTTTCCAGTCGCTCAAAAGCGCGTTAAAGTCAAATGGATGAGCACTGGGCTGGATATAGTTGTAAATGCCGAACCAGTAACCGGCGGCAATAGAGGCGATTGCCAGCAAGACCAGCGGGATGGTGAATAGCCCTGACGATTCCTCCAGCCTCTCTTCATGTTCACCCCGGTAAGGGCCGCCGATCAGCCCGCCATAAGAGCCGCCCTTGCCGCCAAAGGCAAGAATAAAGGCGCGCAGCATGTAGAAAGCTGTTAAGCCTGCTGTAAAGAGCGTAATGGCCCACAAAGCATAGTAGCCATGATCGAAAGCCAGGCCAATAATGCTTTCCTTACTATAGAAGCCGGCAAAGAAGGGGAAGCCAGAGATCGACAGCGTTGCGACCAGCCAGGTGATAGCCGTGATAGGCATTTTTGAACCCAGGCCTCCCATTTTGCGCATATCCTGCACTTCCTGGTGGGTGGCATGATGCAGGGCGTGGATTACGCTGCCTGCGCCGAGGAAGAGCAGGGCTTTGAAGAAGCCGTGCGTAAAGAGGTGGAACATGCCGGGGCCTGGGCCGTATGTGGTTCCGGCTACGCCGAGGCCAACAAACATGTAGCCCAACTGGCTGATCGTTGAGAAAGCCAGCACGCGCTTGAAGTCGTACTGTGCGAGGGCGACAAGCGCTGCAAAGAGAGCAGTAATGCCACCAACCCATGCCACAACATCAAACGCGGCAGGATAGGCCGCAGCGAAGAGCGGGAATGTACGCGATACCATGTAGACGCCAGCAGCAACCATGGTTGCGGCGTGGATCAGCGCGCTCACGGGCGTCGGGCCTTCCATCGCCGGGGGCAGCCACACGTGGAGCGGCACCTGGGCCGATTTCCCGATGGCGCCACAAAAGACGAGAATCATAGCCGCAGTCAGCAGGAATTTGTTCATGTGCGTGACACTGACTGCCAACTGGCTGAACTGGAAGGTGCCGGTGGCGGCAAACAGGATCATGATCCCAATTATGAAGCCAGTATCGCCAACGCGCGTCGTGATGAAGGCCTCGATAGCGGCGCTGGCGGGAGAAAGGCGATCCTCCCTGGAAACAAATTGGGGGTTCACCGGCTGGTATGGCTCGTTAGAGATGCTGGGAGAAAAGAAGTGGCCCTCAGGTGGCTCTGGCTTGGCCCGCTTGTTAAACCAGTAACCGATCAGCAGGTAGGAGCTGAGACCCACCAGTTCCCAGCCGACAAACATCACCAGCAAGTTCTCGGCAAAGGTGATGGTCAGCATGGAAAAGGTGAAGAATGAGAGAT
>CADDZH010000052.1 GCA_902812455.1 Chloroflexota bacterium | reverse complement strand
TCCATATGATTAGTGTCTCCGGCAACATACATACGGAGCGGCCAGGCGTATATCGTAGGGGCGAGGGTGGTTGTGGAGCGGGGTGGTGGGCCTTTATGGTCGCCCGCCCGTAGCCCATGCGCCAGCACTCCAACCCCTTGCCAAACCCGAACGGGATGCCCCGGCCATTTAGGCTTCGGAGCAACCGGTCGACGAGCAGACGCTCGGCGAGGTTTCAAACCCGAACGGGATGCCCCGGCCATTTAGGCAACAACTTGGGAATTCAATCCCTCGCCCATCGCAACCGTTTCAAACCCGAACGGGATGCCCCGGCCATTTAGGCTTCAGGTAGCGTTTAGTTTCCGAAACAGCTAAAGGGTTTCAAACCCGAACGGGATGCCCCGGCCATTTAGGCGGAAATTGCCATGGCGTTCGTCACAACAATCACAACAGTTTCAAACTCGAACGGGATGCCCCGGCCATTTAGGCAGTTCCTACGATCCTGACCCCCACTGGCCCCATGAGTTGTTTCAAACCTGAACGGGGGGTCGCAAGTAATTCACATGGAAGGCAAAAGGACTGGTACTTCGAATAAAGTGAATCTCTCCGCCAACTCCTTATCGTTCTTAGCATAGGCTCGCAAGAAAAGACGATCATTGCGTGTCTTGCGATCTAGCCCTGGCCTCCTCAGAGCCTCGACAGACGTTTCCTTGAGGATTGCCTGCTCTAGATCATCGCCGCCGATAAGCGTATGAAACAATCTGGGAATGCCCTTGCGTATAGCAGAGAACATTGCCAGGGCCGTCATTCCCTTGCGCCCACCTGATAGGGCGAGCAGGATAGAAGCGCCCGAACGTTCGTTGCGCACACGGTCGATCTCAGTTTCCAGCGCCGCCTGAAATATCCCACAATCTTTTGAGGAAAGAATATCGCGCAAGCCATCAATACGCTTGTGGCGGCAGGGTGTGCCATCTTCATCTCTCAATGCCTGCTTCACAATTTCAGCACCCTGGATGATCTCTCTGTCGGCAGGATAGACCAGGACAACTTCACGGATCACCTGTCCTTGCCGTCTGAGCAGCGTATAAAGCTGCGTAGCAACCATCGGAGAGGCCCCCAAGGGGACAATGAGGATACCCTCGCCCATATTGCGATACCTGATAGAGGGCAATTGATCGAGCGGAACCTCAGGCTCTAGAGATGACAGATCAGGGTCTGCCAATATCTCCTGCACAGACCTGTATTCTCTTTCCCGTTCGATCTCCAACGAACAAACTACCACCCTGTCCACTTTACTATCCGGCACACTTTTAATATCTTTTGGCAGCGTATAGAACATGGGGCGCTCTGGCCGCCGGTGGAGTTTGAAGTAATGGAATACCAGCTTCCTGAATCGCTCGTCCCTGCCAGCAAATGTGCCATGAGAGTGGGAGCGTAGCATAGGCACAGATCGCATCTCATTGAAACATGTCTCGAAGCGCTGCGCATGTGTTACATCTTGATCGCACATTTTGCTGAACTGTTTTGCTGCGTATGCTGTCAGCCATACATCAATGATTCTTTCCCCTTGAGCGATACGACGGCCAAACTCTAACGCTTCGGCTCGCTGCGCATTTTCTTCTTGAAGCTCTTCTAGTTCCTCAACTGACATGGATAGCAACTCATTGCGCCATTCATCTCTCTTGCTGGCTGGAAAATTGAGCGGGATATCTACCAATTCAAGATGAGAGAACTCAGGATGCATAGCGCGCTTTTGCTGCTCGCTGTTCATCTCCAGGACGATCTGTTCTATCGTAAAGAAATCTCGCTCATCCTTATCGATCACATGGTAAAGCCCCTTGATGCAGGAAAAGTAGGGAACTACCCAGGCCATGAGCGCGGACATACTCTTGCGCCCGCCTGCCAAGGACAGATAGACAACATCACCGTTGTCCTGGTAAATCGTCAGGCACCTGTACAACTGCTGGAGAAACACAATGCAATCGCGCGTTGTACTCGTATCTTCAATCAACACATCTTGAGGATCAAATATGCATGGCTGATCCTTCATTGCCTCTTTCACAAGATCAAGCGAATCCTTGACATATCCTCCCTTCGAGTACAGCACAACGAGACGATCAACGTGTTTCCCCCTTTGTTTCGTCAACAGATCGTACATTGCTGTAATGACGACGGGCGATTCGCCCAGGGAAGCAACCAAAACGTGTTCCACGAACGGCGCTCCTTTCCTGCCGTACTATGCATTCACTATCTTTGTGGAGGAACATCCCATGTATCGGCGATTCGTTTGCCACGACTGGCGGGCGTATCGAACCAGTCTCGCTTGCTTGGATAGTAGTAGTCAGCATTAGGATCAGGCGGCCATTTCCAGATGCGCTGGAGATCGTCGAGCGCTTCTTTAACAAGCTGATGTTCTTTAAACTGATCAACGTGGCTATAGATGGCGTTCCAGAGATCATCACCCTCAAATGTTTGCATGCTTCCCCCTCTGTGCCCTGGAACATAGCGCGCACCGAAATCAACGAGCTTCATGCGCGTGGGAACAAGCTCTATGGAGCCCAGGCCCAGCGGTTTTGCATAACCAATTTTGTGGCGCATATCTTTTTCCAGAATGAGGGCATACAGCAGCATCCCAAACTCATCCTTTTCCAGATTGGTAAAGTCCACGCGAAAATGAAAGCCTGTCTCTCTATCTAAGGGTAGGATGTAGCGATTCAGCAGTTGGTTGTTCGAGTAGCGCAGGCGATCATCGGTCAATGGTTCATAATCTGGCGAGTGATGGAAGTAAAATTTGCGGCCGGCGATATGCTCCTCAGACTCATCGAGATAGAAGCTCTTGTGGCGTGGCTTGGGCTCCATTAACGGCTTAGTATAGATAGCTCTGTCGTAGGGATAGACTCTATCAGGATAGACAGCCGCATCACCAATGTTCACCTTACCGAGAAAAACTGAACGACCACTTAGCATCCCAAACGTGCGGCATGTGATGCACAGTCTATCATTACGCTGGCAATGGCGAAACGCATCTGGAACTTTGCGGTCATAATGAACGCGATGCTGCTCATACTCACCGGAGAACAATGTGAGGCAGCCGTTGCCCAAAGCCTCGCCAATGGTGCGTAGCATCCCCTTAAGTGAACTGCCAGAAATAATGTATTCACCACGGCCGTTTTTCATGAATTGCATCGGCTGCCTGGGATCAAACGCTCTTTCGCTCGCGCGTTCCGGCACAAAGATGGGCGTCTCGGCATAGATATCAACCTCAATAGAGCCGGTGTAGAGAGGATGCTGATCTTGAGCAATGAAGCGATTGTGCCAGATTGGCTCGCGACGTTCAGGTGAGCGATTCCAAGCGATACGCACGAAATCATACGGATTCATCCTGCGGCCTCCTCTATTCCCTGAAAGCGATAGTATATTACCTCGCCTGTCAGCTTGTCGATACTTTCGCAGACGCGCAATGTTACACGCGGCTTTGTGCTCTGGATGGGGTAGCGCAGCAGGCGCGGCACGCGCACCTCAATATAATCTCCTTCCCGCACCGGCTCTCCGATTTCTTCTGCCCTTTTGGCCCCCACACGCTCTCCAAAGAGATAGTAAGCGCGCGTGGACGATATCTCAACTTCTTGAACTTTCTGGAGCGATAGCGGGCAATGATCGCGAGTGCCCAGGTAGACAACATGCGTGCCATCTTCGTCCTGTTGCCAACGCAGTTCGAAATCACGATGGAAGATGCGCCCCGAGGTGTAGGTTGAAAACGGCAAAGTCTGCTCAAAAGGGACAAAGATGAGCAGAGCGCTCTGCTCATCCTTCATGAGGAAGCGTGCAGGCTGCTGCTCGCCCAGGAACAGCGCACCGGCGGGGATGGACCATTCGGCAATCAGGTGGGTGATATCAGCGACCTCGCCAGTCGCCAGCCATTCTGTGGTCATACAGCTCCTCCTGTTACTGGCGAGCACCGGCTCGTGTCAATTCTGCTGCCGGGGGTTCCCAGGCCAGCATGCTCTGGACGAATTGTTCGATAGATGCATCGCGTAGCTCGCTAAGGATGTTGCCTGTCAGTGTGCGTGTGCGCCGAATCCCCTTCTCGCTATGCGCTACCGGTGTGCTCAGCTTGAGAAGATCATCCTTGCGCGTGCCGTAGCTGCCATCATTGAGCCAGCGTCCCAGCCCCCACAGCTCGCCATCCGGCTCGGCAGTGCCGCGCGTACTGTTGAACATCACACCCCCCTCGCCGGTAGCGGCTGTGACGCTTCCCAGACCGCGCGAGCGCCCTGACCCCAGACGGATCAAACCATCCTCCATATCTTGTATGACGGCGAACAGCATCCCCAACTGCCAGACCTCAAAATTCCGCAAATGAACCTTCGCCTCAAAACTTGCGCCCGCACTCACCACTGCTAGCTCGAACTTTGCTCCCGGATACGCTCCTCCAGTCAGGCGATCGATACCTACACCATCGCGCTGTTCCGTCACTCCCTGCGTCATCAGGTAAGCATCGCTGATAGCAACCCTACCGATAAACCACGTCGAGCCGAAGAGGCGGCACGCCGGGCATGAGTTTGCATAGACGTAGCTGGTATCATCCTCAAGCTTCTTGTCACCTCTCGAAAGCCGGTTGAATGTCTCCCCACAGGAGAAACGATACTCTTGTGGGTGCTGGCGCCCTCCACCGGCAAACGGATAACATACTACCTGCGGCTTCAGGCTGCATACGATCTTCTCAGTGTGACTGCGGAATACGCCTTTCAGCGAACTGCCCGGAACAAAGACTTCCTGCTTGCCATTGCGCCAGGTCAGCACCGGCGTCATATCAGGTCCGATCACAGTAGCCTGGCCCGACTTGATCAGCAGCGGTCCCGTCGTTGTGATCCTCAGCGTAAAAAGTGCTTCGTTGACCAGCTTCTTCAACATATATTTACCTCCGCTCAAAGATAGAAGAAATTGCCCCTTCGAGAAACGACTCGCCTGCCTCAACAGATGAGAATTTGCGACGAAGGAGATAGTCGCGGAGCCGCTCGCTGCGCGCCGGTTCATCTACATCCAGTTGAAGTGCGTACACCTGCAAGTTCTCCAGCTTGCAGGCTCCTAGGCCGCGCGAACGCTTGCCGCCAATAACGCCGAAGCCGTGCATGTACTCGCTCAGCCCCATACAGAGCAACTGCAGATCACGATCTGTTGCATTTTCCAGTGTGATCTCCAGGTCAAACGTCGCCCCTACAGGCACAACTTCAAAATCGTACTTCAGACCTTCCCTGGCACGCTCGCTATCGCGGTCAATGGCAACGCCATCACGAATCTGGACGATATCACTCTCCTTATCAACAGGCATGTAGAGATCGCTGATGTTCACACGCGAGGCAGCATAGGGCGAGCCAAACAGGCGACAAGTGTCGCACAGCGCTTCTAGCGCATTGTTCATAATCTCATCAGCATGTTCTGGATCATCGCGGCGCTGCTGCACAATATCCCACTGGCGAACGGTGGGACAGATTGAGCGGCGCTGCTCTTTGCTCATCCCCTCAAACTCTTTTCTACTGATCTCGATCAGGCTACATGTTCTGAACCCCTTATCAGGAGGAAGCATGGGTATGAGCTTCTCTACGGTACTGCGTAACGCCCCCTTAAAACTCGAACCAGGGATAAATGGTATTTCTGCCTGCGTGCGTATAACTGGGCTATCGCTGGGGCTAAGGGTGAATTCACCACCGCCAATATGAAGCGCTGTCTGCATGACAAGCTGCCCCTTGAAGAGATAGCGATTCTGTAGCCGGTAACGATTCTGCAAGTCTATCATAGCTGCCTCATCTCCTATTCGTTGCGCCTGTACCTATCCCTGGCGCAGAGCTTCCTGGTAGATATTTTCAGCAACAAGGTGCTGGATGTACTCGCGTGCTAATGCCGCCAGCAGTTCATCTTTTTCCTGGTTGGCCTTCCGGGCATCCAACCCAGTCGTCAATAGATCAGAGCGAGCTATCGAGCGCCTCTTCTCCGCCAGAACTTTCTCCAACTCCGTGTAAAAGATTTTGATAGCTTTTTTCGACCCTGGCCAATCGCGGTCGCGCTGGTGGACAACAAAGTTATAGATCTGGCCAAAATTCCCGATGCGAGAAACGTTCAGCAGGCCCATGATCTGGCTCGTAGGAATGGGTGAACTGCGTAGGTCGTGCAAGAGATGCCTCATGAACTCTACCGCTTCTGTGTACAATGCTGAGTCACTCAGGAGCGATATCTTCTGTTCCTGTGCTACCGTGAGCATTAGCGTCCTCCCCTGCGTCCCTTATCAAGTTCAGCCTTATACTCGTACTGCACCACCATCTGGCGAATAAACTGGCGCATGAGGAGCAGGTGGATGTGGCGTCGTTTTTGCTTATCTTCGTCCGTTGTATCACCAATCCTGAGCCTGTCAGCGATAGCACGTGCCCTGTTCGCAAGCTCTCCCTGCAAC
Organism: Chloroflexota bacterium; assembly: GCA_902812455.1. The sequence continues at coordinate 28,752 of CADDZH010000052.1, read as the reverse complement.
TGCTGCAATAGACGCTCACCAAAACGTTCACCGCCTTCGCCTTCCCTATGTTGCCATCCTTTGTGACGCGCGGTCTGCTTTTTAACGTAGTCGAAAATGTCGGTGGTTTTGAATGTGCTATTGGCAATCGTTTCCAGGCCAGTCATCTGCGAGCGGCGTCTCTCCTCGCCACCAAACGCGCGCGCGGCATGATCACCAAGCCTCGTGGCGTCAGAATATAATACCTCAGCCTGAGAAGCGACTTCGCGCGCAATCTTTATTGCGTCATCAAGTTTTTTCTGATCTGTGCTCATCGCAACTTCACCTCCAGATGGAATGGGTCAGAGAAAAGAATACGTCCATACCCTTCCACTTTGCGCCTCCCAATTCCTTGCTCTTCCAGGCCATAGAGCGCGTCGAAGAGAGGGTCATCCGGTTCCACATTGCAGGCATACAGGAACACTGAGCCCGTCTCGATAGCAAATTCGTGCTCACGCGGCATTCCCCAGAGATCACTCCATCCGAGTACACGCTGCATGCCGGCCACCTGAAAGATACGCTCAAACGGCGAGGAAGACAAGTGAGCGCAGCGCCCCAGCGTCTTGCCATCGATTGTGCCGTAGTAACGCAGGCCATCATCGCAGAGAATGACAGGCGAATGCAGCGTTACAGCCACATAGAACGGCGCGAGTTGCGGCGAGTTGATCCCCATTGCCTGCATCTTGCTCTGCATATAACTCCTCAGTTCGTGATCAAAGTTCAGCAGGCGCGTCTTGAACTGCGCATGTGAATCTTCTTCTGGCTCTATTTCCTTCGCGCTGAGGGCAACCTTGCCCATGCCACGTGAGCGAGCCGTGCCGAGCCGTACAAGGCCAGCCGAAACTGCATCTTCTAGAAACTTCCTGAAGCCCTCGCTATCCTGATCATCTGGCAGCCGCAGTTCTCCCCAGAAGAGCACATTCTCCTCGAATACTTGCCTGTTGTAGAGAATGTCTTCCTGGACACTGCCCAGTGCGCGATTAATACCTGTATGCGTGCGGAGTCGTTTGCGGCTATCAACGCTCGCTGCATGAAAACGCTCTGGCTCAAGTGGATCATGCCAGTAGTACCCATCAAAGTGATCCATCGCTTCGCCACATTTTGGACAAACTTCGCATGACTCCAATACTTTGGTTGCTATTGTGTCGTCTTTCTGCTGCTTGACGAGTTCATACACTGCCCAGTCAAACAGTGTATCGCGCACGCCATGATATTCCTTATCCTCTTCTTCAGGTTTCTCTGGCAAGAAGCCCCTGTGGCGCTTACAGCTTTGTGCTGTCCTGGGCACAGGATAGACAGGCAACGATGAGGTTGTATCATCTTTAAAGGCAGCAGGATACAGGTTTGGGTACAGCATCTGACTGTGCGTAAACCATCGCTCAAACTCCTCTTCCTGTTCGCCACGCAACCGGCGATGCGCTGCTGCGAGGCCGCCCAGGAGTGTGCTGCCGGGGATGTATGGCATAGTTGCCATACCGCCCGGTGCATGATCGGCGCGGATAGCTAGCGGTGAAAGCGTCTCAAGAGAAATTGCCATATGTTTCATGCCTGCCTACCTCCTGCCGCTAGCGTATAGTATGCGAGCGCGCTCAGATCACTGAGCCAGGCTTCCCACGCTTGTTGAGAGCCATTGACTTCAACGCGTGTGATCTTGCACTCGCACTTGCCCTTGCCCGTCGATTTGTTGCCACCAAGGCGCTCAACAAACCGCAGGCCAGCCAGCAGGAGCAGCAAGGAGTATGTGGGCTTGCTGGCATCCTGCTCGTCTATCGCAAAACACGTCAGTGAGCCGGTAATATCGCCGTGAAATGTGAGGCCGCGCGTGCCGAACTCGCTGGTATAAAGGGCGCCCTCAACTGCCGTGCGTGTCGGGCGATCCAGGCGAACCTGGGTGTACACGTCTTTCTGGTTTGCCAGGTAACGAGGTTTTCCGTCCTGGCTCTCGAAGCGCTTTTTCTCTTCCTTATCCTGTCGAGCATCATCAAAGGAGAGCGTGCCAGGATAAAAGGGCGATCCAAAGATGCGTGTGATCATGGTCAGTGAGCCGCTCAGGTCAGACAAAGCAGCTTCCTGATCGTGAGGGCTTATCAGCCGCCTATCAAGTGTATCGCCCCCAGTATACAGCAGAGCGAGGCGCTCGCAGTGGTCACGCACTACTCCCTTGAAGGTTGTTGCAGGCACATAGAGGAATCCCTGGCTATCTTCGACAATGGTGCGGTCAATCAGCCCCGCGCGAATGCCAGTGCCGCAGTGAAATGGCGCCTGAAACACAAGATCATACAGAATGCGAATGTGATCAGTGCGTTCCCCCATCAGCGGCCTCCTCTCCAGACACGAAATCGTACAACTCAATGAAGTCCAGCAGCGGCGTGCGATAGATTACAGGCTTTTTTTTCTCCTTGCTCTCGAACCAGGGGAATGGCCGATTGAACTGCATGGCTTCGGGATCGTGGCTATTTAGGGCCTCGTCCAGGTACAGGTTGGTAAGGTCATGCATCGCTTGAATCACATAGTCTCGCTGGGCATTCGTCCAGTTTCTCAGCACGGCGCGGCTCTCGCTGAGTGAAGTGGTCAGGTTCTTCTTCATGATCGCCTCGCGCATCTGGTGCAGTTTCGTGCGACCCAGCCGCTGCCCTCGGCCTTTGCGAATCGCAACAAGCAAGCGTTCCAGGTGTTGAGGCTTATACGGGCGCAGGGTTGCAAAAAACTGCTTGTCAGCCAGGTGGCCGTTCTCTTTCGCGGGCGTATGCAATGCAGCAAAAGCTTTCTCAAATGTCTCGCCCGCGCTACCCGCAACAGTGACAAAGTTGATGCGTGGCTCTCCATTGCCATCATCTTTGGCAAACTTCAGTGTCGTCGTTGCCAGGCTTTCCAGTAATCTGAATGGATATTTGATTGGAGCCAGTACAACGCCTACGGAAAGGGTATACTTTTTTCCTGTAAGCTCCTGTGTAAGCTCGCGAAAAGTCCTCTCAAGTGTCATCGCCACATCGAGAGCAGCACTAGCTGGAGTTACCATCAATACATCGTCGCCGCCCATCATCAGGATATCGAATGGGAATATCCGCTCTTTAACAGCCGCGCTATCCTTTACGTGATCACTAATTTTCAAATGCGCACTAATGGCCATGCAGACAGCATTATAGATGGCCTTATCAACATCTGTGGCGAGATCACGATATTCCGGCAATCCCTTACAGGCGTCGAATGCCTTCCCCATGCCATTCGCATCAGCATAGATCAGCGCAAGGTAATCCTTGCCACTCTTGAAGGTACTGAAAACGTTGAAGTCATTGGGGCGCTCCGTTCCAGGGGGTACATCATACCCGTTGTCTCGCAGTGTTTGTATGACATAACTCCATAAGTGATCGACCTCCCGCGCCCGCCTGTTAGCTTCGACATCTTCGATGAAATCCTTGACTTCTTTATCGCGTCGTCGTTTTTCTTGACAGCTTTCACAAAAGAGACTCCCCTGCTCACCAGGATCGCGTGGGGTTTCTTCCTGCTCAGGACTGGCATAGAAGACGCCGCAAGAATCGCAAGGACGCATGAATGGATGAGTAGCGAACGAAATCATTTTCGGCGGAATCTGTTTTTGTTCGCGCAAGCGCCAGCCGAGGGCATCACGATAGGAGCCAATAGCTTTTGCATCCTCTATCGTTGTGATATCAGCCGGTAGCACCTGTATTGCATAGGTGATCGACGCGCCTCCGCCAGTGCCTTCATGGTACATGCGTTGCACGGCTTTGCCAAAGGTTTCTGCCTTATCGGAGTCAATGAGGAACATCCCACTGCCACCATTTGCGTAGACCTGCTCAGCCTGGTACTCCTCTGCAAGGGTTCTCATGCCCTCGCGATTGAGGTTATCTAGAATAGAGCTACCACCACGAATCTCACGCAATTTGTCGGTGGCAAAGACGTATTGCTTGATGTGGTTGGTATCGAACGATACCAGTGACTTCCCCACGAAGTTTCACCTCCAGCCTATATATCAATCTCGCGTTGAGGACCAGCTTTGCTCAAGCATTTGCAGTATAGCATAGTTCATGTGATTGGCACATCAGAGGTACTTTTGGGATTTCTACAAACTTGTTATGAACTTTGAGTCAACTAGCTCTCACCCTCCCCATCCCCATCGCCGTCTTATACCCTACACCCGTATAAAAAGCCAATTGGGACAACAACCATATCTGCTGCCGCACAGTTAAAGGCGATCCTTCTGGTAGCCGCTCATCAGGACCACGCAGGTGGTAGGTGCAGGTGCCAGTGAAGCCTGGTTGAACGTGGTTGGTAAATGTAACCTGGTGAGGCTGGAGATCGTAGCCGGCGATAATGATACCCTCGTTCTGGACATACTCTTCGATGCGTTCAGATTGCACGATATTTGACAAATCGGGAGGAGCGAGTTCTTGCCAGCGCCTTACCAGATAGGGGAACACGTATTGAGGCAAAGGCAAGCGCGCATAGTAATTGCCATATTCGCAGTTTTTCGCGCTACCTCTGCTAAAGGTGGTATTTGAAGCAAATTCAAGAGTGAGAGGCTGGACCTTGCCTAGCTTCTGTGCTTGCGCCTTTTCGACAAGGTGGGTAAACGAGGTGAAGCCTGTCCAGCCAGAAGGATCATCATTGGCAAGAATAACTTCCTCGAGTAAGAACGAGCGTTTGCCGAACTGCATAAAGGGAGGGTTAGCAGAGCTGATATCACGCGTGTTGAAGCTCATCAGCGCTTCGTGAAAGAGCGGGAAGAGTTCGCCGAGCAACAGTGTGATGCGCACGGTATACGTTTTCTCAGGGTCTACAGGCAGGTGTATATTATCCCGCTCCGCCGCAAGTATTCTTTGCATAGGCAGCGGAAATTGCAGGCTGGAACACGTGAAGAGGCGACGCTTATTGCCTTCGTGCAGCCACTCTGCAACATCAGGAGCCGCTGAGCGCAGCCAGTTTAGCCAGGCAGCATGAACAAGCTCGCCGTTGAAGGGCATGAGCGTGCCATACTGCAACGGGCGCAGCTTCAACAGGAAAGCGTAGAGCTTTGATGGCGTAGCTTTGGCGAATGTATCCATCAGAGAACATGTCCTTTCTGCACAGGATTACATAATTGTGATACACGTTTAAAAACTTCACTAGCAATTTTTACCCATAGTACCGGTGTACTTTCTTCACGGCTGTGGTATAATCACATCGTATTATTTCAGGGTATGAGCATAGGAATCAACTCTCCAATGAGATGCACTTTTACACGTGAGGACACAACTACGGCGCTTTTCAACTGTGGTTGATGGCAGGCAATCCACTCTACACCGGCACTATCATAGAGTCGAACCAGAGCTGTGAGCAGCCAATGTGGAATCTTGCCATCGAGGATCAGTCCATGCTCTGATGGAACAGGCGGAAAAGGCAACTGCTCTGCCTGAAGATAGTCGAGATATTCATTTGCGATACGAACGGTGAGAATAAGGGCATCCTTACCCTGATGCTCACGCAAGTAGACAGCAATTCCTTCAGGAGGTTGGTCATCGATTCGAAGAGAAGGTGGCGATAACCAGCCTATACGTGGATCAAACTGGTAGAAGGGCTGCGGTTCAGCCTGTGCGGCCAACGCTCCATACAGCCAACCTGGACCGCGTCCATATATGGCTAGAGAGGTATTGGTAGGTAGTTCTGTGGCAAGTTGACGGAGCATCTCTGGTCTCCATTCTTTTGCTAATGGATCTAACCTCTCTAAAAGAGGAGTAAGATTTACCACCCATTCTACCGGAGCCATAGCAAGTTTGGCTTTTTCGAGTTCAGGCAGAGAATAGGAGGAAAAGAGAGCAGCAAGACGTTCAACAAGAGCTTCAAAAACCGGGCCTTGGGCGAGCGTTCCACGCTTCAATTCAGTGATAGTACCCTGAATAATCGGCGTATCCGCAGTGATTTTCGATAGGCCATGCTGTTCTGAGTATATCTGAGCGAGAGGCAACAAACCGGTCGCAGCGGCGAGTTGACGCCAGAATCGGACACTCTCTTCTTCGTCAGAGCGAAGGAGGAGGATCGAATGCGTGCAACGAAGCAAGATGCAGGTTTGCCAATCCCGTGGACGCCCACCCATATCAACGAGCAATGGCAGGTGACGACGTTCCAGATCGGAACAGATGCCCCTTACAAAGGCTTCCGTCCAAGTCTTTTCGGCAAAATAAATCAGGCGTATATTGTCAGGCCCGATTTGCTGGTGCATTTGCTGGAACCAGTTACCTTCACCATCAGGACAGGCCCGAATTGCATGATGGCGGATACCCCGCTCATGCAGGGTCTTGGTAAGACTGTAAAAGAGAACAGACTTTCCTGCGTTGGGAGGCCCACCAATCAAAATAGCAGGGAGCAGGTTTACCACTTGTATTTTTCTCCTGAATAGCTAGGTATTTTCTAGTAACAGCAAAGGATGGCAAGATGCCGGAATACACGCATACCCTAGTAGCCACTCTAGGTGGCCAGCCACAAGTCGTAACCTTTACACTCGATCTTTTGCTCAGACGCGGCTTTCCCATCAGCGAGGTGATCGTTATTCACCCTTATGCCTCACAACCGCATTTGCAACACTCGCTGAATTGCCTCAACGCCGAGTTTATCAGCGACCATTACCGGCCAACGGGGCAGGTAATGCACTTTCGTTCCCACATCCTACAATTGGACGGAGAAGTGCTCAACGATATTGTCGATGATATCAGCGCAAATGGAGCGCTCGAAACCATCCACCAACTGATTCGCCAACTGAAACAACAGCCGCGCTGCATCCATCTCTCTGTCTCCGGTGGACGACGCTTGATGGCGTTAATAGCTATCTCTGCTGCTCAGCTCAATTTCAAGCATAATATCGATCACATTTGGCATATTTATACACCTGAAGAAATTAAGCAGCAGGTCAAAGATGGTACACTGATGCACGTCCCTGCCAGTACCGGTGTCACCCTGATCGAGATGCCCTTTGTGCCCTGGAAAACATACTTTCCTACTCTGCCCCAGCTAGAGGACACTGATGTTAAAACCGTGCTTTCCGCCGGTCTAACAGAAATGGACATGCAAGAATTCAAACGGTGTAAGCAGGTAGAAGATACTCTAACGAAAAGCCAGCGTAACATTCTACGCGCCATTGCTCAGGGTTTGACCCCCCAGGAAGTGGCAGAGAAGTTTTGTATCACGCCCAGCACAGTTAGTTCACACACTTCAAAGATCTACCTGGAGTGCCGTAATGCCTGGGAACTACCAGCTAATCATCCCCTTAACTATCACTTCCTGCGTGAACGATTTGAAAAGTACTTTAGCTCGGGCAAGTAAAATATACGGTATCTGTAGAGATGTCACAACAGAGAAACTTACGATGTTTTTCGGAGGTATTCCTGATGTATTTTGCATGATAGGATGCTACACTAGCAACCATCACCTGCCCTAGAAGAGGATATAACGTTATGCTCATCCTGAACTTCACTCACCCGCTTACGGAAGCCCAGCTAGCGCAGCTCGAGTCGCTTGCACATACCCGTATCAAGGAAGTTCGCACTATACCCGTACAGATTAACCAGGCCGAGCCGCTTTCGCCCCAGATCGCTGCTATTGTCGAGGCGGTTGATCTCACTTCAGAAGAGTGGCAAACACTACCATTGCTCATTAACCCACCAGGATACGCCCCCGCTGCATTTGTGCTGCTGGCCGAATTGCATGGACGGATTGGGCATTTCCCGACGCTCATACGACTTCGCCCGGTTGCTAATAGCACGCCGACAACTTACGAAGTGGCAGAGCTGCTCAATTTGCAGGCTATCCGCGAACAGGCCCGATACAGGCGGTAAGACTGTTCTATGTCCTAAATCCAAGGAAGGGAAAATAGCCATGACAGTCATGATTGCACTCGTTGGCGAACAACCTATGCCCAATCTTCTTCCCGCACGCCATTACCATCCTGTTGGCATATTACTGGTTTATACACAAAGAACACGAACAGTTTGTGAGCGATTGAAGGCTGTACTCCAGAAAGAGACGATAGTCTATGAACTGGAGGCTGACGCCTACAATATCGCTGCAATAGCGAAAAGGCTCCGTGATAGGCTAGGGGAATCTGACCTGATCTCTCAACCTCTTGTATTTAATCTTACTGGCGGAACTAAGACCATGTCGCTTGCTGCATATCAAGTCGCACAACAGCGGAGTATGCCTATTATCTACATGGAAAGTGAAAGGAAAAGCAATTGTGTGTATTGGTATACATGGGAAAACCATGACCTGATAACGGATTCCAGTGAGCTGATTCCAGAATGTATCACTCTAAAAGATTTGTTTGATGTTCAATTAGGACTAGGCGTTTGGACAGAAGAAGGAGTAAGCCAAGGTGTTGGAGGACTTTTTGAAGCGGCTATAGCACAGACTTTGCGATCGCATGGGTACGAGGTAATGTCTGGCATCAAATCGATGGGTGGACAACTTGATGTTGATGTTGCCATCCGCTTTGAAAATCAATTTGGCATTATCGAAGCAAAGTTAGACAAGAAAGCGAGAGAACTCGATGGTATAAAACAATTAAGCACCAATGTTCGTCATCTCGGAACCTATATGCAAACCTTCTATGTTATTAATGTTGAGCGCAATACACTACACGATGCTCTCGTAGAAGCATCTCGTATTCGAGTCATTTCATTAACCCATTATGTCCGTGGTTCATGTGCACTTACAGCGGAAGATGCAGAAACACTTATTACATCCATAGATAACACTTTAAGGGGATGATAGCGATAAGATTTGAGCAAGCTTATTTTTACGAGCGCATTCCCACCTTCTTCCTCACACTCCTCGCTTCATTAAGATGTGTGAAGCTATGTCTTGTGGCGGGCATGGTTAGCATGCCGGCTTTTTTCCAGCCACTCCAGACCTGGGCGAGTTCGTAGGCTCCTTCCGCCAGAGCATCTTCATCGAAGAGACGTTTGCTGTTTGTGGGATCTAGCAGAACCATTAGTACCGGTTCTCTGCTTTTTTAACACAACACGCCTGTGTGGATGTTATGATATGAGCAGGCGTGCAATGATCTGGCCTGAGTTGTTGTGTCATCCCACATCCTATATACCCCCCATGTGCCAGCATATATTGCACTCCTATTATTTTTCATTTGAACCCTGCCTTATAATCTCAAAGAGATAGCTTTTAATTTACCCGGATCATAAGTCTTTATACGCATGACATAACGCTGAGAGCTTCGATTGACTCTGGATACTCGCGTACAGCAACTACTACAGCAAACGATAGAGTTCTTTAAGGCGCAGGGGCAGCAGCCTTACCTTGTTGGCGGCTCGCTGCGCAATATCCTGCTTGGGGAGCCGTGCGCCGATTGGGATATTGTTATCCAGGGTGATGCACCCGGCCTCGCACGACAGTTGGCCGATTTCCTTGGTGGCCACTATGCCCATTTCCACGAGAAGGCAGACCGGGTGGTTGTCCCGCTATCTTCAGAACAGAAAGAGAACTTGATCATTGATGTTGCTGCGATCAAAGGGAAGACGGTAGAGGATGACCTGCGCCAGCGGGACTTCACGATAGACGCAATGGCAGCCCCACTCGCTAGCGTCATACAGTTTCTCCAGGCAGGCGGGCAGATTGCAGGCATCATTGATCCCTCGCATGGCATGGAAGATATTGAGGCATGGCGGCTCAGGGCCGTCATTGACGGGGTCTTCAGGTATGATCCACTGCGCATGCTGCGCACCGTGCGCTTGATGGCCCGCTATGATCTCACTATTGACCCTCATACAGAAGCAATGATCAGGCGTGATGCAGCGCTTCTACCCCAGGTGGCCCCAGAGCGCATCCATGATGAGTTCTACACGCTGCTTTCGCTTAAGGGCGCAATGGAGCATTTGCGTTTCCTCGACGCGCTCGGCTTATTCATGGTGTTGATGCCAGAATTTATACCGGCACGCGGCATGCCCCAACCTTTCCCACATCGCTGGGATGTGCTGCAACATTCAATTGAGACGGTTGGGATGCTTGAGCAATTGGCCGCTCTTATGGAGCAGCCAGCAGAGACGATACGGCAATCACCCTGGGAACGCGGTGAAGAGGATTATCTCGTTACGATACAGCAGTTGCTTAAGGAGGCAGAGCAGCAGCGCATCTTCCAGCGCGCCATGCTCTCCTTACCCCGCACAAAGCTGGCTGGGCTGATGCACGATATCGGCAAGCCTGCTACATTTAGCAAGGATGAGCATGGCAACATCCATTTCTATGGTCACCCACAGGCGGGCGTTCCACTTGCCTTGCAGGTGATGAAGCGCATCAAGGCCAGCACGCAGGATTGCCGCTTCGTGCAACAGGTCGTGGGCAATCACATGCGTCCAGGCCAGTTGGCGCAGGTCGAGAGCATCACACCTCGTGTCATTCGCCGCTATTTCGTCGATCTCGGCCCAACTGGCATCGCGGTAGCCCTGATATCCCTGGCCGATCGTCTTGCTACAGGAGGACCAGACTCCCTTAGCGACTCGTGGGAGCGCCACCTGGCCACCGTATGCCTGCTGCTCACGCAGTATATCCGCCACCGCGAGAGCATCCTGCCGCCACGCATTGTGGATGCTAGTGAGCTGATGCACCGCTTCCACCTGGAGCCAGGGCCGCTCGTTGGTCGTTTGCTTGAGGAGATCGCAGAGGCGCAGGCTGAAGGAACGGTGCATTCCAAGCAAGAGGCGTTCTGGTTAGCAGAAGAGAAGCTTAAAAATCTCGCTTTTTAGCCCGAAGTATGTTAGAATATGTGCCTGAAGCGAAAACAAAAACGCGATCAGGGGCTAAGAGAGCAGAAATAGTTATGTACCCAGATGCAGGGGAAGCCATTGAGTGTTTGAGAGATGATGATTGCTGTATTTTACCAGGGCCGCAAAGAGGATACCTCGGAAGTTGCCAACCAGGTGGTTACCCAGTTACGACAGCACGGGCACGAAGTGCGTATCATCGATACCCGCTACGAGGCTGAAGAGACGCCCGATCCGCGTATCAAAGGGTGCAAACTGGCCATCGTACTGGGCGGCGATGGCACTATCCTGCATGCGGCTCGCATCACGGCTTTTGTCGATATCCCGATCATTGGCGTCAACTTTGGGCGCGTGGGATTCTTGACCGAGCTTGAGCCAAACGAGCTAGCATCGCAGCTCCCCCTGTACCTGGATCACGATCCCTCTGTGTGGGTCGATACACGCTCCATGCTGCATGCTGTTGTGACCCAGGATGGGCAGAGCGAAGAGTTCCTGGCGCTCAATGATATTGTTATTGCTCGCGGCATGTGGCCGCGCGTGGTCCAGGTACGCATCTGGATCGATGACTACTTTTACAGCACATCCTTTGCTGACGGCGTGATTGTGTCAACCGCTACCGGCTCGACGGCATATAACCTGGCCGCCGGTGGCCCCCTGCTCCATCCACAGGTGGCGAGCATCGTGCTCACGCCCATCGCGCCGCACCTTACCTCTGATCGCTCACTGATTGTGCCGCCGGAAGCCAGGATCAGGCTCCAGATATTCACGGGCGAGCAAGATGGTGTGTTCTCTGCCGATGGGCAGATGAATCGCGAGGTGAAAGATGGAGTAACCATAGCTGTTCATAAAAGCAAATATGTGACGAAGTTTTTGAGACGCAGGCCACCAACGCATTTCTACCAGATCATCACTGCTAAACTGAAGGAAACCGACTAGCACGAACGACCATGTTACTTGAGCTAAGCATTAAAGATTTCGCGATTATCGATAGCCTGAACCTGCGGCTGCATCGCATGTTCAATGTTCTCACCGGCGAAACGGGCGCCGGAAAGTCAATTATCATCGATGCCGTCAATGCCCTGCTGGGCGGCAAAATCGGCGCGGAAGTTGTCCGTGCAGGGTGCGAGCGTGCCAGCATCGAGGGTATCTTCTCTATTGATGCCCTACCACCGATCCCTGACGACTGGCAGCCATTCGAGACGGCAAGCAGCGAGGATATTCAATACGCGGAAGGCAGAAATGGAGCCAGTACTCTATTTGAAGCGCTTGAAGCTGGCGAAGTTGAAGGTATGGAAGACATGGAGGTTGAGGCTTCCAGCGCCGATGCCCGCGTCGCCCTGGCTGCCCTGCTGCACGAATATGATATTACCCCGGAAGATGGCCAGCTCATTCTTTCCCGCGATATCTTCCGCTCAGGCCGTACCGTCTCGCGCATTAATGGGCGCACCTTCCCGCAGCAAGTGCTTCAGCAGGTGGCAAGCTGGCTCGTTGATATTCATGGGCAAAGCGAGCACTTGAGCCTATTGCGCCCGGAGCAGCACGTCAACTTCCTCGACCGCTACGCGGAACTCCTGCCGCTACGCGCGCAGCTTGCTACAAAAGTCACAGAATGGCGCAACGCACGCAAGAGCTTGCAGGAGCTGCAAAAAAACGAACGAGAACAGGCGCGCCGCGCTGAATTGCTCCAGTTTGAGATCGAGGAGATCGAGAAAGCTGAACTTGAAGTTGGGGAGATCGAGGAATTGGAGCAGGAACGCAAGGTCCTGAGCAATGCGGAACGCCTGCGCGAACTCTGCGCCATGATCTATGGAGCGATTAAAGGCTCTGATATAGGCAGCGACGACTTCAAGCCCGCCCTCGATCAACTGCACGAGGCAGAGCGCAGTATGAGCGAACTGACCCGCCTTGACAAGAGTTTGCAGGAGTACGAGGATAGTCTCGCAGAGGCCATCTATCGCCTGGAAGATGTGGCTAGTGGCATCAGCAGCTACGAATCCGATATTGAAGATGACCCTGGGCGGCTTGCCGAGATCGAGGATCGCCTGGCGCTCATCGCGAGATTGAAGCGTAAATATGGAGCGACTATCGAGGAGATTCTGAAGCGGGCCGAGGATGACCGGGCCGAGCTGGAGAGCATCGTTCATCGAGACGAAATTATTGCCGAGTTGCAGCAGAAAGTTACTGAGTTGCGGCGCGAGATCGGCCAGATCGCCCAGCAGCTTTCTGAGCGCAGGCGGGCGGCAGCAGAGCAGCTTTCAGCAGCCATGGAAGAGCAACTGGACGACCTCAATATGAAACGGGCGCGCTTCGCGGTAGAAATCGCGCAGGTTCCCGACGAGCAGGGCGTTCCGGCCAGCATCAATGGCCAGCCTGAGCAGTACTATGCCTGCGATCTGACGGGCATAGACCGCGTGCAATTTCTGATTGCTCCGAACCCCGGCGAGCCACTCAAACCACTCACAAAGATTGCTTCTGGTGGCGAGACCTCGCGCTTGATGCTGGCTCTGAAAACAATTCTCTCGGCTGCCGATGCTACGCCCACGCTCATTTTTGATGAAATCGATGCCGGCATCAGTGGATATAGCGGCCAGATTGTGGGTGAAAAGCTGTGGATGCTCACGCAGAACCACCAGGTGATCTGCGTCACGCACCTGCCCCAGATCGCGGCTTTTGCCGATGCTCACTACAATGTCAGCAAGCAGTTCTATGAAGACCGCACGGTCACCATCGTTAACCAGTTGCGCCCCGAGCAGCGTGTGCGTGAAATTGCCCATATTATGGGCGGGAACGTGACGGAATCCTCGATGAAGAGCGCCGAAGAACTGCTGGCGCGTGCATACCTATGGAAAGAGAATTGGGCGAAGACTATGCAGAGGAAAGCTGGAGGATATATACGATGAGCAAAACAATATTGAGCACTATCCTGTTATTTGCCGTCTTTATCGGATTCCTGTGGTGGGGACTCTCCATGCTGTTCTCGGCGGGCCATAATACTGAAACTATCATCTTTGCCTTGCTCATTTTAGCCTGCGCCGGCTATGCTCTCGTCTCGATTTTGTTACTGCCACGAAAAAAGCAGCGCTAGTCCTGCATCTAATAGCATAGCGTATCTTCTATCCCTTTTCCCATTTTGTGACGTAAATGCGCTGGACTTCGTTGTAAGTCTCAGGCCGGGAAAAACCCCCTGGATGGTTATTTGCAATCCTATTCCCGGTACTCTGCTGGGGAGGTAAAAGCGCACTATCCTGCAAGCGCCGTTCTGGCCTGCTCATCGTACTATCTGGCTAGAGCCAGGATGCCATGCAACAGGCAGGAAAAGCGTCACACGTATGGAGCAGCGATCTGTACTCACACAGACCACGCAAGCAAAAGAAGTTCAAAACACAATCAAATACAAATGGATGCGCCTCTTCTTTACAGAGGACGTATCGCCAGATAATTACCAGGTTGTCGACTTGCAGCGACGAGCGCTATGGCTCGGCATTGCTCTTGTGCTCCAGGCGCCCAATGAAATCGATCACAACGTATACATGCCCTACCTGGGTCCTTTCGGGTCGCTCGTTCCTTTTGTCCTGATTTTAGGCAGTTTTATCGCGATCGTGATGGCCTTTCGCCCGGGCAGCCCGAAACGGCAGGGACCACAGGATCACCCGCGTACCTGGCAGAAAATAGCTCTGGTTATTACATTGCTGGTCACTATTGCCGGTGGCATCGAGTTTGGCCGGGCAGTGGTTATGTCTTTCCTGCCGCCGCAGTTCTCAAATGATGGCACATCGCTCGATACCAATGCAGCTATCCTCTTGCTGGAAGGACGCAACCCATACACGGATTCCAACGTGCTGGATGTAGCCAGGCTCTTTCCTATCCAGCCTAACTGGACGACGCCGCTCCAGCAAGGACAATTTGCAGGGACGAACGATTATCCATCGCAGGTGGCTCTGCAGTCCGTCCTCGATACCGATCTGAAAGCCGGTAAGGCGCCTGAATTTGAGTCAAAAGTCAGTTATCCGTCGCTCTCATTCCTGACGCTTGTGCCGTTCGCCTTGATCAAAGACTATAACGTGCTGCCCTTCTACCTGCTCAGCTACCTGCTGCTGGTAGCTATTGGCTGGCAGGTCGCGCGGCCAGAACTGCGCCCGTGGGTGCTGGCGCTGGCGCTGGTCAATGTCTCCATGTGGAGTTCCACAGTGGGCAGCAATCTCGATATCTTCGTGACGCTGCTTCTCGTCATGGCGTGGCTGCTGCGCGATCGCCGCTGGAGCTCGGCCATATTCCTGGGGCTAGCGTTTGCAGCGAAACAAACCTCGTGGTTCTTCATCCCTTTCTACCTGATCCTGATCTTACGCACATATGGATGGAGAGAAAGCATGTATCGCATGGCCATTGCAGGAAGCCTCTGCCTTGCCTTCAATCTCCCCTTTATCCTGTGGAATCCCCAGGCCTGGCTGGCCGGCATCCTGGCTCCTGTGGCTGACCCGATGTTCCCTGTGGGCGTCGGCCTTGTCAATCTGAGCGTGACTCACCTGCTCCCCTTCTTCCCGAAGTGGGTCTATACGGCGCTGGAAGCCGGAGCGATGATCGGATCACTTGCCTGGTACTGGCGCATCTGTAAACAAGCCCCTGAAGCTGCCATGCTGCTCGCTATGCTGCCCCTGTTCCTGGCATGGCGCAGCCTGTCGTCTTACTTCTACTGCGCAGCCTATCCGATACTCATCCTCATGGCAGCCCATATCCCGGCAAGCAAGAAGGAACATACCGCCTCCTTCTCGACTCTTTCCGCTCTTCGTGGTACAATCGACAAGGCGTATAATACACATTCCCACGAACACGAAGAGGTACAATATCCATTATGGCTCGGAAAAAAGATAGCAACACGACTCTTTCACCTGAAGATCATGCCCAGGTACAACATTTACTTGAGCAATTTCACGGGATCACCAGCGATCTCTACGCAGCCGCTACCCAGGAACAGGCCGAAGCAGCTCTAGCCAGTATCAACCAGTTGCCGGAGCCTACACAACTGGCATTCCTGAAGGCTCTTTCTAGAATACATGAGAGCGATGCCGCAGACCTTTTGAGCGCTATCCATGAACTCAGCCCTTTGAGAGATGTGCGCAAAGAGGCGCGCCGCTCGCTGCTGCGGCTTGAGCAGGCAAGGATCTACCCGCAGAGGACTCCACCGGTCGAGCGCACTCCTGCGATCCAGTTGCCGATAGAAAATCCCCCTCGCTTCTGGAAAGGCTATGTGACCCAGTCGCGCGAGGAGGGCGAGATCGAGCTGATCCTGTGCTGGGAGCAAGGGTTTGAGTACAACGACGTGCAGATGTTCATTTTTATGATGGACTTCTGGGCACGCGGCCTGAAGGATTTCATTATAGAGAACACCAATAAGCGCAACTTTGAGGCACAGCTCCAGGAGATAAGGAAACAGCAGCCCAATATTACGCTGGCGGAGTGTACGCTGGCAGAAGGGCGCCGCCTGCTCGAAGAGGCGCTTACAGTCAACGAGTGGCGCAAGGTAGCTCCCCATAAAGAGTACCGCCATCACCTTCCAACGCTCAACCAGTTGATCTTCAATGCTGAAGATGTGGGGGAAGATCGAGGATTGACGTTTATTAACCCTGACCTGGAAGCGGACGAGGTCGCTGCCACCTTCATAGGCGCGTGGTCGCTGGGTGACTATGGGCTGTGCTATGACCTGCTCTCGTTCGATAGCAGCATCCGCGAGGAGCTGGAGCGCGACGAGTGGATCGAACGGCGGCGAAACTGGGCCGATGAGGCCAAACCCTCGCGTTTTGAACTGACGTATGTACGCGAGCGCGAAGTGAGCGCGCCCTCCATCTGGCTCCCCTTCGGGGGAAGCGGCGCAAGCACGCGCAAAGAAGCCGAAGCAGCCTGGTCGCTCGAACTGGCAGACACACCTCTCAGCGGAACGCTCAAAGAGATGCCCATGGGAACCATTGTCTACAAGGAGACCGGGCGGCACTGGTTCTGGACCAGCTATACCCTGGCGCAGGATCAGAAGCAATGGCGTATTCAGAAGATGAGCGATGATGGGGCCGGCGCGCAGGCTCTCTCTATCGAAGAGCTACAGCGGCGCATTCAGGAGCATACCGACCGCGTGAACGAGATTATGCAGGCACACAATCCCCAGGAGCCAGGCGCCGAGCAATTTAGGGAAGAGCTGATCTGGCGGATGGTGCAAACGCTGTATTACGATGATGCCTTGATCGTCCACCTGCCTCTCGATAGAACGGTCTACGGTGATGCCTACACTCGTGCGATGGGGCTGGGAGCTATTGAGCGTGCCATCGTCTATCTCGACCGGCTGGCCCACAGGTTCATAGAACAACGCAGCGAGTTACTGAGGCAACTGGGTGTCCTGCAAGAAGCGCTCAGCGAGCACTTTGGCGAACTGGACATGAAAGACCGCCAGCGACAGTTCCTGGGCCTGGCAGAGCAGTCGTTACGCGAGTCGCTTTCCGTGCAGGATTCTGCGAGTAGCCATATTACATTAGCCGAGCTGCTGGTGAGACGAGGAGAGGAAAACGATCTCGAGGAGGCCGAGACTCACCTGCAGAAGGCTAGAACCATGACCAGCGAGCAGAGAGAGGAAGCCATAATCGAAGCCGATCTGGCAGTCATTGCCACGCAACGCGGGCAATTCCAGCAAGCGCTGCAGCATTACCAGCGCGTGGCTGCCCTCGCGCCAGACTTTGAAGACCTCTGGCTACGCATTGGTATCTTGCAGCGCGAGCTGAAGCAATTTGCAGAGGCCAGGGCAACATACGAACAGGCCATGGCAGAATATCCCCAAGATTTCCGCCCTTATGCAGAGCTTGCTGTTCTGTATATGAGGGAGAATAACCTGGCAAAGGCGCGCGAGGTGCTGGAACAGGGAATCCAGGCTATTCCCAGATCGGCATACTTGCTTGCCCTGCTTGCCTCGATCTATCTTACAGGCGGAGATATGCGCCGCGCCCAGGCAACACTTGAAGAGGCAGAAAAGATCGATTCCAGGCTGGATATCGTACAGGCCGTGCGCGAAGAATTGAACAGAAGGACCAGGAAGAAGTGAGCAGGAATACAGGTTGCGAGAGGAGAATAGGGAAATGAGCAAGAAGGACAAGAAAAAGGGCCAGAGCATACAGGCCACGCAGGAAGAGCATGCGCAGGCACAATCGTTACTTGAGCAATTCCACCAGATTGCGCAAGAGCTACATGCCAGCACCGACCAGGAGCAGGCGGAATCTGCGCTGGCCTCCATCACAAGCAAGCCCGAAGCGGTGCAAATGGCGCTACTCAAGGCTCTTTCTAAAGAGCACCACACCGACGCCGCCGATGTCTTGCATGCCATGAATCAACTGAGCCATATCAAGGAGGTGCGCAAAGAAGCTCGGCGCTCATTGATACGGCTCGAAGAGAGCAAGATCTACCCGCAATGGGAAGCGCCGGGAAGCCGGGCGCCTGCTCTTCCTCACATGGAGGAAACGGGTAACCCGCCGCGCTTCTGGAAAGGGCTGGTCACCAAAACACGCGATATGGGCGAAGTCCAGCTCCTGCTGCTGTGGGAGCAGGGAGAAGATTACCGCGATGTGCGAGTGTTGGGCTTCCTGCTCGAATTCTGGCACGATGGGGTAAAAGACTTCTTCACTTCTATCCAGAGCAAGCGCAGCGTTGAGCGCCTGATTGCCCAGACATCCGAAGAGGTTGAACTGGAACCGTGCTCACTGGCAAAAGGGCGAAGATTGATTCTCGAGGCCCTCGAGGTGAACAAGAAATATCATACCACGCCTCACAAAGACTACCGTTTTAATCTCTCCTTGATCAACCAGATGGTGCTGGAAGCGCCCGGTATCGAGGAGGAGGAAGTAGAGGAGGAAGAGGAAGAACCCGCCGAGCTTGAAGAAGAGGAGGAACTTGAAGAGGAGGAAGAAGAGGAAAGATCGATCGGCCCTGATGCGGATCCAGACGATATTGTCATGGCATTCGTTGAGGCCTGGACCGATGAAGATTATGCATTCGCCTACGATGTGCTTTCAAGCGATAGCAGCCTCCGTGAAGGGCTTTCACGAGAAGAGTGGATAGCACGCCGGCAGCGCTGGGCTGAGAAAGCCGGGCCTGCCAGGTTGCAACCGGGCTTCCTCAATGAGAAGGATACGCCTGCACCGGGCATCTGGCTGCCCAGACCCTTTAGCCGCCGCACAACATCAAAGACAGTTGAAGCCGGCTGGTCAATCGAGCTTGCAGATATCCCCGAGGACATGACGCTGCCCGAATTACCTCAGCCAACGCTCTTCTATAAAGAGACACATCGATACTGGTTCTGGGCAAGCTACACGTTAGTCAAAGAACAGGATTGCTGGCGCATCCAGAACATGATAGATGAGGGAGTACGGGCGCAGAGCTACTCTATCCAGGAGATCCAGAAGCAGCTCCAGGAACACGATGAAAAGACTCTGGAGATTGCGCAGGAGCGTAAACCAGGCGGCGAAGATATACAAGACATACTCGATACCTTCGCCGATATCGTATGGCACATAACGATTACGCTTTATTACACCGATGTGCTCATCAAGCTGGCACCCCTTGACCGCTCTATCTATGAGGATGCGGCCAGCCGCGCTACTATGGCACAGGACTTCGAGCGCACGATCGTCTACCTGGAAGGCATCGCCGGGCATTTTGCTGAGGGACGCAGCAAGGTTTTGCAACAAATTGCCGCCGCCCAGGTACGACTGAGCGATAAACTCTTTGAAGAAGACGACGAGGAACAGGATGAACGCGCAGAGCACCTGCAGGAACTGGCAGAAGCAAATTTGCGCGAGGCGCTGGCCCTCGATAATAGCGTGCGAAGCCATATGCTGCTGGCCGATTTGCTTGTAGACATCGGCGACGAGGAAGAACTCGATGAAGCAGAAGATCACCTACGCCAGGCCCTGGAGCTGAATCCCGACAGGGAAGAGGAAACGGCCATCGAACATAACCTGGGTGAGATCGCTTTTGAACGGGAGGGATATGAGCAGGCATTAAGCCACTACCAGCGTTTGGCAGAGCTTGACCCAGGCTATTCCTGTGTCTGGTATCACCTTGGCCAGACTTACTTTATGCTCAACAATATTGAGGAGGCCGAGGCCAATTATAAAAAGGCTATCGAGTTGCACCCCAGCGATATGAGCGCGTACAGCGGCCTGGTCGCGGTTTACATGAGCCAGGGTAAACTAACCGAAGCGCGCGAACTGCTGGAACAGGGGCTACTCTCCAATCCTGAGTCTGCCCACCTGCTTACCCTCCTCGCATCGGTCTATTATGAAAGCGGGGATAAAGAACGCGCCGGGGAACTGTTGGAGGAGGCAGAGGCCATTAACCCTGACCTGGATATAGTCAAGTTCTATCGCCAGATCATGGAATTGCGCAATAGCCAGAGCGAACAGCAATGATCCAGCAAGAAGAGTCTCTACAATCTATCACGTATCACACCCTCACGCTTGGAGCCATGACCCGCGAAGGGGATGCGCTCGCTGAAATCGTCGTGCGGGACGAAGAAGGGAATGCCTACATGCAGGCAATTCGCGTTCCCGCCGGATTGCCAGGAGAGCTGGTAACTATCGCGGTCGAGGCGCCGCTAAAGCCGCGCTCCGGCAAGAGAAGGCGCAGGCACCGGAAGAGACAGCAGCCACGCGCCTGGATTACCGAAATTCACCGCGCTTCACCGCTGCAGGTAGCTGCGCCTTGCCCGGTGTTTGGCAGTTGCGGCGGTTGCCAGTTGCAACATATGCGGTACGAGGCGCAGCTTGCCTGGAAACGCTCGGTTGTCGATCAAGCGCTGCGCGAGGCTGGTGGCTTCGAGCAGCCGCCATTGCTAGAAACGGTGCCCTGCGACGATCCCTGGCATTATCGCAACCACATGCGCTTTTCGGTCAATCGCCAGGGGCAGCCAGGCCTTACCGCAAAGGGAACACACCGGGTGCTGCCACTGTCATCCTGTCCTATTGCCCATGAACAGATCAATCGTGCCCTGCAAATACTCAGCAGGCAACCTAACGAACGGCCACAGCTCCTGATCCGTTGCGGGGCCGCCACGGGACAGGTGCTGATCCAGCCACAGCCGAAACCAGAAATGCTCGCGCAACTGGCGGCTGCCGGGCTTGACGTTCATGTCGAGACAATGGAAGAGGTGTTAGCTGGTGAGATGTTCCGCATCCGCCCCAGTTCTTTCTTCCAGACCAATACAGCCCAGGCAGAAAAAATGGTCAGCATGGTGCTACAGGGGCTGCTCAACGAGCAGGAAATCTCCGCTTCGACAAAGAAGCCTCTGACCATTGTGGATGCCTACTGCGGCGTGGGAACCTTCGCTCTGGCGCTGTCAAAACATGTTGAGAAGGTTATCGCGATTGAGGAATCGCCGAGCGCCATCAAAGATGCGCAGTGGAACCTGCGCCATGCCCATAATGTGGAAATACTTAAGGGTAAAGTGGAAGATGTGCTTCCTGCCCTGGCATCGCAGATCGATGGGCTGGTAATCGATCCGCCGCGCGTAGGCTGCCAGCAGGTCGTTCTGGACGCGCTTGCGCAGCACCCGGTACCGCGCATTGTCTATGTTTCGTGCGAGCCGGCAACGCTTGCGCGCGATCTGAACGTGCTCTGCCACCTTCATCCCGCCTATCACCTGCGCTCGGTGCAGCCGCTCGATATGTTTCCTCATACAGCACACATCGAATGTGTAGCCATCCTGGAGCGCGCCCAATGACAACTGCTTTCCCGCTCCTGCTAGCCTCTGCCTCTCCCCGGCGCAGGCAGATTCTTGCGCTGCTTGGCCTCCCATACACAACATGTGCGGCGCCTGTTGACGAGGATAGCTTGCAGGAACAATATCACGGGGTGGCTCAGGGCCTGGCGCAATGGCTTGCCCGGCAAAAAGCCAGGGCCGCTCTTACGCTCCCTCAAGCAGCAGGCGGGCTGGTCATCACAGCAGATACAACCGTCCTGCTTGATGGTGAAATCCTGGGCAAGCCACGCGATGAGGCTCATGCCCGCGAACTCCTCCTGGCTTTACGAGGTCGCTGGCACCACGTCGTAACGGGTGTCTGTGTCTCCAGGATAAGCAACGGTGAGCCGGAGATACAGGCTGCGAGTTGCACCACGCCTGTGCTGATGCGCCCATACAGCGAGGAGGAGATAGCTGCCTATATTGCCTCTGGTGATCCGATGGATAAAGCCGGAGCCTATGGTATCCAGAATCCAGCGTTTCAACCGACGGCGCGCATCAATGGCTGCTACCTGAACGTCGTTGGCCTCCCTCTGTGCGTGCTGGTTGATTTGCTGGCTCGCTTCGATGTGTATCCTGCTGTAGCAAGACGCACAGAGGAGAGCTATCCTTGCCCCTGGTCCACAAAATGCCTGCTCCCCCCGGAGGTGATACTATGATCATTCGTATCATCCTGACGGTACTTCTTGCGCTGGCAGCCGTAAGCATTGGCCTGTTGCTGCGCCGCTGGTTGGTACGCCGTCTCAAAAAGACGATCCTTGATGATTGGATCGTCCATACACTGGGGATCATCATCATCTTTCCCCCGCTGATCATTGCCGCCATAGCAGCGCCGTTTATCCTGAACAGCAGCCTCATCATCGATCTCTGGAACTCAATCAAAAACCAGGTCCACGTACAAGATGTGACTGCGCTGGTATGGAGCTTTATTGAAACGGTGCTGATCATCCTATTGGGGCTGGGTATTGCCCGCACGGCCATGAAGCAAACCATCCGGGGATTGGGAGAAAACCGCCTCGATGTCAACCTCCGTACTCTGATCGGGCGTATTTTCTTCATCCTGATCATCCTGGTTGCCTTCTTCTGGATCCTCTCCATCTGGCACGTCTCGATTGACCTGCCGATAGCCCTGCTTGGCACGCTGACCGTAGCTTTTACCTTCGCCATCCAGGATATCTTAAAAGACCTGGTGGCAGGCTTCTACATCTTGATGGAGCGCCCATTCCATATTGGAGACCTGATCACCATCAGCAATTCTGGCAATCAGCCACTGCATACGGGCACCGTAGAAGATATACAGCTTCGTACAACCAGGATACGTATTACAAGTGGAGAGCAGGTGATCGTTCCCAATGCCCTTGTTTTCGGCGGCGTGGTGATCAACAACTCATACTACGTGCAGCGGCGTGTCACGTTAACGTTGACCTTGCCCGAAGAGGCTTTCATTCAGGATGAGACGCCCAAGGCTATTATCAAGGCACTCAAGGCATGCGGCAAGGTGATGGCGAAACCGGAGCCAATGGTACTGATCAACGGCTACGCAGAGAAGAAGATCACACTCAAGGTCTATGTCTGGGTTGAAAGCGAGCAGGTTGCCAGCGTTTCTGATGTGATATACACGCTCCATGCCGCCTTCCCTGACGCAGACCTGGCGATGGTAGAATCCACCAGCAATATGTCAGGGTAATCAGTACTAAGCTGTTCCAATGGGGAGGGCATACACGTTGGAAAACAATGAGCCACTCACAAGCGAGAGGCGCATCGGTATACTAGGTGGCACATTCGACCCGGTTCATTATGGGCACCTGGTGATTGCAGAAGAGGTACGCGCTGTTCTCGAGCTTGATGAAATGGTTTTTGTACCGGCAGGCCAGCCACCACATAAACAGGGAGAGGCGATCACGCCGGCCAGGCACCGGCTTGCTATGCTGGAACTGGCGATAGCCTCCAATCCAGCCTTTACCATCTCGCTGGTTGACATGGATCGACCAGGCCCATCGTATACAGTGGATATGTTGCGGCTATTACACGAGCGATGGATAGAGCCGGTAGCAATCTACTTTGTGATTGGCTGGGATAGCCTGGAGGAGTTTCCAACCTGGTACGATCCCGCCGGTATCCTGGAACAATTGACGTATCTTGTGGCAGTCCATCGCCCTGGATATCAAAACATTCCAGAATATCGCGAGTGGTTGGAAAAACAAGTGCCCGGCATTGGACAGCGGCTGCTCCCAATAGCTGCACCACAACTGGCCATCTCGGCAACAGATTTGCGCCGGCGCGTTGCAGAAGGGAGACCGATCAAGTACCAGACGCCGGAAGCGGTCGAGCGCTATATATATCAACACGGACTATACCAGCAACGTAATCATATATAGAGGGGACGCAATGTATGGAAGGCAAAACATATGGCACCAGCACCATTGCATCTTGAACTGGGCGACCGCCTGCGCCTGCGCAAGCCTCACCCGTGTGGAGGATATGATTGGGAAGTAGTCAGGCTGGGAGCCGATATCGGGCTGCGCTGCGAAACGTGCGGGCGTCGCGTGCTGCTGCCGCGCTCAGAGGTCGAGCGGCGGACAAAGCAAAAACTACCGCGTAAAAGTGCAGCAGAGAGCGACCTGGATACATTATGATCTCTATAATATTTGCAGCATCCTGTTAGGATCATCGCGCTAAGAAACCTGTTGTATCAAAATATCCCAGGTTGGAGTAGTTTGATGGCTGTAACCACATCACGCGAGGGTTTTATTACCCTTTTAAAAAAGAGAGATTTCCTGCGCCTGTGGCTGGCGCAGTTGATCTCAATGACGATGCTGTATGCCTCAAACTATGCCCTCCTTGTCTTGATCGAGGAGGTGACAGGCTCAACCACACTCGTTGGTCTTGCCATTATCTGCTTTAGCGTCCCCGCTGTCCTTTTCGGCGCTCCGGCCGGTGTCTACGTTGATCGCTTGAGCAAGCGGCGCGTGCTCTGGGGGAGTAATATACTGCGGGCGCTCGCCACCTTCGCCTTCGTCGTCTCCCTGGTTATCAACCGGCATCAACTGTTACCCATCTATTTACTCACCTTTTTCATTTCTTGCATCGGGCAATTCTTTACGCCAGCCGAAGGATCGACAATTCCTATGCTGGTAACTGAAGACGAACTCATGCCCGCTCTTTCCCTGTTCAACATTACGCTCATGCTCTCACAGGCAGTCGGCTTCATCCTCTTCGCCCCCATCCTGCTCAGCCTTCTCCCTACTTTCACGCTTGCTGGCATCACCATCCAGCCGGTTGACTCGCTTTACACCATCATTGCCTTGCTGTATGGTGTCTGCGCGGTCCTTATTGCGCTGATTCCCTCCAGTCATTTCTCTCATCCAGCACGCAACACAACAATTCGCGCCCGCACAAGCACTATTGAGATTGTGAGAAATATGCTAAACGAGACGTACCAGGGATGGAGCTTTATACAGCGCAAGAAACGGCTCTTCCTGGCGGTGATCCAGCTTTCATTCGCTGGCGTCCTGTTGCTGGTTATCGGCGAGCTTGCGACGCCCATTGTGACAAAACTGCTCGATCTATCGCCCAACCTGATGGCCTTTGTCTTTGCTCCCGCAGGTGTTGGCCTGGTGGCAGGCTCGGTCGTTATGCCACACATCACCCGTCACCTGGGCAAATCACGCACCATTTTTATAGGCGCTGTCCTGCTTACCCTCGTTACACTCATCGTGCCGCTCTCCACCATCCTGGCGCGTGTCCTTCAGCCGCACGGCTGGAATACCAATCCGCTCCTGCTCCTCTCGGTTGCCCTCCTCATGTTGTTTGCAGGTGTGGCCCTCGATTGTATCAACATCCCTGCGCAGACTGCCATCCAGGAGCATACGCCTGAATGGATCAAGGGGCGCGTTATTGCTTTACAGTTGGCGCTCTATAACGCCGGCTCTATCCCTATCATTCTTTTTATTGGGGTCATCGCAGACCTGTTCGGACTCGACCGCGTCCTCTACCTGCTGTCCGCATGCGAGCTGGCCTTCGGCTTCTGGGGCATGTACTACGAGCGCAAGCACCGGCAAACCTTCGCCCAGGAGACACAAACTGAAGAGCCTGACTCTGATAAACTAGCGGAACCGGACAAGATCACCCCATGAATCAGCAAAAAGATTGACCAGGACGCAGTTTACCGCTACAATAGCGGTGGAGAAGATCGGCGATCTTAATACGATACACAAGGAAAGTTATGGATCCAACGCTGGCAGCACAATTGAAACCATATGAGCCGTGGCTCGCCATTACAGGCGTTTTTGTCCTTTTCATCCTGCTGCGCGTGACCCGCAAAGGTGTGCGCAGGCGTGTTGACGAGATCGGGTACCGGCTACTGGGAGAGAAAGGACTGATGATCTGGTTCTGGTTAAATGCTCCGGGAGTAATGCTTCATGAATTGAGCCACGCTCTTGTCGTGCTGCTTTTGTGGCCCTTTGGCTTCCGCATTACCAGCGTTGCCTTGTTCCGCATTAAGCCAGCCATACAACGAGGGCCGAACGGGCGCATCATGAAAAGCAGCAGCAGGCAATCGCTCCAGCTTGGGGAAGTCCAATATGTACGGCCCGTTGGCCGCGTCACGAGTTACGTTGGGGACGGCCTCAGCGCTATCGCCCCGCTCTTCGGGGGCATAGCCATGCTTGTATTCCTGTACTGGGTTGCTACAGGCTATAGCCTGTGGGATATTCACCTGCAACTCCTGCGCCCCGGTTGGCCCTGGTGGACGCTGCTCTTTGCCCCCTACCTCATCCTGACTGTCACATCCGAGCTCTGGCCCAGCCGCCAAGACTGGCGGGGAGCGCGCTGGTTTGTCACCTCTGCCCTCATCCTGATCGCCACTACTATCCTGCTCCTCTGGCTCACCAGGTTCCTCGTGTTCAACAAGGCGACCCTGCAAGCCGTCGCCTCAATCGCCGTCCATATCGATTATGCTCTGCTGGTTCTGCTGGCCCTGGATATCATCTTTCTCACCATAGCAGAGGTGCTCGTCAGACTGATCAGAAGGTAATTAGGTGTCACCAATCAAACTTATCGATCAAAAATGAGCGGCTGTAGTGCAGCAAAATGGGGCTGCCATGCGGGCAAACAGCAGGCGCTGCAACACTGGCAAGCGCGGTTATCAAGGCCTTCTGCTCATCACTCCCCAGTTCTCGGCCGCGGCGCAGCGCCGAACGACACGCGAGAGCGATCAGCAAGTGATCTTCCCAGTCAGGGCTATCTTCCGCTGCAGCTTCGGCCAGCTCGTGCAAATGCCCGGCCAGTTGTTCCTGGCCAGCACCGCCCGGCACCGAGCGAATCAAGAAACTGCGGCCACCGAAACGCTCGCATTCTAAGCCCAGGTCTCGCAGTACCGGTAGGCGCTGCTCGAAGAGTTCGGCCTGGTAACGTTTTAATTCGACGATCACCGGCTCCAATAAAAGATGAGCCTCAGCATATTCATTTCCCTGGCTCTGTTGTAGACCCGTATGCTTGCTGCGCAGGTGTTCGTAAATGATGCGTTCGTGGGCACGATGCTGATCGATCAGGTAGAGGCTGCCATCGGGCGCTTCGGCCAGGATCACCGCCTGCTGCAACTGCGCAAGCGGGCGTAGCTGCGCCAGCACTTCAGGCGTCCCAGGAGGAGCGCTCTCCGCCTTGTATCCCTCAGCCGACTCGGCCACGTGCAAACCACGACGGCGTGGACCCGGCAAACGCCACTGGTAAACCAGTTCGGGGCCAGGAATATCGACGGATTCAGGCAAGGCCGGACTGCGCTCAAGCACAGATCGCACTGCCTGCGTCAAAGCAGCCGCGATCTCATCCTCGCGCATCAATTTCACTTCTGTCTTGGTTGGGTGAACATTGACATCCAGCTCCTCGGGGGGCAGTTCGAGGTAGAGCACAAGCAGGGGATGCTTTCCCTTTGGCAGCAGTGTACGATATCCAGC
The DNA here is from genome assembly GCA_902812455.1 of Chloroflexota bacterium. The sequence goes on along the minus strand of CADDZH010000052.1, from coordinate 1,249 downwards.
CTCCAGCGCATCTTGCAGCGGACGTGATTGCACCCAGCGGCCATTGATAAACAGCATGATATGTTGCCGGTTCCCTTGAGCCAGCACCCTGTTCCCAACATAGCCATGCAACCTGTAGCGGCCGGCAACTTCTGCCGAGACGGGGTACAGCATCTCCTCTAATGGCAAATGATAAAGCTCAGCCAGTGTTGTGACAAGATTACCGGTACCGCTCGTTTGCAGCACCACATGATCTTCGATGGTCAGACTGAAACGCACGGACGGATACCCCACAGCATAGCGCCGCACCAATTGGAGGATATGCCCTGTTTCCGTGCGCGTGCCACGTATAAACTTGAGGCGGGCAGGAACGTTGTAGAAAAGGTCGCGTACCGTGACAGTGGTACCATGCGGGCGCGCCTTATGCCCGCGCTCGACCACGTCGCCCCCGCGCAATGATAGCATGGCGGCAGGCGATTCTTCGCCTGTTCCCTCAGATTCAATAGGACGGCTCAATAGCGTCAACTCGGACACGGCGGCAATGCTCGCCAGTGCCTCTCCGCGGAAGCCGAGCGTGTGCAAATGCTCCAGGTCTTCAACTGTCGTGATCTTGCTGGTGGTATGCCGCGCACAGGCTCGCTCCAATTCATCCTCAGGAATACCGAATCCATCGTCGGTCACACGTACCAGGCGCAGGCCTCCGCCGCGTATTTCTACCCGGATCTCGCGCGCTCCGGCGTCCAGGGCGTTCTCTACCAGTTCCTTAACAACCGATACCGGGCGCTCGATTACTTCGCCTGCGGCAATGCGTTCGGCAACATCTGGAGGTAGAGTACGAATGGGAACACGAGTAGAGATCATCATGATACTCCGGCTTTGCTGCGTTTCCTTTGGAAGAGGAAGAGCAGGTTCAAGGCGTCAAGAGGGGTGATGGCGCATACATCAATCGCATCGAGGTCAGTCTGGCTCACATTGCCATGTTCCAGCGTATGGGCAACGAGCCGTGCCTCCTCGCTCTGCCATTCGTAATGGTGGCTAAGCGCATACGTATACCCATTATTGGATATATCATTGAGCATGGAACCATTTGTGGGCGTGGAGCTATTGCTGGACGTGGGGTCGCCTGTGGACGCAATAAATTGGGGTTCCACGATAAATCGGGAACCTACGGGGTATTGCCCATTCCCCTCGGCAGCGAGCAGGGCGCGACGATCATTGTTAGCTTCCAGGTGCTTCAACACTTCTTCAGCGCTGCGTACGATGCTCTGAG